>CADCWL010000068.1 GCA_902806405.1 uncultured Thermomicrobiales bacterium | reverse complement strand
CCTCGCCTCCGTCGCCACCGACCTCGTCTCCGGCTTGCCGGAGGCGCTCGGCGCCGCGACCGGAATGCGCCGCAGCGGGCGTGCCGTCCCCGTCGTCCTCGCCGTTCGGGTCGCCGTCGCCGGGGTCCCGGTCGTCGCCGCCCCGCTCGCCTACGCCGGCCCCGGCTGGGCCCCGGACGGGGTCGCCGCCGCCATCCGCGCCTTCCGCCAGCGCCATCCTGGTCCTGCTCGCCGACGTCCTGATGCCGAAGGCGCTGGAGCACGGCGGGGTCGGCGTCGGCTTAGCGACCGTCCTTTGCTTCGCCGTCTCCTTCTTCCTGACCATGCTCGCCTGAGCCCGAGAGTACGGGCGCTTATGGACGGCGACGCACGGGTCCGCCCGGGCCCTGCCCCGCTCGCCGATCGCGCTCCGGAGGCCGGCGCTCGCGCCGACGTCCATCCGTGACCGCTGCCCCCCCCTTATTCGAGCGGGATCGAGACGCCCGACGGGCCGGTGGTGACGATCAGGATCCGGGCCGGGCCGTCGCCGACGTTCTCCACGTAGTGCGGAAAGCCGCCGTCCCAGACCAGGTAGTCGCCGGGCTCCAGCTCCACGGCGTGCTCCCCCTGCGACAGCCGCAGCCTCCCCTCCAACAGGAGGTGGTGCTCCTCCCCCGGGTCGGCGTGGAGCGGGATGCGCGCCCCCGGCGGGCTCCTGACCTCGACGATCCGCAGCGTCCGGGACAGGCCGCCGTCGACCTCCTCCCCCCGCACCTCCCCCGGCCCGGTCCAAGCCCGCCGCTCCCCCCGCCGCACCACCCGGGGTGGCGGCACCGCCTCCACAAGCAGCCAGCTCAGCGGTACCCCGAACGCGTCGGCCAGCGCCGCCAGCGTCTCCAGCGAGGGAGAGGCCTTGTCGGTCTCCACCTGCGACAGGTAGCCGACGTTCAAACCGGTCAGCTCACCGACCCGCGCCAGCGTCAGCCCCCGGTCGGTGCGCAGGCGGCGCACCTGGGCGCCGATCCGCGGCCGTCGCCGCGGCCTTGGAGCGGCTTCCCCGCCATCGTCCATGTTGTTCCCAACCATAACCATTGACACCAACATCATGAGGGCATAGTATGCTCTCGTCAACCTACTTCGACCCGGGGCAAAACGCAACCGGCGACGACGCGACCGATGCCATCCTCCCTTCGCCCGGAGCACCGCCACCATGACCGCCGACCCCATCCCCACCGGCGCCAGGATCGGCCACGTCCACCTCAAGGTCGCCGATCTTGAGCGCGCCGTCCGCTTCTACCGCGACCTGATGGGCTTCGCCCTCGTCACCCGCTTCGGCGACCAGGCCGCCTTCCTCTCGGCCGGTGGTTACCACCACCACATCGGCCTCAACACCTGGGAGAGCGCCGGCGGCTCCCCGCCCTCCCCCGGCACGACCGGCCTCTACCACTTCGCCGTCAACTACCCGACTCGGCGCGACCTCGCCGTCGCTCTCAAGCAGCTCCTCGACGGCGGCTGGGGCATCGACGGCGCCTCCGACCACGGCACCCACGAGGCGCTCTACCTCCACGACCCGGACGGCAACGGCATCGAACTGGCCTGGGACCGGGAGCCGAGCGAGTGGCCCCGCCAGGGCGACGCCCTCGCCTTCGTCACCCGGGCGCTGGACGTTGCCGGCCTCCTCGCCGAGGCCGACCGGCCGGCCCACCACCACCAGGAGCTCGCCCCGGCACGGTGACCGGCGGCGACGGCGGACAGGAAAGACGGGAGGTCTCACGATGCGCGACAACGGAACCGCGGCGGACAACCTCGGGGCGTGGGGGATCGCGCTGCTGCGCGTCGTCGCCGGCGTCGTTTTCTTCATGCACGGCCAGCAGAAGCTCTTCGACACGGGTATCGACGGTGTCGAGGGCTTCTTTGCCTCCGAGGGGATCCCCGCCGCCGGCCTCGCCGCCGTCGCCGTCACCCTCGTCGAGATGGTCGGCGGACTCGCCCTCATTGTCGGCCTCGCCACCCGCGTCGCCGGCCTCCTCCTCGCCGTCGATATGGCCGTCGCCCTGCTCGTCGTCCACGCTGCCAACGGCTTCTACGCCGGCGAGGGGGGCGTCGAGTTCGTCCTGCTCCTCGGGGCCACCGCCCTGGCCCTCGTTCTCACCGGCCCCGGCGCCGCCGCCCTCGACGCCCTCCTCCCGATCGAGCGCCGTCTGCGCACCCGGGCCGGGACCGTCCCCGAGCGCGGCGCGGCCTAGCGGATCCCGTCCCGCGTCCCGCGGCGCGGGACGCGGGGGCGGTCGCGCGGTACGACGGTTCCCTTCCAGCGTGCCGCCGCGCCGCCGTTCTTGCGCCTTCCCCCGGCGGAGGGGCGGGATCCGTGCGCTGCCGCCACGTGCACCTCCCTCTCGGGGCGACCTGCTCGCATGCCCGGCCGGGAAGGAAGGGGCACGTCGCGGCAGCGGGCACAACCGGCGGGATCGAGACCGCCTGGCGCGTCGTCGACGGCGCCGCCTAGGATGCCTTCGCTGGCGCCGTTGCCCTCGTCGCGAAGGGCGACAAGATCCTCCTCCAATCCGCGGTCGGCTGGGCGGCGCTGGAGCCGGAACGCGCGCCGATGGCCGAGGACGCGGTCTTCGATCTCGCCTCCCTGACGAAGGACGTCGCCACCCTGTCGATCGTCCTCCGCCTCGGTGCCGCCGGCGCGGTCCCCCTGGACGACCCGGTCGGCGAGGCCCTACCCGGCTTCGGGCTGGACGGCGCGAAGCGTGGGGTCACCGTCCGCCGCCGCCTCGCACACCAGGCCGGCCTCCTGCGTGGGCACCGTTCTAGCTGGACGGCCGCGGCCCGGCCCCCTACCTCGCCCCGATCGCCCGCGACCAGCCGACCGCGGAGGCTGGCGGGTTGGCCGTCTACGGCGAGGCAGTCCCCGCCCTCTTCCTCGGCACCCGGATCGCCTCCTTCGGCCACGGCGCGAACGGTGGTAGGGGCGCTCCTTGCTGCGCCCGTGGCGCTGCCCCGAATCAGGGAGGCTCCTCTTTCCCCTGCCTTCAACGGCGTCGCCCCGCCTCTGCGCCGGGGCGTAGCAGGTCCGACACGGGCGATGCACCCGTTCGCGGTGCTCGGGGGTCGGCGCCGCCGTCCTCGCCGACCGCGTCGTTTACCCTTCGCGCGCGGAGTGAGGCTGGTCCGGCCTGCCCGTCGCGTCCCCGGGTGGCGGAGGCATCGGAAGAGGACGAGGGAGCGGGATGGATCGCGGCTCCAGGCGCCAGGGCATTGCCCTGCTGGTCATCACCCTCGGCTCCATCGTCTTTATCGTTGTCGGCTCCCTCACCGGCCTCGGGGACCCCGGCGAGCTCCTCGCGACCCCCCGCGCCTCCCCGGCGCTGGTCTCCCCCGGCACCCCGCCCGCTGCGCCGTAGACCGATACCCAACCGGGCGGCGTCCGGCCGGTTAAACACGAACCCGGCCTCAGAGGGCCGGGTTCGTGCGGGAAGGGAAGGGGCGGAGCGTGTGCGGCGCTCCGAAGGGTCTGGGGAGGGCGCCGAGTGTAGGGGATCGACGCGCTCATCCCAGTCTACGCCGCCTCGCCCAAAACGGATCTCTCGCGGCTCCTCCGGAACGGAGCGATCCGGTTCCTGTGTGATCGCGCCGCGTTGGACCGCCGGCGGCGCAGACCATCCGACCGAGGACGCCTTCAGTGCGCCCGTCCATCGCCCCGGGCCGAAGGCGGCGGCGTCACCACCCTACTCCGCCACCGCCGGCCGCGCCGCCGCCATGCCCTCGCCGCCCGCTGCCTCCGCCGCCTGCTTCAGGCTCCGCCGCGGCAGCAGCAGCCCGAGCAGCGTCGCGGCGCCGGTCGCGATCGTCAACAGCAGAAACACGTCCGAGATCGCCGCCGCCCCCGCCCGCAGCGGCAGGTCCGCCGGCGCCCCGCCCGCCGCCAGCTCGGCGGTCCGGTCCGCCACGTTCTCCAGGAAGAGGGTCGACAGGAAGGCGATCCCGATCGAGCTGAAGACCTGCGCCGTCGCGTTATAGAGCGAGCTCGCCTTCGCCAGCGCCCGCCCCGAGATCGACCCCAGCGCCACCGTCTGCAGCGGCAGGTTCCCCCAGCCGAAACCCACCCCCCGCAAGAAGAGGATCGGCGCCAGGTCCCACCCGTCCGTCCCGGTGTCGATCCCGATCAGCAGCCACGTGCTCCCCGTCAGCGCCAGCATCCCGGCCACCACCAGCGCCCGCGGCCCGATCCGGTCGAAGAGCCGGCTGCCGCTGATGATCCCGACCGCGGCCCCCAGCCCCTGTGGCATCATCGCCAGCCCGGCATCGACCGCGCTCAAGCCCCCGAATTGCTGCAGGAAGAGGGGAAGCAGGAAGAAGGAGCCGAAGATGATCGCCCGCGTCGCCCAGGTCAGGACCGTCGAGACCGTGAAGTCGTAGGAGCGGAAGAGCCGCAGGTCAAGCACCGGGTCGCCTGCCACCCGCGTCTCGTAGAGGCCGAACGCGACCAGCAGCGCCAGCCCGGCCGCCACCAGCGCCCAGACCAGCCAGTACCCCCAGCCCCAGACCTCCCCCTGCGGCGCCGCGGGGGAGACCGAACCGGGCCGCGTCTCCCCGACCAGCGTGAAGGCGTAGACGACCAGCACCACCCCGACCATCGACAGGACCAGCCCGGGCAGGTCAAACGGCGCCGTCGGGCCGTCCGGCCGCGCCTCCTCCGGCCGCATGATCCGCCCGATCAAGAAGATCGCCGCGATCCCGATCGGGACGTTGATGAAGAAGATCCAGGGCCAGCCCAGCGGGCTGTCGACGAGCAGACCGCCGACCGTCGGCCCCAGCGTCGGCGCCACCAACACCGGGATCGCCACGAAGGCCGAACTGGCCGCCCGCTCCGCCGGCGGGAAGGCCCCGAAGGCGATCGCTGTCCCCAACGGGAAGAGCGCCCCACCGCCGATCCCCTGCACGACGCGGCACCCGACCAGCAACGCCTCGCCGCCGCCCGGCACCCAGTCGGCCAGGCCGCAGAGCAGGCTGCCGACCGTGAAGACCGCCAGCGCCAGGACGAACATCCGCTTCAAGCCGAACCGGGTGCTCAGGTAACCGGAGGCGGGGATCACGGCTGCCTGTGCCAGGAAGTAGGCGGTGATCACCCACTGGATGCTGTTCAGGTCGGTCCCGAACGACGCCTGCATCGCGGGCAAGGAGACGTTGACGATCGTGTTGTCGAGCACCGCCATGAACAGGCCGAGCGCCGCCGTCAACGCCACCGCGTACTTGTACGGAATCCGCACCCGCCCCGCCCATTCCACCGCCCCACCCCGTTGGTTCTCGATCCTAGCCCCAGCCTACGCGCCCCGATGCCGTCACCGCTACCACTACGCGACGACCCGCCCCGCCGGGTCCGGCGGGGCGCACCGACGGGGCAGGTCGAACCCGAGCACGTGACGCCACCGAACCTTCTAGACCGCGACGACGCGAACCCCGTCGAGGCGATGGATCGGTTTCCGCGGCCCCTCCGTCGTCCCCAGCTCGTCCACCCCAAGCATGGTCGCCGCAATGACGTGGTGCGCGTCCACCGCAGTCGAGCCGTACCGCGCCGCGTCCAATCCGACCTGCTCGATGACGCGATCGTTGGGCGTCGCCCACGTTGCCACCCGGCCGAAGCACGCTTCGTAGGACGTGGCTTCGGCCCGATTTCGGTGATAGACGGCCCCGGGGAGGACTTCGAGTCGCACGAAGACGCCCGACACGAATGTCCGGTTGGGGTCTTCCAGCACGACAGGGGCGCAGCCTTCAGCTGCCCGACCGCCCCAAAAGCGGGCGATCGGGACCCTGGAGTGAACGTACGTGGTACCGATCGTCGTCGAGCAGGTGCGTCCCGCCCCACCGTTCGGCCACCTCGCGTTCCGGTTCCTCCCGGCTCAAGAACCGGCCGCTGGCGGTCAAGAGCTCACGCCGTGCCGCCGACCGCCGATCTTCGTCGTCGGCTCGGAGCCGAACCCGGCGGAATCCTCGGTCCTTCCGTCTCCCGCCGTCGTGGCCGCCACCCCCGCCGCTCGCCGCATCGTCTCCGCCATGCCCCACGCAGCTCTCGCCGGTTCCCGGACATACGGCGTTTCACGCGCCAGCCGACGCTCCCATGGAACGCCGACACCGCCGGCCCTCCGCTCCGAAGCCTACAGCTCCGTCACCACCGGCAGGATCATCGGCCGCGAGCGCGAGCGCCGGTAGAGCGACTTGCCGACGACCTCCTTCGCCCGCTGCACCATGTAGCCGAGCTGCGGCTCCCCCTTCGAGCGGCGCTCCAGCATCCGCCGCAGGTCCTGCTCCGCCTCCCGCAGCGCCCCGTTCTGCAGCTCCGGCTTCAACCCCTTCGCCACCAGGTCCGGCCCCGCGATCAGTTCGCCCGACTCCCGGTCGACCACGATCGTGACCACGATCACCCCGTCGTCGGCGATGTGCTCACGGTCGCGCAGCGTGACCAGACCGTTCCCCCGGTCGCCCAGCCGGTCGACCAGGATCGACCCCGCGGGCACCCGACCCCGGTGCGCCGCCGCGTCGGCCGTGAACTCCAGCACCCCGCCGATCTCCGGCAGCAGCACACGCTCCGGCGGGATTCCCGCCTCGGCGCACAGCTCCCGGTACAAGACCATGTGCCGGAACTCGCCGTGGATCGGCACCGCGTAGCGCGGCCGGACCAGGTCGATCATCTTGCGCAGCTCGTCCCGCCCGGCGTGGCCCGAGACGTGGACCCCCCGGTCGACCGCGCTGTAGACGACACGCGTCCCCCGCCGGAAGAGGTTGTCGATCGTGTTCGTCACCGTCTCTTCGTTGCCGGGGATCGGCGTCGCCGAGACCAGCACGATGTCGCCCGCCCCGACCCGGATCTTGGGATGCTCCGCCGCCGCGATCCGCGCCAGTGCCGCCGCCGCCTCCCCCTGGCTGCCGGTGATCACCAGCACCCGCTTGTTCTTCGGCAGCCGCAGCACCTCGTCCAGCGGCAGCAGCATCCCCTCCGGCGGATCGAGGTACCCCAGGTCGAGCGCGACCCGGGCGTTCTGCTCCATGCTCCGCCCGGCGACCGCCACCTTCCGGCCGTACTTTGCCGCCGCCAGCAGCGCCATGTGGATCCGGCTGATGTTCGAGGCGAAGGTGGTGACGATCACCTGCCCTCGCGACTCCCGGATCACGGCGTCCATCGTCTCCAGCACGACCCGCTCGGAGGGGGTGCTCCCCGCCGTCTCGACCCGGACCGTGTCGGAGAAGAGGGCCAGCACCCCCTGGTCCCCGAGCCGCCGCAGCAGCCGCTCGTCGGTCGGCCCCTGCATCGTCGGCGTCGGGTCGAACTTGAAGTCCGCCGTGTCGATGATCGTCCCCACGGGGGAGTGGACGGCGACGGCGTTGGTGTCCGGGATCGAGTGGGTGACGTGGATAAACTCGACCGCCAACGCCCCGAGCTGGACCCGGTCACCCGGCTGCACGACGTGCAAGTCGACCAACTCGTCCAGCCGCGCCTCGGCCAGCTTCCGCTCGATGAACCCGACCGCCAAGGGAGAGCCGTAGATCGGGATCGGCGCCCGCCCCTTCAGCTGCGGCAGGATGTACGGCAGCCCGCCGATGTGGTCCTCGTGGCCGTGGGTGATCACGATCG
This sequence comes from uncultured Thermomicrobiales bacterium, assembly GCA_902806405.1. Lineage (GTDB taxonomy): Bacteria > Chloroflexota > Chloroflexia > Thermomicrobiales > UBA6265 > CADCWL01. The sequence continues at coordinate 328 of CADCWL010000068.1, read as the reverse complement.
CCCGCAGGTTGGCAAGCCGCTCCTGGACGTAGCGGACGTCCGGGATGATCAGGTCGATCCCGCGCTGCTCCTCCTCCGGGAACTTGCCGCCGCAGTCGAGCAGGACCAGATCCCGCTCGTACTCGACGGCGGTCATGTTCTTACCGACCTCCCCGACGCCGCCGAGCGGGATCACCCGCAGCCTGCCCCGCGGCGCGGTCGTGACGCTCCCCAGCGGCGCCCCGCGGCCGTCAGGGCGGCGGCCGCCGCGCGAGCCGGCCTGCTCCTGCTGGCCGCGGCCGCCTTCCCCGTGGAAGCGCGGCCGCCGGGTCGCGTCCGGGCGCCCCGG
>CADCWL010000067.1 GCA_902806405.1 uncultured Thermomicrobiales bacterium | reverse complement strand
TTCATCACCGCACTCGCCCATCGCGAATGCCAACGGTCTCAAACGTCATTACTCCTCCTCCGACCTCACGGGGAGCAGCGGCGATTCGATCAGCCGACGGTACCTCTCGGCATATCGGGAGTCGGTCGTCTCACCCACCTCGTTCGGCAGAGGCGGTCCCGGCGGCTGTCTTTCCCAGTCGCTCCCCTCGAGCCAGTCCCGCGGGTCCTGGTTGTCGAAACGCTCCCGGCCGCCCTCGGCCCTGAACCGCTCGGTGCCCCAGAAGCGCGAGCGGTCAGGGGTGACCAAGTCCTCGATCAGGACGAGTTCGCCATCGATCAGCCCGAACTCGAACCCGAGGACGACGCCCACGATGCCACGGCGCATGGCCAAATCGGAAGCGACGCCGTAGCGGTCGCGGCTTGCCTCGACGATCCGGTCGCGCAGCCGGACACCGACGAGATCGGCGCTCTCCGCCGGTGAGATCGAGACGTCGCGGGGTCGTTCGTCCTTCAGCGCCGGGGAGCGGAGTGGGGCCGGGAGGTGCGCCGCCCGGCAGGCTCGACGGCAGCGCCTGACCCACGGCCGTTCCCGCACCTCGATCCTCGCTCCAACCGGAGCGGGCAAGGCCGCCACGGACGACCGACCCGACGACCGTCCACTCCGCCATACGAATCGGCTTGCTCCGCCCCGCCAGCAGTGCGGCGTCTCCCCGTGAAGGCGCTGGGAGGACGTTCCGGGCGTCGCAGACCAGGTGGCCGCGCACCGCTCCCGAGGTTGGTTCGAATCAGATTCGGGGGAGGTGCGTCGGCGCGATCCCCTTGCCCCGGATTGGCGCCCCAGGACGACGTCGAACGCCGTGACATCGTCCGAGGCGATGAGCAGCAGCCGATGGTCGAGCTCGTCGCGGTCGCCCATCCTCCCCGGCCGAACCCGGGGAAGGCCGCCAGACGGAGGTGTCGTCAGGGTCGTCTCACCAACGTCCCGACGGTGTCCGAATCGCACTCGCTCCCCGGCACCCCCAACCCCAGACGACCGAAGACGGCGTCGACGTGACCGAGCTGAGCGGCGGGATCGAATAAGCGATCAACGGCTGCACGATCCATCAGGGCCGCAACTTCGGCGTCGTCCAGCACCGCCTGCCGGAACGGCGGTCCCCCGTCGACGGCCCGACGTGCATGCCCTTGGACGATGGCGTACGCCCGCTGGCGGTCCATTCCGGCGTCGACCAGCGCCAGCAGCACCGGCTGCGAATAGATCATGCCGCCGGTCAGGTCGAGGTTGGCGCGCATCCGGCCCGGGTGGACAACCAGGCGGTCGAGCAGTTCGGCGACCTGCGCCAGCGCGTAGTCGAGCACGATGCAGGCGTCGGGGAAGATCACCCGCTCCGCCGAGCTGTGGCTGATGTCGCGCTCATGCCACAGCGGCACGTTCTCGGCCGCCACCCCCGCGTAACCCCGGAGCAGACGGGCCAGACCGGCTACCCGCTCCGACGCGTGGGGATTCCGCTTGTGCGGCATCGCCGAGGAGCCCTGGTTGCCTGGGTCGAACGGCTCCTCCGCCTCCCCCACCTCGGTCCGCTGCAGGTGACGGATCTCGACCGTCACCTTCTCGAGCGATCCGCCGACGCCGGCGAGCACGGACAAGAAGAACGCGTGGCGATCCCGCTGCACGATCTGCGTCGAGGCCGGGGCCGCCACCAACCCGAGTGCGACGCACACCTCTTCCTCCAGATCGGGCGGCACCTGCGCATGCGAGCCGACGGCGCCCGAGACTTTGCCGACCGCCATCTGCCGCCGTGCCAGCGCCAACCGCTCCCGATGTCGCCGGAGCTCGTCCCACCAGACGGCGAGCTTGAGACCGAACGTGGTCGGCTCCGCGTGCATGCCGTGGGTGCGGCCGACCATCAGCGTTCGCTTGTGCGCCAGCGCCTGCCGACCGACGATCTCGATGAGGCGCTCCAAGCCCGCGTCGAGGAGCGCACCGGCCTCGACCACCTGAAGCGCGAGGGCGGTGTCGACGACGTCGGAGCTGGTCAGACCGAGGTGCAGGAAGCGGGCGGCATCGCCGGCCGTCTCGCCCGCCGCGCGGACGAAGGCGATCACGTCGTGGTCGGTCTCGCGCTCGATCGCGCGCATCCGCTCCAAGTCGACCGTCGCGGCGAGAAGCGGCGGCAGCGCCCAATCGGGGATTCGACCGCGGCGGTGCCACCCCCGGCAGACAGCCAGCTCCACCCGGAGCCAGCCGTCGATCTTCGCCCGCTCGCTCCAGACCCGACCCATCTCCGGCCGTGTATAGCGCTCGATCACCGGCCGCTCCCGACGCTGCGCCCCGCCCGTTCGTACACGCTCCTTCGGAGTATAGCGTGGGCGTTGCCGGCGCCACGGGCGGGGCGTAGACTAGCCCCCACGGTGACCGCGGCGGCAGTCCACGGCGGCAAAGCGGGGAAAAACGCCTATCCAGCGCCAGGACTCGTCGCGGGGGTGACGAGTCGACGAGGTGGAAGCCGATCGAAATCTTCGGCGGATGGCTTCCCGGTCCGCACGGCCGTAACGACCGGTCCAAACCAGCGGGGAGACCCGCCCCCAAACCCCGGTCGATGTGCACGAGCCCGTCTCCCTTTTCCCCCAATCGCGCCGGTTCACCCTGTCCGCTCCACCGACTCCGATCCGGCCCGTCTCCCAGGTGGGGAAGGGTTCGTCCGCGTGCGCCCAGCCACAGGGGCGCGTTCATGGAGCAACGGAATGTGCGGCATCTTCGGCTACGTCGGCCAACCCGGTCCCGTCGGCAACGACGTGCTGCGGGCGTTACGGACGCTCGAGTACCGCGGCTACGACTCCTGGGGTATCGCCGTCGGGCATGACGGACGGATCGACCTCGAGAAGCGAACCGGCAAGATCAATGGGGCGAGCGTCGACTTCGCCGACGCCGAGATCGGCTTCGGCCACACCCGTTGGGCGACCCACGGCGGCGTCACCGAACCGAACGCCCACCCCCATCTCGACTGCGAGGGACGCCTCGCCGTGATCCACAACGGCATCGTCGAAAACTTCCGGGCGCTCCGCGAGCGTCTGGAAGCGTCCGGCCACCGCTTCCGGTCGGAGACCGACTCCGAGGTCATCGTCCACCTCCTCGAAGAGGAGCGGGCCACCACCGCCGACCTCGCCGCCGCCCTCGCCGCGGTCGTCCGTCGCCTCGACGGCTTGAACGCCGTGATCGCGATGGACGTGCGTACCCGAGAGTTGGTCGCGGCCAAGACCGTTTCCCCCCTGGTGGCCGGCATCGGCTCGCGCGGCGTCGTCATCGCCTCCGACGCCCTCGCCCTCCGGGGCCACGCCGATCGGGTCGTCTATCTCGAAGACGACCAGTTGATCCGTCTCGGCAAAGACGGTCTGGTCCTCTACGACCGGGCCTCGATGCGGGAGATCCCGGCGCCATTGGCGCCGCTCCACGCCCTGGTCGGCGACGCGGAGCTTGGCGCCTACCCCCACTACATGGCGAAGGAGATGGCGGAGCAACCCGCCGTCCTCGAGCGTCTGGCCGACGAGGGCGTCGACGCGGTCGAGCGGCTGGCCGGGGCGATCGTCGACGCCTACGGCACATTTCTCGTCGGCTGCGGCACCGCGTCGTACGCCGCCTTGACCGGCTCTTACCTCTTCAGCCGGATCGCGGCGCGCCACATCAACTTCGTGGTCGGGTCGGAGTTCAAGTACCACGAGCATTTCATCGACCCACGCAGCCTCGTCGTCGCCCTCTCCCAGAGCGGCGAGACGGTCGACGTGATCGAGGCGATGCTGGCGGCGCGCCGGCGCGGCGCCCGCCTCGGCGCGATCGTCAACTCCGAGCACTCCACCCTCGACCGGATGGTCGATCTTCGGGTTCCGCTGGGAGCCGGACCAGAGCAGTGCGTGCTCTCGACCAAGGCGTACACCGCAAAGGTGGCGGTCCTGCTCCTGGCGGCCCATGCCGTGGCCGGCACGCTCGATCGCGGGCGGGACGAGGTGCTGCAGGCGGCGGCGGGACTGCGGGAGATGCTCGCCGGCCCATGGGTGGACCGGGTTCGGGCCGTGGCGGAGACCGTCTCGCGGACCGACCACCTGTTCGTCATCGGCCGCGGTCTCGCCTACCCGACGGCGCTGGAGGCCGCCTTGAAGATCAAGGAGGTCAGCTACGTCCACGCCGAGGGCTTTGCCGGCGGTGAGCTCAAGCACGGTGTGATCGCCCTGATCGCGCCCGGCACCCCGTGCATCGTCTACGCCCCCAACGACGAGACCCGCGGCGACATCCTCTCCGGGGCGATGGAGCTGAAGAGCCGGGGTGGCTACATCATCGGCATCGGGCCGATCGCCGACCCCGTCTTCGACGTCCACATCGAGACCCCGGATGTCGGCAACGCCGCGCCGCTCGTCAACGCCTTGCCGGCCCAGATGCTCGGCTACCACGCCGCCCTGCGGCGCGGCAACGACCCGGACAAGCCGCGCAATCTGGCCAAGAGCGTCACCGTCAAGTGAGCGCTCCGCCGGTGGTCTTTACCGACACCCACGCCCACCTCGACGACCCCGTCTTCGACCCCGATCGCGACGCCGTCATCGAGGCGGCGCTCGCGGTCGGCGTCCGGGTGATGATCAACGTCGGCTATCGGCGGGACGGATGGGAGCGGAGCAGCGCCCTCGCCGGTCGCCATCCCGCGATCAAGTCGATGCTAGGGGTCCACCCCCAGCACGCCGAGGAATACGACGACGAGACCGCGCGGGAGCTTGCGCTGGCGTTGGCACGTTCCGGTGCCGTCGCGCTCGGCGAGATCGGTCTCGATTACTTCAGAGGAGGTCCCGACCCGGCGATTCAGCGACGGGCGTTCCGCTCCCAGCTCGAACTGGCCCTCGCTCTCCGGCTTCCGGTCGTCGTCCACCAGCGAGCGGCCGAGGATGATCTCGTCCGCGATCTCTCGGCGCTGCAGGACCTGCCCCGCCTCGTCCTGCACTCCTTCGACGGATCTGCCCGCCTCGCCCGCTTCGCCCTCGATCGCGGCGCCGTGCTCGGCATCGGGGGGCTGGCGACCCGCCCCTCTTCTGACCCGCTCCGCGCCGTTCTCCGCGATGTCCCAGCGTCGGCAGTCGTGCTCGAGACGGACGCGCCCTATCTCACACCCGCAGGCGTCCGCCGACGTCGCAACGAACCGGCGAACGTGCCCGCGATCGCGACCAGTCTGGCGCCGCTCTGGGGACTCTCGGCCGACGCGCTCGCGGAACGGACGACCGCCACCGCCGCGGCGGTCTTTGGCCTCGGTATCCTTCCGCACGACGTCCTTCCGGAGGCGTAGCCGTGCGCATGCCGACGATGGCGACGGTGCTCCTTGCGACGACGAACGCGGGGAAACGCGCCGAGTTCCAATCCCTCCTGCCGCCCGACCTCCAGGTCGTCGGGCTCGACGCGGTAGGCGTCACGCTGCCAACGGAGACCGGCACGACGTTCGCCCTCAACGCGGCCGCCAAGGCGACCCACGCTGCCGCCGAGTCCGGCCTGGTGACGCTGGCCGACGACTCCGGTCTCGAGGTGCTCGCGCTGGGGGGCGCACCGGGCGTCCGCTCGGCCCGTTACGCGGGGGAGCACGCCACCGACGCCGCGAATCGCGCCGCCCTCCTCGCGGCCCTGGCCGGAACCGGCGACGAAGCGCGCGAGGCGCGCTTCGTCTGCGTCGTCGTGATCGCGGATGGTAGCGGGGTGCTCGCGCAGGCCGAGGGTTTGTGCGAGGGCCGGATCGCGAGAAGGGAGCAGGGCCGTTTCGGTTTTGGCTACGACCGGCTCTTTCTGCTGCCGGACGGCCGCACGATGGCCGAGCTCCCCCCCGTCGAGAAGAATCGGATCAGCCACCGTGCGGCTGCCTACCGCGCGATCGTGCCGCGCTTGCTCGACCGGCTGCTCGTCCCTTCTCCTCCGGACGAGACGGGATGAGCTCGCTCTTGGCCACGGTCGGCGGGACGACGCTGTCCTGGCTGCCCCGCTCGTTTCAGGAGTGGCGCGAACGGCACGCCGCCGCGGGTACAGCCCCGATCGTGGCGATCGCCGGCTCCCGGGGCAAAACGACGGTCGTCCGACTGCTCGACGCGGTCTTTCGCGAGGCGGGCCTCCGCACCGCGATCTGGACCGATCAGGGGGTCGAGATCGGGGGCAGACGGCAGCGGGGGGAGCTCGTCCCCTGGTCTCGCGCCCTGGAACGGTTCCGCGACGGATCGCTCGACGTCGCCGTCCAGGAGCTCGACTGGGACACGGTCCACGCGGTCGGTCTGCCCCCCGCCGTCTACCCGGCCGTCGCCGTCACCAACCTCTGCGTCAATAGCACGCACTGCCTGGTCGGTGAGGAGGGCGCACGCGCGCTGAGCTCACTCACCCGCGTCCGTGACGCGGTGCGCCCCGGGGGTACGCTGATCCTCGGCGCCGAGGACGGTGCCGTCGGCGCCCTTTCCCATCCGGGCGCCGACATGGTCCTCGTCGCCGTCAATCGGGAGACGCCGATCGTCCGTGCCCACCTGGAGGCCGGGGCCGTCGCCGCCTGGGCGCAGGCGACCGACCTCTGCGTCGGCGCAAGCGACGACCAGCGGCGGGTCGGCTCGATCGACAGCCTGCCGCTCTCGCTGGCGGGCGCACTCGGCTTTCAGGTCTCGAACGCCCTCCTCGCCGCGGCCGTGGCCGCCACGTGCGGTGTCGGGGCCCCCCAGATCGCTCGCGCCCTCGGCGCCTTCCTGCCGCTGGACGGGAGGGCGCCGGGGTCGTTCAACGTAGTCCCGATCCGGGAGGCGAGGGTGATCGTGGACCGGCCATCGCCGTCCTGGTTCCTCCGCCCCGTGCTCCGCGCCATCGCCCATCTCCGCCCCTCCCGGATGGTAACGATCGTCGGTGACGCGGTCGCGATACCGGACGACGACCTGGCCGAGGTCGGTCGCCTGCTCGGCCGCTCGGGGGGTGCCGTGCTCCTCCACTCGGTCCTTCGCTCCTCCCCTCGGGCAGAGCTGCTGCGACGGGGAATCGCCGCGAACGACGTTCCCCCGGTCGTCCTGCACGTCCGGTCGGAACGCCAGGCGGTGCAGCGGGGCCTTGACATGCTCCGGCCGGGAGACATCGTCTTCGCGATCGCCGACCGGCCCGCCGCGGTCCTCCGAGCCGTCGAGCGCGCGGCCCGCGTGACCGGCACGTAAAGGTTCGCTCGCTCCCCCGTTGCTAGGCGCTTCCCGACGGGTCGGGGCATCCCCACGGCCGCTTCAGGTGCATTGGCCCCCCTACACCCCGCGCCCTTCTACGAAGCGATCGCCTCCCCTGGCGGGTGCTCGACCGAGACGCGCTCCGCCCCCAGCACCGCCGACAGCTCGGCCCGGAGGGCGTCGCTCCAGTCCACGCGGTGCGACCGGCTCCGCAGCGGGACGGCCGCCGCACCGACGCGGGCGACGTGGAGGACGACGGCGTCGTCCCCCTCGTGCCGGCGGAGTGCCGCGTCAAGCTCCTGCATCAGCCGAATATCCGCCCAGACGTCCGCCGACGCGGGCAGCCGGACGTGGACCGTCCGCGTCGGGCCAGCGGGCGCGGCGGCCACCGGCACATCGACCGTGGCGCTCTCGCAGACGAGCTGCAAGCCCTCACCCCGGCTCTCCAGCTTGGCCGCGATCTCGACGATCGTGTCCGGCTCCCAGATCCCGACGTGTTTCTCATAACAGTCGGGAAACGCCACGAGCTCGATGTTCCCGGTCAGGTCCTCCAGCTCCACGATCGCCATCGTTCGATTCTTCTTGGTCGTCACGCGGCGCACGCTGGAGATCATCGCCACCAGGCGCACTTTGTCGCCCGGAGTCCGATCCGGCAGCTCGACGATCTCGACGAGCCCGCGGCGGGCCGCTCCCCCCGCGGCGGCGAGGACGTCGGTCAGCGGATGGGCGCTTAGGTAGATGCCGAGCAAGTCCTTCTCCCAGCGGAGCAGCTCCCGCGCTGCGATC
>CADCWL010000066.1 GCA_902806405.1 uncultured Thermomicrobiales bacterium | reverse complement strand
CGGAACCCGGCGGGGCGCGCTCCGACTCCTCGCCGGCGGCGCCCTCGCGGGGGCGCTGGCCCGGCTCGACCTCGGAGGCGCGGCGGCCCAGGACTTCACCACCGCGGCCTGCACCGCCAACGGCGTCCGGTGCGGCCCGGGCACGCCGCGCGGGTGCGGCACCTGCTGCAGCCGGTGCACCGCCCGCAGGCCCAACGGCACGCGGCGCTGCAGCTGCTGCCGCGACGGCCGCTCCTGCCGCGGGGACGACCAGTGCTGCTCCGGCACGTGCCGCGGGGGCGTGTGCGGCCCGTGCACGTCCGCCGGCGAGGCGTGCGCCGAGGGCGAGGGCGCCTGCTGCGGCGGGTCCCGGTGCGCCCGCGACAACACGAACACCGCCCGCTGCCTGACCTGCCTGGGGGCGGGGACCCACACCCTGTGCACCGAGGACGGCGCCCCGCCCTGCTGCGCGGGCCTGTTCTGCAACGGGTCCGGGCAGTGCGTCTCCTGCCTGGGCCCCGGGCAAACGCCCCGGTGCAACGCGACGGACCGCCCCTGCTGCAGCGACGCGGCGTGCGACCCGGCCACCCAGCGGTGCTGCGGAATCGCCAACTCCTTCTGCGGCGCGGACAGGCCGTGCTGCGCGGGGCTGGTGTGCGACCGGCTGAGGTGCGTCGCCGCCTGAGCGGGGGGGAGGCGCCGGAGAGGAACGGGCGATCGCGGGGCGCGGCGCGGGAACCGTGCGGTGCGCGCCGCAAGGGAGGACCGGACCATGGACGGGCAGCGGTTCGACGACTTGACCAAGGCGATGGCGGGCGGGGCGACGCGGCGGGGGGCGCTGCGGCTGCTGGCCGGCGGCGCCCTCGCGGGGGCGCTGGCCCGGCTCGACCTCGGGAGCACGGCGGCCCAGGACGTGGGGGCCGCGCACTGCGTTCCCAACGGGACGATCTGCACCGGGCGCCGGCGGCTCGGCACCCGGCACCGGCACTCCTGCCGGGACTGCTGCAGCGGCTTCTCGACGCGCCGTCCCGGCGGGGCGCGGCGCTGCTCCTGCCGCCCGGACGGCGCGTCGTGCGGGGGCAGCGCGGCGAAGTGCTGCTCGGGCGTCTGCGGCGCCGACGGCACCTGCGGCGGCCCCGCCGCGGCGTGCCCGGCGGGCGAACAGTGCTCGGGCGGGCGGTGCTGCCCGACCGGCTTCCGCGCGCGCCCCGGCAACCCGACGGGCTGCCTGTCGTCCGCCGCCTGCAGCAACGAAGGGCCGATCTGCTGCAGCGAGCTCGGGCAGGGCGCGGCCATCCTCTGCGGGACGCCGGAGGGCCAATGCCCGGAGGGGTACGCCCCGCCGCCCGCCACCTGTCCGACGGGCTAGCGGTGCCTCGGGGGCTTCGTCGGCGGTGGGGTTCGGGCGGCGCTCGCCCTCCCGGCCGTCCCCGGAAGCGGGACGGGGGCCAAGGCGCCGGGGTGCATCCTTACAGCACGGCGCCGGCGAGCGCCGCGAAGCACGAAGGGGGCCGATCCCAGATGAGCAGCGGCTCGATAGGGCTGGGGGGACCCGTACGATTCCGACGCCTTGCCCTGCGGCGGCGGCCCGAACGGCTGCGCCAAGGACTCGATCTGCGTCGCGCTGGTCCTCCCCTCGAACCGCCTCGCCTGCCGGTGCATCCGGCCGGACCAGCTCGATTTGCTCGTGCCAGCCGAGCCGACCGGGTAGCGCGCGACCGGCGACCCCGGCCAGATTGACGCCCTATTTTTCGGCGTGGTTGGATCGTCCCAGACGGCGGCGGGACTGATACGACGGCTTTGACGATGGGGCCGAGCGTATCAAGCAACTCGGCTGGCCCGCCGTTGCTAGTATTCCCATTCTCCGGGAAAGACGGCGCTGCTCCGGTTCACGCGGCCGGAGCAGCGCCGTGCCCGATACCCTCCGGAGCCCTTCCGATGGCCCTCCGCGGCGCGGCACGGGCGATACCGGTGTTCCTATACTCGGACACGAAGCCGCTGTAAGGACGGGCCTCCCGGCGGTCTCGATATGTCGGGGTTGGGGTTGGCGCTGGGCCGCAGCCCCGACCATCGCCACCGCTGGAAGGCGGTCCTCGTCATCGGTGCGACGTCACGCCCACTTGCTGGCAGGGGTCCCGCACTGGACACGTCGAGCACTTGGGCCGGACGCCGGTGCAGATATGTTTGCCGAAGGGGACAAGGAGGGCGTTGATCTCGACGTCGTAGCGGGGCGGCAGGACCCCCGCCAGCGCCTCCATCGTTTTCTCGGGCGTCGGCGCGGAGACGTAGCCCCAGCGGTTCGTGACGCGGTGGACGTGGACGTCGACCGCGATCAGGCGGCGCTCCGGCTCCGGGTCAGCGGCGTCATCCGGACCGCCCAGGCCAGCCGCAGCCCCGCCGCGTTGTGTACAGGCGATACCGAGGGCGAGGTTGGCGCACTTGACACCGACCCCGGAGAAGGAGCGGAGGGTCGCCTCGTCGCAGGGGAGGTCACCACCGAAATCGTCGGCGACGCGGCGGGCGATGTCGCGGATCTGAACGGCCTTGCGGTCCCAGAAGGTGGCAGGGCGAATCAGGGCCGCGATCTGCTCTGGCGTCAGGACGGCCACCTCGGCCGCGGTCGGCGCCCGATCGAAGAGGCGGACGCTGAGCGGGAGGCTCTCTTCGTCGCGGGTGCGGATGGAGACGACGCAAGCGACCAGTTGCTGAAAGACCGTTCGGTAGCCGCGCTCGGCCAGCTCGAACATCGCCGCCTTCGGGTAGGGACGGACGGCGTCGGCAACGAGGGGGAGGGCAGCCTCGATGTCGAAAGGGATCTTGCCCACGACCGACGTCAGCCCCCGACCTCCTCCAGCGCGAGCTGGACCTCGTCGAGATTCCACGCCCCGTCGGGCTCGACCGGCGTCGTGGGACCGTCGGGCAGGTCGTGGGCATAGTGCCGGCCGTCGGCTCCGAGGAGAAGCAGGCGGTTCGGGTCGTCGTGGTGTTCGCCGACGACGGCAAAGACGCTGATCACGGCGAGGGCCTCCGGTGCGGGGCGAACCGGTCCTTTTGGCCGCTTATCGCAGGGTCGGTGCCAAGACAGCGGTCTTGGATCGCCGTCCATGCCGTTCCTGAGTATCTGCCGCGACGGACTGGCGGCCGGGGCGCCGGTGAGACGCCCAGCACCGCCCCCCCGCCAGCGCGGGTTAGGAGGGGCGTGATACCCGGCACGGGATCGGCTGCCCCCAGGCACCCCAGGGATGCCGCGGCGAAGCCAGGGACCATCACGATCGCGCGGCCCCGGCACGATCCCAGCTGGCCGCGGGCGGAGCAGGGGGAGGCCCGGCGTGGCCGAGATGCCCGACAACGCCTCCTCCCGCCGCCAGATCGCCCGCCTCGGGGCGGGCGATCTCGACGCGCTGACGGGCAGCATCACGACGACGCGATCCTGGCCACGTTCGAAACGATGGTGCGCGACGGAACGGCACTGCGTGACGATTTCGCCGGTTACCTGGTTCGCCTCCGCTCCCTTCGCATCGTCTCGACCGAGAAGCTCGCCGCGACCGACGATGCCATGTTCGTCGAGGCGACCGCCGTCCCCGACTACGGTGTCACCCGCGTTTTCGATCCCTTCGCACTCCGCCCTTCGCTACGCGAGAGCAACCCACCACTCCGCCGGAGTGCTCTCCTTCACTCCCGACGAGGCGATGCCGTGCGCCCTGCTTCCCCGCCCGTTCGGGCAGCCCGCGACCTCGTCGGATCGGTAGCGTGCACGGCCGACGCCGCCGCTATGATAAGAGCACCGTCCGTTCGAACCGTTCCCGCTTGGACAACACCACTCCCCCTCACTGCCAAGGACAAATCACGGCGGCACGAGCGCCGCCGCCAAGGACGAGGACGAGGACGAGATCCGATGGTGACGACGATCCGGGCCGTGTTGGACGGCGAGGTGCTGCGGCCGGATGAGGCACTCGGGTGTCCGGCGACGCCTCCCTTCATCGTCGCCGTTGAAGGGAGGCGTCGCCGGAGTCGCGGCCGAACCGGATGCCCCCTTGTCCTTCTCAGCGTTTCGGCGCATGGACGTCAACGCGGGCATGGAGGATCCCTCGACGCGCCACGGCGGGCACGCCCACGACCGGCTGGCCAACGAAACCCGGTACTCCGCGATGGCGTGCCTCTCTTCCTCGCTACCACCTACCCCATCGCCCCTGCCAACGCCGATCATCGCCGGCACGAGGCTGCGGCGGGCCGGGAGGCCCGGCTTGCACCTGGGCGACGGCGCTCCGTGACGCCCGCGTTCGTCCTTGCCGGGAGGGGAGATGGTCTGGCGGCGGTCCATCGCCGCATCGCCGTTCCCGTCATTGACCAGCTGCCGGCAGAACCGAGGGGGGAGACGGTCCCGGCCTCGCCCGACCCGATGGCCGCCGCCTCCGCGCCCTATCCGGCTTGGACCGATCGGGGGGGCGACCGACTGGACTTCGTGCGTCGTGATGGAGGAGCACGGGCTGTTGGGGGTGCTGACCGCCGATGTGCACGACCGGCCGGTGAGCTTTCGCGCGCTGGGGCTCGGGGAGCCACAGCAATGAATCTCCGGTCGTCCTTGCGCTGGGGCCGTCCCCGCGCCGGGAACTGCCGTGCAGAGCGACTCGGTGCCCCCAACCTGCGATAGCGCCGCTCCCCTGTATCGCCCGGACGACGTCCTTGACGCGACGAATCGCCCCCGAGGGACCCGATGGAGAACACGCAACCTGCGGCCGCCCGCCCGGCCGATCGCCCAGCGCTGCTGACGATCGACGACGATCCGGAGGTCCTGCGCGCGGTGGAGCGCGACCTGCGCCGCCGCTACGGCCGCGAGTACCGCGTGGTGCGTGCCGACTCCGGCGAGGCCGCCCTCGGCGCGATCGACGAACTGCGGCGGCGGGAGGAACCGGTCGCGCTGCTGCTGGCCGACCAGCGGATGCCGAAGATGGACGGCGTCGCCTTCCTCGAGGAGGCGATGAGGCGCGTCCCCGACGCGAAGCGGGTGCTGCTGACCGCCTACGCCGACACCGAGGCGGCGATCAAGGCGATCAACACCGTCAAGCTCGACCACTACCTGCTTAAACCGTGGGACCCGCCGGAGGAGCAGCTCTACCCGGTGATCGACGACCTCCTGGAGGACTGGAAGGCCGGCTTCCGGCCCCCCTATCGCGGCCTGCGGGTGATCGGGCACCGCTGGTCGCCCGCCTCGCACGAGGTCCGGGAGTTCCTGGCCCGGAACCAGGTGCCCTACCGCTGGCTGGACGTCGAGACCGACCCGGAGGCGCAGCAGACCATCGCGGCCGAAGGCGCGGAGGGGGGCGTGCTGCCGCTCCTCGTCTTCGCCGACGGCACCCGGCTGGAGGGGCCGACGCTCGCCGAGGTCGCCGAGACGGTCGGCCTCTCGAGCCAGGCCAAGCGCCCCTTCTACGACCTGATCATTGCCGGCGGCGGCCCCTCCGGCCTCGCCGCCGCGGTCTACGGGGCGAGCGAAGGCTTGAGCACGGTGATGGTCGAGCGAGAGGCGCCGGGCGGACAGGCCGGCCAGAGCTCCCGGATCGAGAACTACCTCGGCTTCCCGGTCGGCCTCAGCGGCACCGACCTGGCCCGGCGGGCCGTTGCCCAGGCAACCCGCTTCGGGGTCGAGATCCTAACGCCGCAGGAGGTCTGTGGGCTGCGGGTCGAGGACGCCTACCGCTACGTGACCCTCGCCGACGGGACGGAGCTGAGCTGCCACGCCCTGATCATCGCCACCGGCGTCTCCTACCGGCGGCTGGAGGCGCCGGGGGTGGAGCGGCTGACCGGGGCAGGGATCTACTACGGGGCCGCCCAAACCGAGGCCGCGGCCTGCCAGGACGAGGAGGTCTACATCGTCGGCGGCGCCAACTCCGCCGGCCAGGCGGCGATGTACTTCGCCCGCTACGCCCGCCGGGTGACGATGCTGGTCCGCGGCGCCGACCTTTCGGCCGGGATGAGCCACTACCTGATCGAGCAGATCGAAGGGACGCCGAACATCCGGGTCCGGACCCACTCGAGCGTGGCGGAGGCGCACGGCGGGGAGAGTTTGGAGGAACTGACGCTTGCCGACACCGCCACCGGGCAGACGGAGCGGGTCCCCGCCAACGCCCTCTTCGTCTTCATCGGCGCCCAGCCGCGGACCGACTGGCTGGAGGGGATCGTCGCCCGCGACAAGCGCGGCTTCGTCCTCTCCGGGCCGGACGTGCCGCGCGACGAGCATGGCCGCATCGCCGGCTGGCCGACGGACCGGGACCCGTACCTGATGGAGACGAGCGTTCCCGGCGTCTTCGTCGCCGGCGACGTCCGCGCCTCGTCGGTGAAGCGGGTCGCCTCCGGGGTTGGGGAGGGGGCGATCGCGGTCTCGTTCGTCCACCAGTATCTGACGCAGAGCAAGGTGTAGGCGGGGGAGGGGCACCAAGCCGGGGGGCGTCGGGCCGGCGACAGATCGGCTCGGAGACCGAGCGCCGAACATCGGCCGCGCGCGGCCATGGCCGAGCGCCCGTCCCCGGAGGGGCGGTCGCGGGGTCAAACCGGGCCCTTCGCGGTATGCGACGGCGTCTCCGTAGAGAGCGGTCGGATCGACGCCACGCCCGCCGGACACGATGCGGCGCACCCAGGACCACCCATGATCACCCCCGACGACCTCCGACCCATCCCGCTCTTCGCCGGCCTGTCGGACGACGACCTCGCCTGGGTGGCGGGCGAAGGCCGTGAGGTTCTCCTTGCTCCCGGCGATGCCCTCTTCGTCGAGGGCGGCGCCGACGTCGCCTTCTTCGTGCTCTTGGAGGGGGAGCTCCAGGTGACCAAGCTGATCGGGCGCGAGGAGACGGTGCTCGCCTCCCATCGCCCGGGCGCGTTCACCGGCGAGGTGCCCCTCCTGACCGGCACACCGTACATTGCGACGGTCCGCGCCCTCGTACCTAGCCGCGTCCTTCGCCTAGAGCCCGAGGCGTTCTATCGGACCATGGGGACCTGCCGTGATGTGGCCACGGCCGTGTTACGGACGGTCGCCCAGCGGGTTCAGTCGGTAGGCTCGACGCTCCAGCAGCAGGAGAAGCTGGCGGCTCTGGGCCGCCTGTCGGCCGGGCTTGCCCACGAGCTGAACAACCCCGCCGCCGCCGCCCGCCGGGCCGGTGCCCTCCTCTGCCGCGGCGTCCACGCCGTCGCCGAGGAGGGCCTGGCGCTGGCCCGGCTCGGTCTCGCGCCGGCGCAGCTGGATGCCCTCGCCGCGCTGCGGCGGGAGGCGACCGCGCCGGCCCGCGTGCCGCCGGCGCTCGACCCGCTCGCCCGCAGCGACCGCGAGGACGCGCTGGCGGGCTGGCTCGACGACCGCGGCGTGGCCGACGCATGGGATCTGGCGCCGGCCTTCGTCGACGCCGGGATCGACGCCGACCGGCTCGCCGCCGCGGTCGCCGCGCTGCCGCCGGCGGCGCTCGGTCCGGCGCTGGCGTGGTTGGCGGCCGACCTCTCGGCGACGGCACTGGTCGGCGAGGTGGAGCAGGCGACGACCCGGATCGCGGAGCTGGTCGGGGCGGTCAAGAGCTATTCCCACCTCGACCGCGCGCCCGAGGAGGAGGTCGACGTCCGCGAGGGCCTGAAGAACACCCTGACGATGCTCGGCCACAAGCTGCGCGCCAACGGGGTGACGGTGACCCGCGAAGACGACCCGGACGTGCCCCGCATCCCGGCCTACCCCGGCGAGCTGAACCAGGTCTGGACGAACCTGCTCGACAACGCGATCGACGCGCTGGGCGAAGGCGGGCCGGGCGGGCGGATCACCGTCCGCACGGCGCGAGAGGGGGATCGGGTGCTGGTCGAGATCGGCGACGACGGGCCGGGGATGCCGCCGGAGGTGCGCGAGCGCATCTTCGAGCCGTTCTTCACGACCAAGCCGATGGGGGAGGGGACCGGTCTCGGGCTGGACGTCACGCGGCGCATCGTCGTCGAGCGCCACCATGGCGACATCCGGGTTGAGTCTGCGCCGGGGGACACCCGATTTCAGGTGCGGCTGCCAATGGCGGGTCGGCAGAACCGAGACGCCGACGGCGCCGGGGGGGAGAGGTAGGTGTGCCCGAGGTCAGTCCGACGCCGGAGGTCCTCGCCGCGCTCCGTCGGATCCCGTTCTTCGCGCCGCTCGGCGAGGCGCAGATCGCGGCGATCCCGGAG
>CADCWL010000065.1:6174-36141 GCA_902806405.1 uncultured Thermomicrobiales bacterium | reverse complement strand
CCGGCGCGGGACCGAACGGGGCGACCGGCCGGGCCGGCAGCGCCGGGTGGCCGAGCGCACCCTGAGCTGGCGCAACCGGTTCCGGCGCCCCGAGGTCCGCTACGAGCGGCGGGCCGACATCCGCCGGCGGCACCTTTGGCGCGGGGAGGACGGGTTTTGCAAGGCGCTCTTAGCCCCGGCCGGAGCGGTCGAGATGGCCACTCTGTTCCCCGCGACAACGCAGGTGAGCCACGGAGGACACCATGACCACGCGACGGGGCCACAACGAGGGGAGCATCAAGCAACGCACTGACGGCCTCTGGGAGGCGCGCATCAGCCTTCCGGGGGGCAAGCGCAAGAGTCTCTACGGCAAGACGCGGAAAGCCGCACAGGACGCGCTTCGTTCGGCGCTGCGCGATTTGGACGCCGGCCTTGACGTGGACGCCGGGCGGCAGACGGTGGGACAGTACATAGTCCGCTGGCTCGCCGACGTGGCCAAGCCGAACGTGCGGCCCTCGACTTTCAAGAGCTACGAAAGCTACGTCCGCCTTTACATCGTGCCAGGCATCGGTCACCTCCAACTCGCCAAGCTCTCTCCGCAGCACGTGCAGGCGTTTTTGAACGCGAAGAGCGCCGCCGGGCTCTTACCGCGGACGGTGCAGGACGTCCGCGCGATCCTCCGCCGCGCGCTCGGGCAAGCGACGAAGTGGGGCCTCGTCGGGCGCAACGTCGCCACCCTGGTCGAACGGCCTCGGTCGGTCAAGACCCAGGTCCGGCCGCTCACCGCCGAGCAGGCCCGCGCCTTCGTCGAGGCGCCCCGCAACGACCGCCTCGGCCCCTCTTCCACGTCGCCATCGCCTCCGGGCTGCGGCAGGGCGAGCTCTTCGGGCTGCGGTGGGAGGACGTCGACCGCACCACAGGCGCACTGACGGTCCGCCACGCGCTGCAACGGGTGGACGGGGCCCGACCCTCGTGGAGCCGAAAACCGCCCTCAGCCAGCGCACGGTGACGCTACCCGGCTCCGCCGTGGCCGCCCTCGGCGCGCAGCCAATCCGCCAACTGGAGGAACGCCTGGTTGCCGGCGAGCGGTGGCGGGACGGCGGCTACGTCTTCGCCTCGACGATCGGCACGCCGTTGGAACCGTCTAATGTCGGCGCCCGCCTCCACGGGCTGCTCGCCGTGGCGGGCCTCCCGCGGCAGCGGTTCCACGACCTCCGGCACTGCGCGGCCTCGCTACTCCTCGCCGGCGGCATCGCGCCCCGGGCGATCATGGGCATCCTCGGCCACTCCCAGATCGGCCTGACGATGAACACCTACGCGCACCTGTCGCCGGCCCTAGAGCACGACGCGGCGCGGGCGCTCGACGCGGTGCTTGCAGTGGCCGAAACGGGGTAGCGCCGAGGTTATGGGGTAGATTCTGGGGTAAGAAACGGAAGAGGGGCACCGGCGATGGCGCCGGTGCCCCTCTCATTCGGCCTACTCAGGCCGTTTTCCGCGGTGACCCCCCAGGGACTCGAACCCTGAACCGTTGGATTAAAAGTCCACTGCTCTGCCATTGAGCTAGGGGGTCGTCGGCCGGTCGATCACCCCGATCGCGCATCATGCTACCGCGCCGAATGGCGGGGGCGCCAATGGCGCGGCCCCTCCCCCACGGGGCGATACTTCCGGCGGCGGTTCGCCGGGTGCCGGTCGGCGCCGAACGCGGGCGGAGGTGACCGGGGCCGACCGGGGGGGCGTGTGGACTTGAGCATTGGGAGATTCTGCGGCGGCGCCGTCGTGGCGGCCGGGGTGGCATGGGCGGCGCGGTCGCGTCGTTGGTTGAGCCCCGGCGGCGGCGCGGCGGCCGGTATCGTCGGCACGCTGACGGTGGGCGGCGGCGGCTGGTGGTGGGGTACGCTGATGGTCGCCTTTTTCGCGACCTCCAGCGTGCTCTCCACGCTCGGGCGCCGGGCGCGTGGCGGACAGGACGAGACAGTCCGCGGCGACGAGCGGGACGCCGTTCAGGTGCTCGCCAACGGCGGGGTGCCCGCGGCCCTCGCGATCGCCACGGCGGCATCGCCGGCGCGGTCGACCCCTCTTCTCTTCGGCGGGTTCGCCGGGGCGGTCGCCGCCGCCACCGCCGACACCTGGGCGACAGAGCTGGGCCGCGCCAGCCCCGTTTCCCCGCGCCTCATCGTCGGTGGTCGCCGCGTGCCGCCCGGGACCTCCGGCGGCATCACGCCGCATGGCAGCCTCGCCTCCGTCGCGGGGTCGACGTTGGTCGCCGCTCTCGCCGCCCTCGGTGCCGGTCGAGGCTGGGCGCCCGGGTCCGGGGAACGCCTCCTCTGGGGGACACTTGCCGCCGGGGTTGCCGGCGCGACCGCCGACAGCCTCCTCGGCGCCACCGTCCAGGCCGCCTACCGTTGTCCCCGGTGCGGCAAGCCGACGGAGCGCCGGGTCCACGGCTGCGGCACCCGGACGGTCCTCGTGCGCGGCCACCCCGCGATCACCAACGACACGGTCAACGGGGCGGCGACCGCCATCGGTGGCCTCGTCGGCGTCGCCGTCGCACGAGCCATCACGTTGCCGTTGCAGTCTGAAGGAGCGACCGGCCACGCCGTTACGTCCCTCGATTGATGACCCTCGCCAGCAATCGGGAGGTACCCGGCGATCCATGCCCGCCGTCCGCTCGTGCGGAACCTCCTCCGTTTCAGCCCGGAAGTGGTTGAGCGGAGTCACGGCCTCCATTTCCACCGGTTCCTCGTCGTGAGCAAGGCTTCGCCTCATGCTGCCGATGCAGAACCTCCGCTCCGAGGCCACTGGCACGTCCCTCAACCGTGGAGTCCTTCCGGATCACCGGGCGCCTTCGGCGCGCGCTCGTTCGTGCCCGGTGCCTGAACACTGAGAAGGAGCGTGTCCGTGCGATAGGTGGACACGGCAGTGGAAACGGTCCCAGGTGACGTGAAGACGGGACGGCGGCCCGGGTTGAACGTCCGGGGCCGCCGTCCATTCAGACATTGGACGAGCGAGCGGGCACCCGACCCGGTCTGCGTCCGTCGCTGCGCGATGGCAACGGTGGCGGCGGCCGCGACGGCGGGAAATCGAAGAGTCCGGCGCTCTCAGTGCTCCACCCGACTGCACCGAACGGACGGGACCCGATACGCGGCAGCGCGACCACGGCTACCACCGTTGCGGCGGACGGTACCGGGACGACCGCCGGAGGCGGGGTCGGAACGGGGGCCGGGGCGGAAGTTGCGGCGACCCCGTCAGCGATTGCCACCGCTGGTGCCGTCACCCTCCTCCGCCGCGTGGCAACGACGGCGGCCGTTGCCTCGACCGCGACCGCTTTCTCCTCGAACGATGCAACGACCCCCGCCTCGACCACGACCGCCCCCTGCTCAACGGGACGGCCAACTTCCTCCTCCGTCGGTGCAACCCCGTCCTTCTCGGCCACGGGCATCAGCTCCACCCTGACCGTCTTCCGTACCTCCTTCTCGGACGCCGCGGCCTCCAGCGCGACGGCGTCCGCTGTCGCGTCCTCGATCAACTCGATTTGCTCGCCGACGTTGCCAATGTCGCCCGCGCTCACCGGATTGCCGCCGGAGTTGATGTCGCCGACCGTGATCACTCCGGCGTCCGCGGTCGCGGAGGCGGACCCGCCGTTCCCGGAGGAGGCGTTGCCGCAGGCCGACTCGACGCCGATCTGCTGCCCGGGGTCGAGTCGACCTGCGATGAAGTCACCGTGCAGGAGCCCGTCTTTGGCGCCGATCGCCGCCGGATCGCGCCCGAGCACCGCGATCGCCTCGCCGTGCAGCTCCTGGCTTGCGCGGGCCACGCCCGACGCCTAGCGCTTTGCGCTGCTGTCTCACGCACCGGTCCCCCCCGCGCCCGGTCCCGCCCGAGCAACCGAGATGGAGTCAAGGAACGACGCTTCGGCGATGGAGCGATCAGCCCCGCCGCCTCCTCGGCGGAGTCACCCAGTCGGAATCAACCGTATCGTGGCACGCGTCCAATCACCAGAATGCTCCGGTACCGAACGCCATGGAGCGCGTTGCGCTCAAGGACGAAGGGTCTTGCGGCCGACGAACAGGGTTGAGCGGTGAGTAGACCTTGGAGACGCGCCGCCTTCCCACGGTCCGCACCCGTCACAGGATCGCGCGTTCCCCGGCGCCTCAAAGCTGCGAGCGGACGAGGCAGGCGGCGGTCGTTTTACCCCGACCGGTACCCACCTCGTCTGCATCGCCGGTTGCGGCCGATGGTCCGGCCAGGACGGACGCCCCCAGCGGCTCAATCGAGGATGAACGCGATCTGCAACCCCGGGGAGCCGTTGACGAAGTAGACGACCTGCCGCGGGCTGAAGCGTTGCGGCACCGCGAACGTCACCCAGCCCTGCGCGCCGTCGCCGCTGGCGATCGCCTGCCCCACCAGCGACGGTTCCACGCCGCCGCAGACGGAAGGTATTTGCCGACCCCGGCCGTCGAGCAGCACGAAGTACGCCGGGTCGAGCAGCAGCTCCCCCTCCGTCCCGTTCTCCACCGTCAACTCGACGGCCAGGCGGCGCCCCCTGTTCGCTTCGTCCTCGTCGCGGCTCTGGACGCCCCGGACGCGGATGCCGTTGATCGAGGTGCTCCCGCCCGAGAGGCTGACCCGAGCCGAGGTCACGCCGCCCGTCTCCCCCTCGCTCGGCGGCGCCGGCGTCGGCGCGGTGGGAGCGAGGTCCGGCGCCCGTTCTAGGGTAACCGCCGAAATGGTGCCCTCGGCCGTCGTCGTCAGGGAGACGGCGAAGGTGCCACCTTGTCCGGGAGCGGGGCACCCGCCCGCAGTCGGCGTTCCGAGCGCGACGATCAACGAGGGGCTCGTCCCAATCGCCGCCACGTCCGCGGCCTCACTGTCGAGCTCGCCACCAAGGGAGGCGTCGGCGGGCGCGAAGTCAGTCACGACGGCGGCGGCCCCGGTCAGGTCGAAATCGGCACGGTCCGGCTCGCCGGTCGGCTTGTCGGCGGGGCGATCCGGGGAGACGATGAGTCGGACCGCCCGGCCCTCTTCGAAGGTGACGGTCACCCGACCGCCGCGCGGCGCCACGTAGACGGCCTGGTCGTCGCCGATGTAGGACGTGGCCGGTCCGTACGCTTCCTCGAAGCCAGCGCGGCTCCCGCCGAGGCGGCCCGCCACCGCCTCCACGTCCGCGCCTCCGAGGCGCGCCACCTCCGTCGAGAGGGCCGCGACCTGGGTCCGAAGTGCCGTCAGTTCGGCCCCGTCCATGGCGCGCGTCGCCGTGGAGACCGGAGTCGCCGTCGTGCCCTCCGCCGCCCCCGTCCTCACCGCGCCTGTTAGAACAAGGGCAGCCGTGAGGAGCACGACGCCCACGCCGGCGCCGCCCGCCCCAATAATCTTTCGGCGCATTTTGAACCTCCGTTCCTGAGTCGGGCCCCGTTCGCTGTGGGAGCGCGACCGGCGCGTTCCCCCGGCGTGCCTCGAACCGGAGCGTATCGCTTCACCAACCAAAGGGGCCGCCAGGGCGGGGTCGGCCGCCCTCCCAACGGAGTCGATTGGTGTGCCGCCGCTCAGCCCTTAGACGTGCTGGTACCGTCGCCGGTTTCCCACCGGAACGCTCCGGGGAGGCTCCGGCATGGAGGACATGCACCGTGCGACGACGGCGAAGCGTTGGCACGGCCGGCGATCGGGACGTACAGTACCGGCGCTGCAGACGTCCCGAGACTCCCGAGACGGCGCCGAGCACGCCGCGGCTCCGTCGCAATCGTCGGTCGTTCGGCCCCGTCCTGACGCCAGGATTCCCACCTTCCGCCGCAAGGGGGCGAGGCTTGGGGTGCGGTCATCTCTCCCCGGTCTGCACGGGACGTGGTCTTGGAGGATGCCGCATGAGACACCCGCCCCTCACTCCCGTCGTGCTGGCCCTCCTCCTGCTCGTGGCCACCGGCGCCCGGTGTCGGACCGCCATCGCCCAAGCCCCAGCCACCCCCGCCGCGGCCGAGGCGGCCCCCGCTCCAACGGGGCCGCTCGCGGAGATCCTGATCCGGGCGGGTCTGGAGGGGTTGCCGGAGCCGCCAACCGCCGTTCGTCTCCTCCGGCTCTCCCTGCCGCCGGGTGCGAGCGTTCCCCTCCACACCCTGACCGGGCCGGAGTTCGTCTACGTCGAGAGCGGCGTCGTCGCCGTCCGCGTCGAGGGTGAGGCGGTGGTCGCACCGTCGAACGATTCTGTGGCTCCCTTGGCGGCGGCGGTGGCGCCGGTGGGCGAGGCGTTCGCGCTCGCGCCCGGCGACCAACTGGCGTTACCGACCAACGTCCCGGTCGCGTTCGAGAACGGTGGTCCGGAACCGGCGTCCCTCCTTACCCTCCTCTTCGTCCCCGCCGACGACGCGGCGCCCGAGCTGAGATGGGTCGACGCCACTCCGTCCGCGCAGACGCTCGCCGGTACCAACTCGCGCCTCCTCGCCGACGCGGTGGCGACGGAGTGGCCCGCCGGCCCGCTGACGGTCGCGGTCGACCGCCTGGCACTGGGGCCGGGCGAACGCATCCCCGGCGCCGCCGGTCCGGTGCTCCTCGCCGTCGAGGCGGGGCGGTTCTCCTTCGCGCTGCTCCAGGGGGAGTTCCGGGTCGGTCGCGCCGGCGGCCCCTCCGATGCCGCCGCAACCCCTGGCGCGAGCTACGGGCTCGGTCCCGGCGACTCGGTCTACTTTCCGACGAGCCTGAGCGACGTGCCCCGACCAGGCGACCGCGGGCTGCTCGTCCTCCTCCGCCTCTCGGTGGTCCCCGCCGCCGATGTCGAAGCCGCTGACGGTGCGGCAGCGTCTCCGCCTTCGGACCCGGATCCGTCGTCCCGCCTGGCGGGATCGGAAGCCCCATCGACCCCCGACTTTCCGGAGGGCACGTCGGTTCTCGTCGGCCGGGCCGGGGTCATCCTCCTCGCCGCGCCGGCGACCGACGCCGAGGTGGTCGCCGAGCTCTCCGCCGGGAGCGAGCTGGTCGTCTCCGGTCCGCCCCGGGACGGGGACGGAAGCGTTTGGTACCCGGTGACCGCCGTCGACGACCCGTCGATCACCG
Source organism: uncultured Thermomicrobiales bacterium (assembly GCA_902806405.1). GTDB lineage: Bacteria > Chloroflexota > Chloroflexia > Thermomicrobiales > UBA6265 > CADCWL01. Next base: position 29,121 of record CADCWL010000065.1, on the reverse strand, counting down.
GCTACATCGGGGAAGAGCTTCTCGCCCCCTTGGAGGAGTAGGCCGGGGTAGCGGGGCGGGGATGCACCGATGGACCCGCTCCCGGTCCGTCTGCAGGCCAATGGGAGCTCGCATGGCTACGGCCGGTGCCGGACCCGGCGATGGCCGGGAGAAAGGGGAGAAGATGTCGAGCACTCGGTGGTTGGCGGGGGCCGTCGCCGTCGGGGTGACCCTTCTGACCGGCATCGTCCCCGGTATCTCCGCGCAAGAGGCGGCGACCGGAACTTTGACCGCCGAGCCGGTCGCGGGCGCCGCTACCCCGGAGTCCCCCGGCTCGCCGCCGCTCAGCTACGACGGGTTGCGCGTCGAGCGGGACGGGGTTCCGGTGCCGTACGGCGTCTGGTCGCAGTGGGCGCCTCTCCTGGTCGCGACGCCGGACGGCGGCGCTTGGGCCTTCTTCACGGCCGAGACCGGGGACGTGGCCGGGCCGGGTCGGCTGCGGCTCCACGCCGCCCGCTACGACCCGGGTCGCGCCGGCTGGCTGCCCGCCCGCGCGATGCCCGGCGGGGAGGTCCAGTTCGGCCCCGCCGCCGCCGTGGACCGCGCCGGCGCGGTCCACCTCGTCTACGCCGACCGCGGCCGCAACGCGGCCGACGCCTTCGCCACCCTCGTCTACAGCCGAAGCGACGGCGCGGGCGGCTGGACGCCGCCGGTCCCCGTCTCCCCCGATCCGAACGCCGGGCACCAGATGATGCCGTCCCTGGCGGTCGACGGCGACGACCGGCTCCATCTCCTCTGGCGGGACCAGCGCACCCTCCCCGCCGACCGCCGCGCGGCCTCGGCCGCCAACGCCGACGTTCTGGCCAGCGATCTGATCGACGGGGCGTGGTCGGCACCCGTGCCGGTCAACGACCGCCCCGAACCGGACCTCAACGCCGCCTGGCCCCACCTCGTCGTCGACGGGGACCGGCTCGTGGCCGCATGGTCGATCTACAAAGGGGTGACGCCGGCGGAGTTGGAGAAGCCCGCTGTCCGCGTCGAATGGAGCTCCCGCCCGGTGGGCGGCGGGTCCTGGGCGACGCCGACTCCCGTCGTGCAACGGGAGGACGGAGAGATCGGCGGCCTCCTCCTCGACCTCGCCGCCGATCCCCGGGGCGGGACGGTCCTCGTCTACGGCCGCTCGTTCCGGACGGGCGACGAGCCGACCGTGGATCTCTTCCTGCGCCGCCTCCCGGCCGGCGCGGGCCGCTGGGAGGCGGACACCCCCCTCCTCTCCGGCGACCTCGGCTACTTTCCGACCCTGGCGGTTGGACGCGACGGGACGCTCTTCGTCGCCTTCAACCACGGGCGCAACCGCGCCGTCGAGGTCGGGGCCATTGCCCTCGGTCCGGACGCCGCCCGGCCGGGGCCGCTCCAGATTCCCACCACCGGGGAGGAGGGGGAGCACGGCCGCGCCTCTCTCGCGCTCGGCGCAGACGGCCGACCGTGGGTCGTCTACATGCACGGCGCAGCCGACAGCAGGACGATCGAGCTGCGGAGCAGCCGCTCGCTCGAGTTGCCGCGCTGAGGGCACCGGGGAGCAGAGACCGGGTACGGTAGCTTGCATGAGGGAGTGGCGCGCGACCGCCCCCCACGCCCCTTCTCCTCGTTGGTTGCCCCGATCCTGTCGCCCCTTCCCGCGCCATGACCACCAACGCGCCCAGGCAGAGCCACGGGCCGTACCCAAGGGCGGGCCGTCGCCGCTCGCTGTGACCGGGGCGAAGAAGCAGGGCGGCGAGGCCGGCGATGAGCGCCCCGAAGAAGAGCGCCTGGATCACCACCGGGAACCGGACCATCGCTCCGATTGCCGCCGCCAGGTAACCGTCGGCGAGGCCGAACGGGGCCGCCCGCGGCGACCGCAAGAGGACGCCGACCACGCCGTAGAAGAGGGCGAAGACGCCCGACGCCGCAATGGCGCTCACGATCGCCGCGGCGAATGCCCCGATGCTCTCAGGCCCAGCCAGCACGAGCGCCAGGCCGAAGGCGACGCGGATCACGTCGGTGTGGACGGTTCGGGTCCAGACGTCGAGTAGGAGCACGAGCAGTAGCGGAACCGCGAAGAGCAGGGCCGCCCGAAGCCGCTCCCCGTCGTCGCCAACCCGCGTCGCGGCAAGCCCGAAGTAGAGCGCGACCGCGAGTTCGAAGACGACCCGACCCATCGGCTGCCCCGCCCCTCAGGCGCGGCACCTACGGCCCGCGCCGAAGCCCAGGAACTGCAGCGAGGCGACCGGCAGCAGCGGCGCGTCGCAGGCAGGGTGCGCGCAGGTGGGTCCCGCAAGTAGCCGGCTATCGTACGCCCGCGCCCGCGCTGCCACCCAGACGAAGGACCCGATTACCAGCCCGAGCGCGCCGAGGAGACCGACCGCGACCGCGCTCACCCTCGCTCCGCCCGCGCCCGCAGCGCCGCCTCCATCATGACCGCGATCGGTGCCGTCCGTCGCGTCCAGAGCTCAAGCGACCGCGCCCCCTGATGGACCAACATCGACAGTCCGTCGAGCGTGGTAAACCCAAGTCCCCCCGCGGCAACCAAAAGCGCCGTCTCGCGGTACGTCAGGTCGACCACCAGAGCCCCCGGCGGCAGCGCTGAGAGCAACGCAAGCGGCAGCGGCGCTTCCCCCGCCTGCCAGCCGACCGACGTCGCGTTCACGACGAGCATCGCGCCGGCCAACTCCGCCGCCAACTCCTCGTCGCCGTAGCCGACGATCCGAATCGGTGCCGGCGCCAGGTCGTCGGCGAGACGCGCGGCCCGACCGGGATCGCGGTTCGCGACGGCGATCCGCACGCCTCCCTGTTCCACGAGCGCCAGCGCGACGGCGCGGGCAGCTCCCCCCGCGCCAAGGATCAGCGTGGGTCTCGCGGAGGCGTCCGGATCGATCTCCGCAATCGCGGCCCCGAATCCGTGGACGTCGGTGTTTTCCCCAAGCAGGCGACCATCCCCGCGGACGATCGTATTGACCGCGCCCGCACGCCGGGCTAGTGGGGAGACCTCGTCGAGGAGGGACATCACCGCCAACTTGTGGGGGACGGTGACGTTCGCGCCGAGGACCTCCCGCGCGCGGAGGCCCGCAATCCTGTGCGGCAGATCCGAGCCGGAAGTCGGCCACAGCTCGTACCGCGCGGGGACGAGCAAGGCGTCGAGAGCGGGCTGCTGGATCGCGGGCGAAAAGGAGTGGCCTACCGGGTCGCCCACGAGGCCCAGCCGAAACGACTTCGGCTCATCCACGGCGCCGCCTTCGTCCCACGATAGCCGCGCGAGTCGGCTGCGAAATCGGTTTCCAGCGATTCGTGAAGGGCAGGACTACTGGTCGGCGACGGCTTCGGTGTAGAGCCTCACGTTCTCCTGGTGTTCCTCCCACGTTTCGGCGAAGTAGTGGGTACCCGCTTCGTCACCGGTGGCGACGAAGAAATAGTTGTTGGTCCCGCCGGGGAAGAGGACCGCCTGGATCGAGGCGAAACCCGGATTGCAGATCGGCCCCGGCGGCAAGCCTCGGTTCTTGTAGGTGTTGTAGGGGCTCGGGGTTTCGAGCAGGTCCTTGTTCTCGTTGAGATCCGGCCACCATTCCTCCCGGGTGCCGACCTCGTACTGGGTCGTGGGATCGGCCTCCAACCCCCCGGGGAAATCCGGGTCTGAGTACCGGTTGAGGTAGACGTCGGCGATGATGGGACGCTCGTCGGGGACGCGTGCCTCGCGTTCGATGATCGAGGCAAAGGTGATGACCTCGTGGAGCGAAAGATTCATCGCCTTCGCCCGATCCCTCATCTCCTGCGTGACCTGGGCATCGAAACCGTTGAGCAGCTGCGCCACGTTGTAGCCGGGGTCGTCCTTCACAAAGTCGTAGGTATTCGGGAAGAGGAATCCTTCCAGCGACGCGTTCGGCGGGAGATCGGCGAGAAAATCGTATTGGCTCCGATCGACCTCCTTCACCGCCTGCAGGAAGCCGTCGTATCCACCCTCTATCCCCGCCTCTTCGGAAATCTCGGCAATCTCCTCGATCCGCCGGCCCTCTGGAATCGTCACCGACACCGTCTCGCCCGCGCCCGTGTCGGCCGCAGTATCGTCACCCGCCTCCTCGGCCTGGGCCACCTGGGGCTCGACTCCGGAAACCCTGTCTATCATCTGCTCGACGGTCATCCCTTTGGCAAGGGTGTACTTGCCCGGCTTAAGGCTGCCCCCAGTGATCCGCATCTGCCCCGTAAAGAGCAGTTTTGAGCGGATTAGGCCGGCGTCGGCCAGCTTGGTGGCCACGGCGTCGACGTCTTCATCCTCGTTGATCTCGATCGCGACCTCCTCCCCGATGTCGTCCGGGGTGGCGCGGTCGATGGCGAGATCGAAGACCCGGGCGCCGCCGGTGGCGACGAGCAGCGCGGTGACGCCGATGGTCAGGATCTTCAAGAGCTGAACAATGGCACGCAGCACGCTGGGGCTCCTCGGAGAGGGGGCAAGGACGGCCGTCCTGGCGCGTCAGCGGGGAACGGGGGCGGCTGTAGTCGACGTGAAACGAGCCGATCCCTCCATAATAGTCGCCGTGAATACGGCCAACAACCGGTCGGTGCCGGCGTCTGAAGATAGCGAGGAAGCGGGCCGCCCGCCGCTCGTCGTCGTCGCCGGCCCGACCGCGGTCGGCAAGACGGCGCTCGGCGTGGAGCTGGCTTTGCATTTCAACGGGGAGGTCGTCTCCGCCGATTCCCGCTACCTCTACCGCGGCCTCGACGTCGGCGTCGCCAAGCCGAGCGTGGGCGAGCGACGCGGCGTCCCCCACCACCTGATCGACGTCGTTCCGCCCGACGGTGTGATGTCGCTTGCCACGTTTCAGGATCTCGCCACCGCGGCAATCGCCGACATCCACCAGCGTGGACGGCTGCCACTATTGGTCGGCGGCACACCGCTCTACCTCAACGCGGTTGTCGAAGGTTGGCGTATCCCCCGCGTCCCCCCGAACAGAGCGCTCCGAGCCGCCCTCGAAGCCGAGGCTGCCGCGCACGGTCTCGCCCTCCTCGTCGACCGCCTCCGTGCCGTCGACCCGATTGCCGCCGACCGCTCGGGGCGCAACCTCCGCCGCGTCGTCCGGGCCCTTGAGGTCCACGCCGCGACCGGCATCCCGATGACCGAGTTGGAAGGCCACGGCCCCCGCCCCTTCCGCACCCTCGAGCTCGGTCTGGCGATGCCGCGTGACGCCATCTATCGCGCCGTCGACCGCCGTGTCGACGACCAGATCGCCCGCGGCCTCGTCGACGAGGTCCGTGGCCTCCTTGCCACCGGGCTCCCCTCCGATGCCCCGTCGATGAGCAGCCTCGGCTACCGCCAGCTCCTCCCATTTCTCCGCGGCGAGTCGCCCCTCGCCAAAGCCGTCGCTCAGATCAAGATCGACACTCACCGCTACGTTCGGCACCAGCAGACCTGGCTCCGACGCAATCCCCGCCTCGTCCCCCTCGACGTCACCGTCCCCGGCTGGCACGACCGCGCCGTCGACCTGGTCGCCCGCTTCCTCCCTGACGACCAGCCGTCGCCGACGGCATAGGTGAACGGAGGCGGCCGCTTCCCGTCCCTCTGCGAATCCCTGTCGCCCGGACCACGTACGACCCGCCGTACCGGGCGTTCTGAAACGTCCTTCCGGTCCCGTCCCGAGGGCGAGTGCCCGGGGTGACGACCCGCTCGCCGCTATACTTTGGGAAGCACATGCTCGCGTTCGTCCCCACTCGAAAGGACTCTTCCCGTGGATCGCCAGGCGTACGTCGATCACCTCATCGACCACTTTCAGAACCCCCGCCATAAGCACCGGCTGGAGGGCGCCGATCTCCAACTCGGCGGCGGCAACCCCGGCTGCGGCGACCTGATCACGGTCTACCTTAAGGTCGGCGAGGGGGAGAAGATCGAAGCCCTCAGCTTCGAAGGCGAAGGCTGCACCATCAGCCAGGCAGGCGGCTCGATCGTCGCCGAGATGGCGCAGGGGATGACCCTCGACGAGATTAAGGAGCTCGGGCTGTCGACGATGGTCGAGGAGATGGGAGACGACGTGGTCAAGAGCCGCGTCCGCTGCGCCACCCTCGCCCTCGGCACCCTGCAGGCCGCGGTCGACCAGTACCGCCGTAACCGTCAACTCGAGGCCGCCGGCCTGGCGCCGGAGCCGGTCGCCGCACCGTTCGAGACCTAAACCACGGGTCCCGCCCCGCGCGAACGGATACGATACCGCCCTCAACGCCTGTGCCGTCTCGGTGGGGCGAGCCGAGGAGACACGGCCAGCGATCGCTCGAGGACCGCCGATGGCCTCGCACTCTGACATCCCCGAGATCGCCGTCAGCGGCGCCTGGCACGCTCAGCGGTTCACCGGTCCGCTCCGGACGGTCGACGGCCGGGCGGTGGAGGTGGTTCATCGCGGCACCTGGTCGAACGGCTTTGGTCCCGATTTCCGCGACGCACTTATCCTCTTCGATGGCCGGGTTCTGCAGGCGGGGAGCGTCGAGGTCCATCTCTGCACCAGCGGCTGGACTCTGCACGGACACCACCGGGACACCCACTACGACGACGTAGTCCTCCACGCCGTCCTTCGCCACGACGGCGGCGAGACCCGCCGCCACGACGGGCGGCTCGTCCCGGTGCTGGAGTTAGCGGGGTTTCTCGCGGACGCGCTTCATCCGGGGCCGCCGGCATCCCCGGAGTGGACCCGATTCGGAAACGGTGTCTGCGCGCCCCACCTCGCCCGGCGCGAGCCGGCGCGCATTCGATCAATTTTGCGGGGGCTGGGCGACGCCCGCCTCGCGGCGAAGGCGGCGCGCCTCGAAGCGCGTTTGACGGCGGTGCCGCCGGCCGAGGTGCTCTACCAGGAGATTTGGGACGGTCTCGGCTTCAGTGCCAACCGTGAGCCTATGCGCCTGCTCGCGACGCTTCTCCCGCTTGCCGCCCTAGACGCAGCCCTCGCTTCGGTCGCCCCGGAGCGGCGGGTTGCCCTCGCCCGCGGCCTCCTCTTCGGCGCCGCCGGCTTCCTCCCCTTCTCCCCTGCCGACGCCGCGCTCGCCAGGCTTGGGACCGATGCACTCCATGCCGTCGAGGCCTCATGGGCAAGTCACGGCGGTCCGTGGCGGCCGGGCCGCTTGCCACCTACCGCATGGACCCGGACCCGGGTCCGCCCTGCTAACCACCCCGCCGCGCGGCTGGCCTCCGCCGCCGCCCTCGTGACAGGTGCCGAGGGTGGCCTCCTGGCATCGTTGCTCGCCCCCCTCCGCGCCGGCGCCGACCCGGTCGCCGCCTTGAGAGTTCTCGCGGCAGGCGACGGGGCGCCGGGGATCGGCGCCGGCCGGGCCGCCGGCCTGGTCGCCAACGCCCTCCTCCCATTCGCATTCGCCCTCGCCGAGCAGAGCGGCGACGCTACGCTCGGCGAGGCCGCCGGCCGCGCATGGGAACGCGTGGCCACCGCCGAGCCGAACGAGACGACGCGCCGCGCTCAAAGGCAGGTGGCGGGGGATGCCCGCCTAGGACCTCTTGGTGGCCGCGGGCAGCAGGGACTGGTCCACCTCGACGCCGCATTCTGTGCCCCCCGCCGCTGCTTCGAGTGCCCGATTGCTCACTCCGTCCTGGAGGATGTTGCCCGGCTCCCAATGAAATCTGGTAATGACCACGGGGAACATTCGCTATCGTCGTGATTCGTACGGGTTTCTTCTCCACTTGCCATTGACAAATTGGAAAACGTTGCAAGTTGACGATTTCCGTGTACATTGGTCACAGGTTGCCAGGCGGTCAGCGCCAGTCGGCAATACGACCCGTGATAGTGACGCCATGGTTGTCACGGCCGGTCGGAAAAGCCCCCACTCGTGCAAAGCCCGCGGAACGGGGAAGAGGGAGCGACTGAGCAATGCATGCTGGCCGGTTCGACGCGCTCGCCCGCACCCTGACGTCGGGAGCCTCCCGCCGCCGAATCCTCCAGGCCCTGCCCGGCCTCGCGGTCGGGAGCGTCCTCCCCTGGTCGTCATCCGCCCGCGCCCTGGACGCGGGGAACGACCCCGTCGCCCCCCCCGCCGGCGGCGATGCCCGCTCCTGCACCGGCGGCACCGACTGCGCGATCGGAGAGATCTGCCTAAACGGCTATTGCCAGACGGCGGCCGGGCCTGCCACGTCGGACGGCGGCGACGCCCTCGCCTGCCCAACGGCTGCCCCGAGCGGAGCGGCATCAGGGCAAAGCGTCGACCAAGCTGCCGGCGGCGAGACGGTCGGCCAGACCGCCACCGCCACCCCGGCGACTGGCCAGGCTCCGGCCGGTGGCGGCGACGTCGCATCGATCGAGACGCCGTCCGCGGCCGAGGACGCCGACCCCGGCTCCGCCGGACTGGTAGAGCCGACGTCGACTCCGTCGCTTGGGACCGACGATCAGGTCGGTGCGCCGCCGGAGCCGACTCCCCGCTCGATCACCACCCCGGCGGGCCAGGGCGGCCCGAATGCGACTCCGGCCGCTGCGGGAACAACGGCCGCCGAGATCCCGCCGAACGAGCCGCTCGCGGCCCAGCTCCACGAGGGCGTCTGTGGCTCCCTAGGCGACACTCCAGCGTTTCCGTTGATCGACATCGGCTTCCCCGACGGGGCAGCGGCGACGCCCGCCGCGGGCGGCGCGCTGGGCGCGGAGGCGGCGATTCCGGCCCGGCTCAGCACGACGATCGTTGATGCCACCCTCGCCGACCTCCTGGCGGACCCTTTCGCGCTCGACATCCGCCTGACGGTCGACGACCCGGACAGCTCGATTGCTTGCGGCGAGATCGGCGCCCAGGCGCTCCCATCCGGCACCAGTCCTCGGATCGCGATCGGTCTCGCGACCCGCAACGGCTCGGGCTACGCCGGCATCGCCTCGCTCCAGGAGCAGAACGGTCGCACCGTCGTCTCGGTCTTCGTGGCCCCCGGTCTCGGCGGCGGCACCACCGCCGAGTTCGCCGTAGGCGACCGGATTCGTCGCGTCGCCGCCGCCGCGGAGCCGACGCCGTTCCCTGCCGGCGCGACCGCAACCCTAAACGAGGACGTCAAACTGCGGGCCGCACCTCGCGACGACGCATCCGTCGTCGCCGAGCTCGACGAGGGCACCAGCGTGACCGTCACCGCCGCCCCGGTCGACGGCTGGGTACCCGTCCGCGACGCGCAGTCCGACCGCCCCGGCTACGTCCCGGCGGGGTCCCTGGCGCCCGAGGGCTAGACGCGCGTCACAGCACTGCGGCGATTCGCTCGGAGGACGGTCGGGGCGCAGCGCCGCGCCTAGACGCCCCCCGGTTGGGGCGGTAGCCTCCGTAGGCGCTCGGCCGCCTTCCGGAGGGTTTCCGTCTTCTTCGCGAAGCAGAAGCGGGCGAGCAGCGGAGCAAGATTCGGATCGGCGTAGAACGCCGACGGCGGCACCGCGGCGACGCCCACTTCCGTCGTCAGGTACCGACAGAAGGCCACGTCGTCCCGGAATCCGTGACCGGCCACCTCGGCCAGGAGGAAATAGGCGCCCGCCACCGGCAGCGTCCGGAGCCCCACCTCCTCCAGCACCGTCCGCAACCGCTCCCGTCGCGCCGTGTACTCCTCCCGCAGCCGATCGTAGTAGCCGAGTCCGGGCGCCACCTCCAGCGCCGTCGCGAACGCCTCCTGGAACGGCGTTGCCGTCGCGAACGTCACGAACTGGTGGACCGCCCGCAGCGCCGTCTGGAGGGGCGCCGGGCCGACGGCGTAGCCGACCTTCCAGCCCGTCAGGGAGAAGGTCTTGCCGGTGCTGTTGATCACCAGTGTCCGGTCCCACATCCCTGGCAGCGTTGCCGGCGACACGTGCACCGCCCCCTCGAAGACGATGCGGTCGTAAACCTCGTCCGAGAGCACGACCACGTCCCGCTCCCGGCAGAGATCGGCGATCACCGACAGCTCATCCCGCCGAAAGACCTTGCCGGTCGGGTTGTGGGGGGTGTTGAGGAGCAGCACCCGGGTTCGCGGCCCGAACGCCGCCACCAACTCCTCCGGGTCGAACGACCAGCCGGGCGGGCGCAGCGTGACCGGCCGGAGGCGTCCGCCCGCGAGGGCGGCCGCGGCCGGGTAGGCATCGTAGAACGGCTCGAACGCGACCACCTCGTCGCCCGGTCCAAGGAACGCTTGAACGGCGTCGAAGAGCGCCTCCGTCGCGCCGCTGGTGACCGTCACCTCCGACTCAGGGTCGACCTCTCGGCCGGTATCCTGCGTCCAGGAGGCGGCGATCGCCGCCCTCAGGCGGGGGACGCCGTGGGAGGGCGCGTATTGGTTCCGTCCAGAGTCGATCGCCGCCTTCGCCGCCTCTTTGACGAAATCCGGCCCTTCGAAGTCGGGGAAGCCCTGCCCAAGGTTGACCGCGCCGTGCTCGATGGCGAGTCGGCTCATCTCCGTGAAGACCGACGTGCCGAAGCCGCGAAGCCGCGGATGGGCGCGGCCGTCCATCACGTCCCCGTCCTCCGGTGTGGGCCCGCGTCGCGCCGTCCGGCAGACGGCGTGGGCGTCTCGACCCGGGGAGTCGGGCGTCCGATCTCAGGCACCGGCCCGGTGCTCCCCGAATACCGCCCGCAGGCGGTCCATGATCTGCCCCAGCGTTGCCTCCGCCAAGAGTGCCTCCTTCATGACGGGTAGCAGGATGGCATCGCCCCGGGCCGCGGCCGTCACCCGGTCGAGGGAGTGCTCGACGGCCGCCCGGTTCTGCCCCGCCTTATGTGCGCGGACACGCTCGACCTGTTGGGCGACGAGCGCCTCGTCGATCCGCTGGATCGGGACCGCCGTCGTCTCCGTCGTCGCGTGGATGTTCACGCCGACAACGATTTCTTCCCCCCGCTCCCGGGCCAGCTCCGTCCGGTAGGCATTCTCGGCGATCGCGTTCTGGACGAAGCCGGTCTCGATCGCGGCGACGGCGCCGCCCCGCTCCTCCACCCGAGCAAGCCACATCCGCGCCGCCGCTTCCAGCTCGTCGGTCAGCCGCTCAATCAAATACGAGCCGGCCAACGGGTCGGCGGTGTCGGCGACGCCCGTCTCCTCGGCCAGGATCTGCTGGGTCCGCAGCGCCAGCGTTGCCGCCTCGGCCGTCGGCAGCGCCAGCGCCTCGTCGTAGCCGTTGGTGTGCAGGCTCTGCGTCCCCCCGAGGACCGCCGCCAGCGCCTGATAGGCAACGCGGACCACGTTGTTTAGCGGCTGCTGCGCCGTCAGCGTGACGCCGCCGGTCTGCGTGTGGAACCGGACCGTCTCCGATCGAAGATCCTTCGGCGCGTAGCGTTCCCGGACCAGCGTCGCCCAGAGCCGGCGTGCGGCGCGGAACTTCGCCGCCTCCTCGAAGAGGCGCGAGTGCGCGGCGAAGAAGAAGCTCATCCGTGGTGCCACGTCGTCGACGCCGAGTCCCGCAGCGGTCGCCGCGTCCAGGTACGCCAGTCCGTTCGCCAGGCTGAAGGCGATCTCTTGCGCTGCCGAGGAGCCTGCCTCCCGGATGTGGTAGCCGGAGACGGAGATCGTGTTCCACGCCGGCAGGTGCTCCCGGCAATAGGCGAAGGTGTCCGTTACCAGCCGCATCGAGGGGCGGGGCGGGAAGACGTAGGTGCCGCGCGCCGCGTACTCCTTCAGGATATCGTTCTGGATCGTGCCGCCGAGCCGCGACGCGTCCACCCCGCGCTCCTCGGCCACGATCTGGTACATCAGGAGCAAGAGCGACGCGGGGGCGTTGATCGTCATCGACGTCGTGACCTTGCCCTGGTCGATGCCGTCGAAGAGGCGTCGCACGTCGTCGAGGGTGCTGACCGAGACTCCGACCCGCCCAACCTCGCCGACCGCCCGCCCATCGTCGGCGTCGAGCCCGAGTTGGGTCGGCAGGTCGAAGGCGACGCTGAGACCGGTAGTTCCCCGCTCCAGCAGCAGCCGGTAGCGCCGGTTGCTCTCCTCCGCCGAGGAGAAGCCGGCGTACTGGCGCATGGTCCAACGCCGACCTCGGTAACCGGTCGGGTAGATGCCACGGGTGTACGGGAACGTCCCCGGATCGGGGAGGTGTGGCGGCGGCACCGGCGCGCGGTAGACGGGGTCGACCGTGATCCCGGAGTCGGTCGTGATGTCGGAGCGGATGTTGGTCACATGGAGGGCCCTCACCCCCAACCCCTCTGCCTCGTACGGGGGAGGGACGATATGTTAAGCACGGTAGCGGCATGCCACGGAGGCCACGAGTCAACGGTGAGTTTACGCGACCCTCGACGGTGGGGGGGCGAGTGCCCGATCCGGCAGACGACGGGCGGCTACTCGACAGACGGCCCCGCCAAGCGGGTCAATCGTGCCTCCGGTGTCGCAGCAATGCCCCGTCATTCATCGGGCGACGCGCCCGACCCCGGCGGCGTCTCGACCAGCTCGGTCAACACGCCGTGGCACGACTCGGGGTGGACGAAGGCGATCCGCAGACCGTGTGCGCCCGTTCGCGGCTGCTCGTCAATCAGGCGTACGCCGGACGCGGCAAGACGGCGCAGGGCGTCAGAAAGGTCGGGCACGGCGTAGGCGACGTGATGCAATCCCTCGCCCCGCTTCGCCAGGAATCGGCCGATCGGCCCCTGCAGGTCGGTCGGCTGGATCAGCTCGACGAAGCCCGCTCCCGCCCGGAATGTTGCGGCGACGACCTGCTGCTCCGCCAGCTCCATCCGCTCCGCGTCTCCCAAGCCGAGCGACGCGTACCGCCCCAGCGCCGCGTCCAGGTCAGCGACGACCACCCCCACGTGGTGCAGTCCGAGCGTCAAACCGCCCGGCAGCGACGCTGCGTGCCTGGACGGTCCTCCCGGCTGAGCATCGTCCCTCACAGCCAGCGCAGTCGACGCACTAGTCCTGCCTCAGGTCCCCGGGGATCCCGGTTGTCCCCGGCTTCGGGAACACTGCCGCCGGCGCCAGTACCGAGACGTCGGGCGGCAGCGGTCCCTCCTCCTTGTTCAGCACCAGCCCGCGCGGCCGCTGTCCGGTCGCTTCGAGGTAGGCGCGCAGCACCCGGTCTGCCACCGGCACCGCGGAGGCAGATCCTTCGCCCCCGTCCTCGATCACGACCGTGATCGCGATCTCCGGGTTCTCCAACGGCGCGAAGAGGGTGAACCAGGCGTGCTGCCGGTTGTAGGTGCCGTCCTCGCGCGCCTCGCCGACCTCGGCCGTCCCGGTCTTGCCGGCGATGAGAATCTCCGGCTCGCCCTTCGGATTCGTCAGCGCCCACTTCGACGAGCCGTCGTAGTTCACGCGGGCCGATCCCGCCTCGCCGTGGCAGACCCGCCGCATCCCCTCCTTGACCGTCGCCAGGTGCTCCGGCGCGATCGAGAGCCGCCGCAGTTCCTCCGCCTTCGTCGCGTTGACCTTCTGGCTCCCCTCGACGAACGTCTCCCGCACCAGCCGGGGCTTCGGGATCGACCCGCCGTTGCCCAGCGCCGCGGTGTTGACGGCGAGCTGGAGGGGCGTCACCAGGAACTCGCCTTGACCGATCGAAGTCAGGATCGTCTCGCCGGCGGACCAGGCCGGGTTCGGCCCGTCGAGGCGCTCCCAGAGCGCCGAGGCGGCCTCCTCGGTCGGCAGATCGATCCCGGTTGTTTGGCCGAACCAGAACTGGTCCCGCAGGTTCTCCTTGATCAGCTTGATACCCAGGCCCGAGAAGTAGTGCTTCTCCCCGATCTTCGGCTCACGCGATCCGAACTCGGAGACGTCGCGGTAGTGAAGGTTTTCCCCGTTGGGCTGCTTCTGCTCCGGCGTTCCCACGTTGTAGAAGAAGACGTCGCACGACTGTTCAATCCCACCAAAGACGTCGAGCGCCTGGTGGCCGTCCTTCAGCCAACACGGATGGGTGTTGCCCTGCGCCATGTTCCAGTCGATCGGGATCTTGATTGCGCCGGTGCAGCTGAACGTGGATCGGGTATCGATCTTCCGCTCGTTGAGCGCCGCCGCCGCCAGGAAGAGCTTCAGCGTCGAGCCCGGCGGATACTTCCCCCGCAGCGTCCGGTCGAAGAGCGGCTTGTTCGCCGCCTCGCTAACGTACTCGTCGTACTTTCGGTCCGAGATGCCGTCGACGAAGAGCTGGTTGTCATAGTGGGGGTAGCTCACCATCGCGAGCACCTCCCCGTTGCGCGGGTCGATGGCGACCACGGAACCGGCCCCGGCCTCCAGCGCGAAGTCCCGCCCGAGCGCCTTCCGGTCCTCGTTGGCGAAGCGGATGCCGTCCCGCAGGATCTCGCCCGCCGCCCGCTGCAACTCCAGGTCGATCGTCAGGTTCAGGTTGTCGCCGGGAATCGGCGGCACCACCGTCTCGTTCTCGACCGGCTCCAGGCCGCCGACGCTGTTCCGTTCGACCACTCGGGAGCCGGGCTTGCCGCGGAGGACCGCCTCCATCACCCGTTCCAGCCCATCCTGGCCGATGATGTCGTCCCCCTCGTAGAGCGGCTCACGCGTGGGGTCGTCCGCCTTCTTTGCCAGCTGTGTCCCGGTGTGCCTCTCGAACTCCTCCCGATTGATCATGCCGACGTAGCCGAGGATGTGGGACAACGCCTCGCCGCCTCGGTAGCGGCGGGTCAGCGCGCCGCCGTCGAGCTCGACGCCGGGCAGCGCCAGCTTGTTCGCCTCCAGCTTGAGGGCGACCTCGCGCGGCACGCCCCGCTTCACCGTGACCGCCTCGCCGTGGACGCCGTTCTCAATGAGGTAGTCGAGCCGGTTCGTGACGAACACGCCGGGAAGCTCGTTCAAGTGGGCGCGGCAGAGGGCCGCCTTATCGGGGCTGAGATCGTCTTCGAGAATGACCAGCGGGTCTTTCCGCTGCATCTCCTGGGTGATGTACGCCGCCCACTCGTCGTAGCCGTTCTGCCGCAGCGTCGAGACGACGTCGTCGACGGTGGAGGAGAGGCCGAGCGTCCCGACCGCGCGCCCGACGCGACCGGCCGTCAGCTTGTCGGGCGCGACGAGGACCGTCAGGACGTTGCCGACTGCCGCCACCTCGGCGCCCGCCTGCCAGGGGGTCTCGACCCCCTGAATCTTCCGGCCGTCGGCGGTGATCTTCCCGGAATCGACCTTGCGCGCTGCCTCGTCCGTGTAGACGAAAAGGTGGAACTCGTGCCCGTTGACCTTCAGCAGCTCCCCGGGCGTCCCCAGCACCGGCAGCCGCGTCGGGTCGTCGGTCGGCTCGACGACGAGGGCTTTGCCGAGCAGCTGCGCCGTGCGGACGTAGACGGTCGCCTCCTGGCCCTCCGGCACGCCGTTCGGCCGCAACACCAGCGCGTCCGGAAGGTTCAGCGCGTTCGTCAGGTGGTCGAGCACCCGCGCCCGCTCGTCCTTTGCTTCCTCGGCATCGGGGAGCCCCTTCGGCAGAACTCGGACCTCCCAGGTGCGCTCGTTGGTCGCGAGCTCCCGCCCCTTGCGGTCGTAGATGACCCCCCGGGTTGGCTTCAGCACCCCCTTTGACAGGGTGTTGGCCTCGGCCTGCTTGACGAACTCTTCCCCTTTGATCAGCTGCATGTAGCCTAGCCGTCCGGCGAGCGCCCCGAAGGCGGCAACGACCGCCCCTTTCGCCAGGAACATCCGCCGCGTCAGCGCGATCTGGTCAGGCCGCGGCGTGGCCGGACGCCGACCCTTGCGCCCGGTGCGGAGATGGGGCGGGTCGTATTGCATCCGCTTGCGTCGCGCCATTAGACCCCCTCCACTCCCCAGCGGTTCATCCGGCCCGCCACCACGTAGAGGAGCGGGACCAGCAGCGCGTTGAGCAACGCCTGCAGCAGCGCTAGCCGGGCAACGGCCGCCGCGGGCGGCATCGCCCACCCGTCACCGGCCGCCCGCAGCAGCGTGAGCGCCAGCGCGTGTCCAACCGTGGTCAGTATCGCCAGCAGCAGCGGGAAGACCATCCCGCTGTGGAAGAAGCGCCGCCGCGCCGGGCCAGCCGCCAGCGCCACCACAAGCAGCGCGAGTCCGTTCGTGCCGACCGCGTCCAGCGCCAGCAGGTCGAGCAGCAGCCCCACCGCGAAGACCCAGAGCAGCCCCTCGACGACGCCGCGGATGGCGCTCCAGACGAGCAGCAACACAAGGACCAGATTCGGCACCACGCCGACCGGCCCGAGCGCCGGCAGGATGGTCGCCTGCCCCAGCGCCGCGACGACAAGCAGCAGGGCAAAGACGAATCGGGCCATGATTGGAACCGTCCATCCCGCGACGACGGCTCGGTCGTGTCCGCCCACGTCGTAGAGCAAGCGTGCGATGGAGCTCGACCGCGGCGAGCGGGGCGAGGCTGCGGTTGGGAAACAGAGTACCACGCGTCCCCGGGACGTCCCTGCCCGCGACGGCCGGCGTCAGAAACGCGGGGGACGGGGAGCTATCTGAAGGATCGAACAGAAAGCACGAGGCGGTCCCGAGCCGGCCTTTCCCGGCCTACCATCAAGTTCTTCCCGGTCGATCCCCGAGACGCTCCAGCTGCCGGTCCGCGAAGAACTCGGCAAGGTCTCCTTCTCGCGCCTTCCGTCGCCGCCGTTCCTCCCTGGACACCGCCGCGTCATCCCTATCGTTCCGGCCCACGCCGGGCGGTCCTTTCGCCCCCGAGACGAGCCAGCCGGTGGAGTTTCCCACCATCGGTCTCCTCCATGGCGTTTCGGCCGTGCTGTGATCGCTCCGGTCATCTCGATGCGCATCGCAGGCTTTGGTCCTGCTGGAGCAGGCCCGACGCCCATTCCCCCGGTGATGCCTCCTGGGCCGGCCTTGCCGGAAGCGGTCAGCCGTGCCACCATCGCCACTCGGCCCACGCGGACGACGGCGGAGAGGGGGATGCGATGGGCGACCCAGGGGAGACGCGGGCGGGGATCGATCCGGCCACGACCGGCGCCCTCTTCAAGGCGTACGATGTCCGCGGTCTCGTCCCGGACGAGCTGACGCCCGACATCGCGCGTTTGATCGGCCAAGCCCTCGTCGCCCACCTCCGACCAGATGAGGTGGCCGTCGGGCGCGACATGCGCGTCTCCAGTCCCGCCATCGCCGCCGCCCTGATCGAGGGTATCCGGGATGGCGGAGCGGATGTCTCTGACCTCGGCCTGGTCTCCACCGACGCTCTCTACTTCGCGGTCGGCAAGTACGGTTACCCGGCCGGGGTGATGGTCACCGCCTCCCATAACCCGGCGGCGTACAACGGCCTCAAGATTTGCCGGGAGGAGGCGAGGGCCCTCTCCCTCGACACCGGGCTCGACTCGGTTCGGGATCTGGTCGTCGGCGGCGCTCTCCCGGAGCCGATGAAGGACGGCCATCGCGGCTCCGTCCAAGAGCGGGACGTGCTCGACGCCTACACCGGCCACGTCCTGGGATTGGTCGACGCCGCCCGCATCAAGCCGCTCAAGATCGCCGTGGATGCCGGCAACGGGATGGCCGGGCGGACGGTACCGCACGTCTTCCGCGACCTCCCCTGCGAGATCGTGCCGCTCTACTTCGAGCTCGACGGCACCTTCCCGAATCACCCCGCCAACCCGCTCGAGCCGGAGAACGTGGCAGACCTGAAGGCGACGGTCCTGCGGGAAGGATGCGACCTCGGCGTCGCCTTCGACGGGGACGCCGACCGCATGTTCCTGATCGACGAGCGGGGAGCGTTCGTTGGCGGCGACATGGTGACCGCGATGGCGGCCGTCAAGATGCTGGAGCGCTCGCCCGGTTCGGCGATCGTCTACAACCTGATCTGCTCCCGCTCCGTGCCGGAAACGATCGCCCGCCAGGGCGGCCGCCCGATCCGCTCCCGCGTCGGCCACTCCTACATCAAAGCGACCATGCGTCAGGAGGACGCCGTCTTTGGCGGCGAGCACTCCGGCCACTTCTACTTCCGCGACAATTGGTACGCCGATTCCGGCCTGATCGCTCTGCTGACGGTCCTCCAGTTGGTCTCGGAGGCGAAACGGCCCCTTTCCGAGGTTATCCGCCCGTTGGACCCCCGGGTCCGCTCTGGCGAGCTCAACACCGAGGTGCCCGACCCGGCCGCGACGATGCTCCAGGTCGAGGAGGCCTACGCCGCCCGGGGGGCGACGATCGACCACCTCGACGGCGTCACCGTCGGTTTCCCCGACCGCTGGTTCAACCTACGCTCGTCCAACACCCAACCTCTGCTCCGTCTCAACGTCGAGGCCGACGATCCCGAAAGCCTGCAACGCCTCACGGACGAGACGCTCGCGATGATCCGCGCCGCGACCGTGACGTCGGCGGCGAGCGGATGATCCACGAGATAGCTTCCCACGGGGCCGCCGTCCCCGCCTGGCCCCCGCTCGCACGGGGAACGGCCGTGCTGGTGGTTAAGCGCGCGCCCGACGGCGGCGAGGTGACGCGCTACCCCGGTATCGTTGCCGCTGACGCAGCGCCGTCGCCCTGGCTCGCCGTTGAGGCCCGTTGGACCGACCGTCGGGTGGAGATGGACGGCCTTGTGATCGATCCGGGCGACACGCTCCGCGAGTATTTCTCGCCGCGACACCGCTTCAATGCCTTTGCCGTCTTCGCCCCGGATGGCGCGCTTCGCGGGTGGTACGCGAACGCGACGCACCCCGCCAGTCTCGACCTCGCCGCCGATCCCCCGCTCCTCATCTGGCACGACCTGTTTGTCGACGTGGTCGCTCTGCCCGACGGCCGGGTGACGGTCCGGGACGAGGACGAACTGGCGGAATCGGCGCTCCTCGATCGGGACCCGGCGCTCCACGCGTCGATCCTGGCGACTCGCGAGGAGATCCTCAGCCTTGTCTCGCGCTGTGCTTGCCCGTTCCACGACCGGGACGCGAGCGGCGAGGAATCGGTCGCCGGAGCGGCTCACCGTTCAAAGCCTACCGATCACCTCGACAAAACGTTTATATCCGAGACGAAGCGTCAATCGTACCCCCCGGTTGACAGGGTGAGCGGCGGGTGGTAACTTCACATGGGGCCGCGCACCGCGGTGCCGCTTGACGAAAGCCACGCTGCCCAAGGGGTCGGGTTGCGTGGTCTTGGCACGAGAGAGGGAGGGTTTCAGACCATGGCTCAGGATACTGCTGCGGCCGGTAACGGCGGCACGTCCGACGCGAGCGCCACCGGCGGCGCGGTCGGCATCGGTGATCTCAACACGGGTGGCGACACCGGTGCTGCCATCGCCGTTGGCGATGTTGCCGACGGTGCGATCGCCATCGACGGCGGCAGCGTTAACTCGTCGTTGAGCTTGGACCTGTCGGCCGATGGCGGCACCGCCATCTCCGACGCTTCCGGCGGCGACAACAACTTCGCGTTCGTCAGCTAGAGCTATCGGCGCGCGCGGGGCTTGCCCTGCGTGATGCCGGGCGAGGGGGGAGGGAGCGGCGAGCCGCTCCCTCCCCCTTTTGCGCATCCGGCGGTGTCCGGGTCTCGAAGGGGCCGTCCCGGTGCGCGCCCCGAATGGGCGAGACGCCTCACCCCTGGTCCCGGCCTGGGACGAAGGTCGACGGTCCCGCCTGCCCCGCAGACCCGCATGCCAGGTTGCGGATGCGGCGGAGGCGGCCGATGCGGTCCGGTGCCCCTCGCTTCCGCTTGCGAACGGAGCAAGCGGAACCGCCGCCGGGCGCAAGCGCTTACCGCGCCACGCTAACGGGAGCGCTGTATCATCGAAACCCACGGCTCGGAAGCGCCGGTCCCCAGCCATCGGCCCCCAGGAGCCACGGGCAGCGGTGCCCCGCGCGTGCTGCTGTACAGCCACGACGGGACCGGTCTGGGCCATCTCCGGATCGTGCTCGGGATCGCCATCCCGCTGGCCCTGCGGCGGCCCGACGCCTCCATCCTGCTCCTGACCGGCTCCCTGGAAGCGCACGCCTACGAACTCCCCCCAAACCTCGATTACGTCAAACTGCCGACGATGCCGAAACGCCGGCTCTACGAGGGTCTACCGGCGGGCCGTCCCCGGCCGAGCACGTTCACGAACGTCGTGTACTACCGGGAGGCCATCGCCCGCCCCGCGGTCGAAGCCTTCGCCCCCGACCTCGTCGTCGTCGACCACGCCCCCGCCGGGCTCTTCGGCGAACTCGCCGCCGCGCTCGCCACACTCAACGCCGCCCAGCCGCGACCCGAGCTCGTCTTCCTGATGCGCGACGTCACCTTCGGCCCGACGCAGACGACCAAGCTCTGGCGGCAGGAAGGGGCACTCGACCTGCTCGACCGGGTCTACGACAGAATCCTGGTCTATGGGGACCGCGGCATCTTCGACCCGATCGCGGCCTACGGGCTCTCCGCCGCCGCGGCCGCTAAGACCCGCTTCGTCGGCTACCTACGTCCCCCCGCTCCCGTCCGCTCCGCTGACCAGGTCCGACGCGTGCTCTGCGCCGTCGACCGTCCCCTCGCGGTGACCACAGTCGGCGGCGGCGCCGACGGCGCCGACCTCCTCCGGGCCTATCTCGGCGCGCTGCGGGAGGGGCCGGATCTCGGGCTTGTCTCCTACGTCGTCGCCGGACCACTCCTGCCGGACGCGGATCGGTCCGAGGTCGCCGCCCTGGCGGCGGCGCTGCCCGACGTGACGCTGGTCCCGTTCGACCCCGATCTGGTGGACGTCCTCCACGCTGCCGACCTGATCGTGACGATGGGCGGCTACAACGCCGTTGTCGAGGCGGTCCACGCCGGCAAGCGGCCGATCGTGGTGCCGCGGACGCCCGGCTCCGAGGAGCAGATGATCCGAGCCGACCGCTTCGCTCGGAGTGGGCTGGTTACCCTGGTCCGGCCTGACGAACTGAGCCCCGCCCGGCTCCTGCGCGCAATGCGGGAGGAGCTGGAGCGAAGCGATCCACCCGCGGCTACCCTTCCCTTCGATGGCCGGGAGCGGATCGTCGAGGAACTCCTCGCCTCGCTCGATCTGCGCCGCCCCGTCCCCCTTCCCACCTGACCGGACGCGAACGGACGCGACCGGAACCGCTCCGACGCGGTATCTTTCCCTCCGCACACGATCGCAAAGGGCACCGGTCGCGGCCGAACGAGCGGAGTCGCGGCCCGCTCGTGCGGCCGAATCGCGGGGACCGGGGCGAGACGCAGGGGGATGGGGAGGAATATGCCGATCTGCGTCGCGGGGATGCACCGCTCCGGCACCTCGATGGTGGCGAAGTACCTGCGTGCCTGCGGCCTCGACCTCGGCCCGGATGCGGCCCTCATGCCGGCGGCCCCGGAGAACCCGGAAGGGTTCTACGAGCACGTCGATGTCGTCGAGACGAACGAGGAGATCCTGAACCAGCTAGGCGGCGGCTGGGACTGCCCCCCACCGGAGCCGGCCGACTGGACGGCAGGACGCCTGGCCCCGCTTGTTCCCCGGGCGGAGGCGGTCCTTGCGGCGTTTGCCGGCCGCGAGCCTTGGGGGTGGAAAGACCCGCGAACCAGCCTAACGCTGCCGTTTTGGAAAGCGGTCGTGCCGGCACTGCGGGTCGTCGTCGTGGTTCGCAACCCGCTCGAGGTTGCGCTCTCGCTCCGCCGGCGCAATGGATTCTCCTACGCCCTCGGGTTGACCCTGTGGGAGATCACCAACCGGCGAGTCCTCGCGGCAACAGAGCCCGGCGAGCGCGTCGTCACCCACTACAACGCCTACTTCGATGATCCCCGCCCGGAGGTCGGTCGGCTGCTCGCCTCGCTGGCGATGCCCGACCATTCCCTCACCGGGATGGCCTCCAACACAGCCTCCGATCTCCGCCACCACCACGTGTCGATCCGCGATCTAATGGAGGCCGACGTCTCCGACCGCATCCTGGACCTCTACGGAACGCTCTGCGGCGAGGCGGGGTGGCACGAGGCCGGCGCGGACCGCCCGAAGGCGACGCGAAGGCGACCGGCATCGCGCGTGGTCCCCGATCTTGCTCCGGCCGCGATCGAGACCGGGGTGGGTCACCTAAGCCGTTCGGCGGTCGAGTTGCGCCGGCTTGAACGGGAGGTGGAAGAGTACCGTCTGGTGGTGGAGAACCGCGACGCGCGGATCGCCGATCTGGAGCTGGGTCTGCGGCGTCACGAGTCGGCGCAAAGCGAACGCGAGGCGCACGTGGCGGCCGTCGAGGCCGAGCGGGCCCGCCTCGAGCGCGAGCTGGAGCAGACGGCCCGGGACCGGCGGCAAGCGATTGAGGACCGCGAGCGGATCGAGCGGGAGGCGGCGGCCCTGCGTCAGACCGTCGGCGACCAGGCCGACCACCTCGCCGCCCTCGGCGTCCGGCTCGACACCGTGACCGCCCGCGAAGCGGAGCTCCGCTCGCTGCTCGGTTCCGCCCACGAGCAACTCCTGCACCGCGACGCCGAGATCGTGGCGACCCTTGGCTCGGCGCTCCACCCGCACGCGCCCGGTGCTCCCGCCGCGATCTACTACCGCCAGTTACTCGAGAAGATCCGGGCGATGGTCGACGCCAACCTGCCGCCGACGGCCCCGATCCTGGTCGTCAGCGGCGGCGACGACGCTATGCTCGCCTTCGGCGACCGGCCGGCCCGCCACTTTCCGCCGGCGGACGGGGACGAGGGAGGCGACTACCGGTCGGTGGACGACAGGACCGCCCGCGCCCAGCTTGAGCGGTTGGCGGCGCAGGGCGCGGAGTTTTTGATCCTGCCCGCCCCCGGTCGCGCGTGGCTGGCCCGCCACCCGGGCCTGGCACGGCACCTCGACGAGTCGTACCCAGTGGTCGTTCGGGACGAGACCACCGCCGTCGTCTACGCCTTGAACGGCGGGACCGGCACCGTCCCATAACCGGTGGGCGGTCCGACCGAAATGCCCGCCCAGGTGCGGCGACGGGCATCGCGAACCGCGGTCCGGTGGGGGACGCGGCGGGGACACGGGGGAGACAGGACCCATGATTTTGGTAACGGGTGGAACCGGCTACGTCGGCAGCGTGCTGGTCAACGATCTGCTGGCGCTGGGCGAGTCGGTGCGGGTGGTCGACACCCAGTGGTTCGGCAATCCGTTCCCCGCCCACGAGCGACTGGAGCTGGTCCAGGCGGACCTCCGCCGGCCGAATCCGGCATGGCTGGAAGGGGGG
>CADCWL010000065.1:0-6164 GCA_902806405.1 uncultured Thermomicrobiales bacterium | reverse complement strand
ACGCTGTGGTCCACCTCGCGGGCCTCTCCAACGACCCGACGGCCGACTTCGCGCCGGCGCTCAACAGCGAGAGCAACGTCCTGGCGACCCGCCAGCTCGCGCAGGCCGTGGCGGACAAGGCGACCCGAGACAAGCGGGAGATCCGCTTCCTCTTCGCCTCGACCTGCTCCGTCTATTACTCGCCGACCACGAGCGAGACGGCCAACGTCGAGCTGATGACCGAGGAGATGCCGATCGCGCCGACCGCCAACTACAGCAAAACCAAGCGCCTCGCCGAGATCGAACTGCTCCGGATCGGCGAGCGGCACCCGTACTTCTGCCCAACCGTCCTCCGCAAGGGGACGATCTTTGGCCTCTCGCCCCGGATGCGCTTCGACCTCGTGGTCAACGTCTTCACCCTCCACGCCTGGCGCACCAAGCTCCTGACGGTCCACGGCAGCGGCGAGGCGTGGCGCCCGATGCTCCACATTCGGGACGCCGCCGACGCTTACGTCCACCTCCTGGCGGCGCCGACGACCAAGACCCGGGGGGAGATTTTCAACCTCTCCCACAAGAACTACCGGGTCCTGGAGATGGCCCACTGGGCGGCCGAGGTGATCGAGAAGCGCTACGGGGTCGAGATCCGGGTCAAGCGCGACCGCGGCACCGACGCCGGCGCCCGCTCCTACTTCGTGAGCGGCGACAAGATCGCCGGCGCGATCGGGTTCCGCGCCGAGCGCGGCATCACGGAAGGGGTGACCTCGATCTGGGACGCGCTGGAGCGGGGCGACTACGGGCCGGAGCCGGAGCGCGACCCCCGCTACTTCAACATCCGCTGGCTGAAGGAGACGGTGCTGGAAGGGGCGGCGGGGGTGCCCGCATGAGCGTCCTCGTCATCGGCGCCACCGGCCAGCTCGGCCAGGACCTGCTCCGCGTCTACGGCGACGAGGCGGTCCCCCTCGGCCACGGAGACCTCGACGTCGGCGACGGGGTCGCCGTCGCCGCTCGGCTGCGCGAGACGAAGCCGGACTGGGTGCTCAACACCGCCGCCTTCCACCGGGTCGACGACTGCGAGCTCAACCCGACCCTCTCCTTTGCCGTCAACGCCCTCGGCGCCGCCAACGTCGCCCGCGCGGCGGCCGAGGTCGGCGCCGGCGTGGTCTTCTTCTCGACCGACTACGTCTACGGCGGCGTCGGCCGGGAGCGAGGCCGGCCCCACGCCGAGGGAGACCCGCCGGACCCGCTCAACGTCTACGGCGTCTCCAAGTGGGCCGGCGAGCAGCTTGTGGCGCAGGCCAACCCACGTCACCTCGTCGTCCGCACCGCCGGCCTCTATGGGACGGCGACCAGCCGCAAGGGGTGGACGTTCCCCGAGCTGATGGTCAACAAGGCCCGCACCGATGGGAAGCTGAAGGTCGTCACGGACCAGGCCCTCTCGCCGACCAACACCGCCGATCTGGCGGCGACGGTCAAGGCGTTGACCGACCGCGACGCCGCCGGCCTCTTCCATCTGACGAACGAGGGGGAGTGCTCCTGGCACGAGTTCGCCAGCGCCACGGTCGAGCTGGCCGGGATCGACATCGAGGTCGAGCCGACCGTCTCCACGCCCGCGCCGCGTAAGGCGCGTCGCCCACCCTACTCGGCGCTGACCAGCGAGCGCCTGGTCCGGGTCGGGGTGCCCCCGCTCCGGCCGTGGCGGGAGGCACTGGCGGACTACCTGCGGGCCAAGGGGCTTGCCGCCTGAGTCCGCGGGGAACTTGAGGCGGGGCCACTGGCCGCCGAGGAGGAGGGCAACGGGTGAAGATTGTCGCGTCCGACCAGCTTGCGATCCCGGAGGTGAAGACGATCCGCTTCGCGCGCTTCCAGGACCACCGGGGCTACTTCACGGAGCACTTCCGCGAGAGCGACTTCGCGGGGAACCCCGCCACTCCCTTCCTGAGCGGTGTCCGCTTCGTCCAGGCGAACGAGAGCTTCTCGCGGGCCGGCACGATCCGCGGGCTTCACTTCCAGTGGAACCCGCACATGGGCAAGCTGGTCCGAACCCTCCGCGGGCACCTGATCGACGTCGCGCTCGACATCCGCAAAGGCTCGCCGACCTTTGGCAAGATCGTCGCCCACGACATGCCCTCGGACGGCGATGAAGACTTCAATGAGTGGATCTGGGTCCCGCCCGGCTTCGCCCATGGCACGGTCCTGCTCGAGGACACCCTGATCGAGTACTTCTGCTCCGGAGAGTACAGCCCCGGCTGCGAGGCGGGCATCTCGCCCCGGGCCGACGATATCGACTGGTCGCTCTGTGATCCGACGCTTGCGGCGAAAGTGCGGGAGATCGCCGCCACCACGGAGCTGCTCACCGACAAGGACCGCGACGCTCCGAACGTCGCCGGTTGGGCCGCCGACGCGCGGTCGGCCAACTTCGTCCACGGGAGCACGACCTAGCGGCCGGTCGCGGCAGGCGACGATCGGTCGGGCACGTACCGCGCGGCGGGACGACATGACGGAGCACCAGGCGAAACCCAAAACCAGACCCAGCGTTCGGAAAACCGGCAGCGAAGCCGTGGCACCCACCATCACCCCGCTCGATGGAGGTGATGGCAACGGAGCGGCCGCGCCGGGCCAGATCCCAGCGTCGGACGCCACCCGCGCCACGGCGGACTGCACGATCGTGATCCCGGTCCACAACAAGGCGTCGCTCACCCGGCAATGCCTCAACGCCCTCCTCGCCCAGCGGAGCGAGCGCGTCGAGCGCGAGATCGTCGTCGTCAACGACGGGTCGACCGACCTGACGGAGCAGCTCCTCACCGCCTACGCGGGACGGATCCGCGCGGCCTCACACCCAACGGCCCGCGGCTTCGCCCACGCCTGCAACGCCGGAGCCGCCCTCGCCACCGGCCGCTACCTCGTGCTCCTCAACAACGACACCCTCCCCCGCCCCGGCTGGCTGAGGGCGCTGGTCTCCTACGCGGAGGCCCACCCCGCCGCTGCTGTCGTCGGCGCCAAGCTCCTCTACCCGAACGACACCGTCCAGCACGCCGGCGTCGTCTTTGGACTGGACCGCTATCCGCACCACCTCTACGCCGGCTTCCCCGCCGACCACCCGGCGACGAACGTCTCGCGCCGTTTTCGGGCCGTCACCGCCGCCTGCTGCCTGGTCCGCCGCGAGGTGTTCGAGTCGCTCGGCGGTTTCGACACGGCTTTCGTCAACGGCTGGGAAGACGTGGACCTCTGCCTCCGCCTCGGTGAGGCGGGGCACGAGGTCCACTACTGCCACGAGAGCGTCGTCTACCACTTGGAGTCCGCCTCCCGCGGCCTGCGCGCCCCTCGCGAGCGGGAGAACCGTGGCCTCTTCGAAGCGCGCTGGCGCGACCGCGTCGTCCCCGACGACCTCGGCTACTACGCCGCGGACGGGCTGCTGACCGTGGACTACGCGGCGCGCTACCCGATCCGCCTCGGCGTCTCGCCCCTGCTGGCGGGGATCGACGTCGGCGACGACGAACGCCTCGCCGACCGCCTCCTTCAGGAGCGCGCGCGGCAGGTCGCGATCCTGCTCCGCAACAACCTCGTCATGAACGTGCGCGTTCAGGAGGCGGAGCTTAAGGTCCAGGCGGCCGAGCTCCGCGCCCGCGAGGCCGAAGCGGGGAACGCCGCCGCGGCGACGGCCGTCCCCGCGGATGGCGCCGCGGTCCGCTCCCTGGCCGATACGGGGCAGCCCAAGCCCGCGCACCACCCGATCATCGGCTCCTGCGAGCGCCCGGGCCGGGAGCCGGAGGTGGTCGCCGAGGATTTCCTCGTCGTCTCCGGCTGGGCGCTCTCCAGGGCCGGTATCCTCCGCGTCGAGACCTACGTTGACGGCCACCGCCGCGGGGAGATCGCCTACGGCGACTGGCTCCGGCCCGACGTCGCCGCCCTCCACCCCGGCTACCCCGACGGGGAGAACTGCGGCTTCGTCGGCAAGATCCCCACCGAGGGGCTCGGCGACGGCCAGCACGACATCCTGATCCGGGTGGTGGCCGAGGACGGCAAGCAGGCCGACCTCCGAACCCACTTCGAGGTCGACTCCACCGCCAAGTCGACGGGCCGCATCCTGGCGGCGTTCGACCGTCCGAAGCCGAACGCCCGGACCGTCGTCCGTGACCGCCTCTCCGTCGCCGGTTGGGCCCTCGCCCCCTCCGGCATCCGGAGCATCGAGACCTTCGTCGACGGCGAGCGGCTCGGTAGCGTCTCCCACGGCGCCCTCCGACCGGACGTCGGAATGGCCCATCCCGACTACCCGGAGCCGGACCACAGCGGGTTCACGGGCTCCGTCTCGGTCGGCCACCTCGAGGACGGGGAGCACGCCCTGCTCGTGCGAATCACGGCCAACGATGACCGCGAACTCGAGCTGAAGGCGCGGTTCGAGGTCGACACCGCTGCCGAGGCGATCGGCGACGTCCCCCACGTCAACGCGCAGTTTTCTGCCTGGCTCCGCGCCCACAGCCCCGACATGGAGGAGCTCAATGGGGCGCGGGAGGCCGCGAGCGCACTCGCCAAGCGCCCTAGGATCGCCTTCCTGGTCCCGATCGGCGACGAGCCAGTCTCGGTGATCTTGGATGTGATCGACTCCGTGAGGAATCAGGTCTACGACGAATGGGAGGTCTGCCTTGCCCCGGACGTGCTGACCGACCACGCGGCGCGCCACCTCCTTGCCGAAGTCGCCGCCTCCGACCCGCGGATCAAGCTCCTGACCGAGAGGCGGGGGACCGGTTTCGTCCACGGCGCGAACGAGGCACTCGCGCTCGCCGAGGGCGAGTTCATCGCCGTTCTTGGCCGGGACGATGTGCTGGCGCCCACGGCCCTCCTCGAGGTCGCCCGCTTGCTCGAGGCCGAGCCGGAGCTCGACGTCGTCTACGGCGACCAGGACAAGGTCGACGACGAGGCCGGCGTCCGCTGGGACCCGTTCTTCAAGCCGGAATGGTCGCCGGACCTGCTCCTCTCGTCCGACTACCTCGGGCCGGTCACGTTCTACCGGCGGACGCTGGTCGAAGAGATTGGCGGTTTCCGCCGCGGTTTCGCCGGCGCCGAGCGGTACGACGTCGCGCTCCGCGCCACCGAGCGCGCCCGGCGCGTCGGCCACGTCCCGCAGCTCCTCGTCTCCCATCGGGCACCCGCCGGCACAACGGATGCCGAGACGATCGGCGCCGACGAGACCGCAACCGCCGCCGCCGCCAAGGCGCTGACGGAGGCGCTCGAGCGCCGCGCCCTCCCCGGCACGGTCGAACCGGGCATCGTCCCCGGCCGCTGGCGGGTCCGCTACAAGTTGACGGAGTGGCCCGGCGTCACCCTCCTGATGCCGACCGGTGGCAAGCTCCAGTTCCTGAAGCCCTGCCTGGAGAGCATCCTCGGCACTTCCACATACCCGAACCTCGAGATCGTCCTTATCGACAACTCCCCGAGCGACGGCGTGGCGGAGCTCTGCCGCGAGGTGACCGCCGCCCATCCCGACCTACGACTCCATCGGGAGCCGTTCTCGCTGACACCCTTCAACTTCTCGGCGATCGTCAACCATGGCGCCCCCTTCGTCGAGACCCCCTACCTGGTGATGCTCAACGACGACGTCACCGTCATCACCCCGGACTGGATCGAGGCGATGCTGGAGCACGCCCAGCGGCCGGAGGTCGGCGTCGTCGGCGCCAAGCTCCTCTACCCGGACGACACGATCCAGCACGCGGGCGTTCTGCTTGGCCCCTACCAGGGGACCGGCCACGCGTTCAAGGGGTTCGCCGGCGACCACACCGGCTACTTCGGCCTGCCGAACGTGGTCCGCAACTACAGCGCCGTCACCTTCGCCTGCGCGATGATGCGGAAAGCGGTCTTCGACGAGGTCGGCGGCCTCGACGCCGACAACCTGCCGATCGCCTTCAACGACGTCGACATGTGCCTCCGCATCGGCGAGCGGGGCTACCGCGTCGTCTACACCCCCCACGCCGCCCTCTACCACCACGAGTCGGTGACCAAGAAGGTGATCGCCGCCCCGACCGAGATCGGCCATCTCCGCAACCGATGGGGCCACCTGATCGATCGCGACCCCTTCTACAACCCGAACCTGACCCGCCGCGGCGAAGACCTTTCGCTGAACATGGAGTGAGCGTGGGCGAGGCGTCCGAGGCGGAGCAACACGGCGATCCACCGGCGGGGCGCGGCACAAC
>CADCWL010000064.1 GCA_902806405.1 uncultured Thermomicrobiales bacterium | reverse complement strand
GGCTCATTTCCCGAGTCTACGACCCCGCGCAAGTCCATGACACGCTCTAGACCTGGTTCCCGAAAATGGGTGGGCTCGAAAAGTTAACCAAAAGCTCAGATGCAAACTGACCCACTACCCCACCCTCGGACCCTCTCGCCTCGGAGGGGAGAGGGGTGAACCTTCGTCTGGGGGGCGGGAGGGGCGGCGTTCAGCCGTCGGGTTGACCCTGTTCACACTAGGGAGGCCGTCCCTTGGTCGCCGCTCGACCGGTTGCCACCGATCGTCGGTGTGCCGCCGTCGGCTCCGGTCATGGTCGTCGCTATCCGCCTCGGAATGGGCGCGACGGGGGTCGGGCGGTCCGCGATCGGTGAACGATGGTCGCCGGTCGGATGAAGAGGGCGATCGGCGGATACTGCTCGGGGTGGGTCGGCCACCATCCCCGATGGCCCATCCCCGCTCATCCCATGGCACGAGGAATCTCTCCGCTGCCCACACCGTTGGGACGGGGTCTCTCCTTCGTCGCCATGACAGGGGAAGGGGGTGCCCCCCGCAGCATTCGGCGTCCATTGCGCGCGTAACGCTCGTCGCGGGCCTTTCCACCGCCAAGGGCCCGCGCTCGGCGGTCCACCACCCACTGCCCGCGCCCCGACGCGCGGCCGGTGTCGCTTGTCGACCGCTTTCGGGCTCGGCTAGGATGGCCGCCAAATCGCCTCCCGAGGGCGGCGCGCGGAGCAGCGGAGCAAGGGTGGGCGACGAACGATGGCCGGGGGTAGCCGCAAGCCGCAGGTACTGAAGGGGTTCCGGGACTACCTGCCGGAGCAGATGATCCTGCGCCAGGAGATCATCGGGCGGGTGCGAGGGGTCTTCGAGCGGCACGGCTTCGAGCCGCTCGACACGCCGGCGCTGGAGTACCTGGAGGTGCTGACCGGCAAGGCGGGCGAGAACGAGAAGCTGATGTACCGCTTCGAGGACCAGGGGGGACGCGAGGTCGGGTTGCGCTACGACCTGACGGTTCCCCTGGCCCGCGTGGTGGCGATGCACCAGAACGACCTGGCGCTGCCCTTCAAGCGGTACCAGATCGCGCCGGTCTGGCGCGGCGAGAACACCCAACGGGGCCGCTTTCGCGAGTTCTGGCAGTGCGACGCCGACATCGCCGGCTCCCCTTCGATGCTGGCCGACGCCGAGGTCGTGGCGGTGATGGCGGAGGCGCTGACCGCGGTCGGGCTGCCCAACTTTGTGATCCACGTCAGCCACCGGAAACTGCTGGAGAGTCTGGGCCGCGCCGCGGGCGTCGCCGAGGAGCAGGCGACGACGCTCTACCGCGCGATCGACAAGCTCGACAAGATTGGCCGCGAAGGGGTGGCGCGGGAGTTGACGGGCGCGGGCATCGCGGCGGCGGCGGCGGCGCGGGTGCTTGAGCTGGTCACGGCGGGCGGCGAGCCGGAGGCGCTGCTGGCGGAGCTGCGACGCGAGCTGGCGGAGGTTCCCGGCGCGCCGGAGGCTTTGGCGGAGTTGACGGAGCTCTTCGCCCTGCTGCCCGACTTCGGGGTGCCGGCCGACCGTTACCGGCTCGACCTGGCGCTGGCGCGCGGCCTCGACTACTACACCGGTCCGGTCTACGAGGCGACGGTGACGGAGCCGAAGGTCGGCTCGGTCGCCGGCGCGGGGCGGTACGACGGGCTGGTCGGGACGTTCCTCGGGCGGCCGATCCCGGCGACCGGGATCTCGCTCGGGCTGGAGCGGATCATCGAGGTGGTCCGGGAGCACGACCTGCTGCCGACGCCGGCGACGACGGCGGAGGTGTTGGTCGCGGTCTTCCCGGAGACGGTCGGGGCCGGGGCGCGGGTGGCGGCGGCGCTGCGGGCCGCCGGGCTGAACGTCGACCTCTCCTTGCAGCCGGGCCGGGGGGTCGGGGACCAGCTGAAGCGGGCGGATCGGAAGGGGATCCCGCTGGCGGTGATCGTCGGCGCGGCGGAGCTGGCGGAGGGGCGAGCTTCCTTGAAGCCGCTCCGCGGTGGGGAGCAGACGACGCACGCGATCGGGGAGCTGGCGGAGGCGGTCCGCGAGCGCCTGGCGGGCTCGCGGGCTACGGGTCGCGCGCTCGAGGCGCTGTAAGGGCGCCCCGCACCTGCTCCGCGCGACGGGGGGAGCACGGCGATGGACCTGCGCCTGATCCGGAACGCCTCGCTGCGACTCCGGTACGGCGGCGTGTCGCTGCTGATCGATCCCGACCTGGCGCCTCGGCACAGCCGGCCGTCGTTCCGCGGCGTCTCCCCGAACCCGATGGTCGCGCTGCCGGTGCCGCCGGAGGAGGTCATCGAGGGGGCGGAGGCGATCGTCGTCTCGCACCTGCACGCGGACCACTTCGACGCGGTCGCGCGGGAGCTGCTGCCGCGTCGCTTGCCGCTGTTCTGCCGCCTCGGGGACGAGGTGGCGATCCGGGAGATGGGCTTCGGCGACGTCCGCCCGCTCGCGGCCGAGGCGACGTGGCGGGGGGTCACGCTGGCCCCCGTCGCGGGGGAGCACGGCTCCGGCGCGGTCCTCGCCGCGATGGGTCCGGTGACGGGTGTCGTGCTGCGTCACCCGCAGGAGCCGACGCTCTACTGGGCCGGGGACACGGTGCTCGTCCCGGGCGTGCTGGAGTCGATCGCTCGCGTCCGGCCGGGGGTGATCGTGACGCATTCGGGCGGCGCCGTCTGGGGAGACGACACGTTGATCGTGATGGACGCGGCGCAGACCGTGGCGGTCTGCAAGGCGGCGCCGGAGGCGACCGTCGTGGCGGTCCACCTGGAGGCGTTGGACCACGGCACGGTGTCGCGGACGGCTTTGCGGGCGGCGGCCCGGGCGTCGGGCATCGCGGACGAGCGCCTCCGCATCCCGGACGACGGCGAGGCGCTCCAACTCGGCGCGTTCTCGGGTCCCCGACCCGGAACCCCGGCGGGGACGCGGGGAAACCTTCATCCCTAACCCGCACTCCCGTGGGCGGGAGAAGGGGAGCGGATGGTGACCATCGCCCGAGGTGGGGCCGAATGGCCACCGCCGAAGCGGGCACCGCGGCAGGGGAGCGGACACGGACGTCGGCGCCGATCGGCGCCATAATGGGCGATGGTCGGCGGCCGAGAGCGGCCAAGGCACGGCGGCCGGCAGCCCCGACGCGCGCACGAGAAGACAAGGCAAGGACCGAAGCGACCGATGTCACCGACCCTGATCACCGACGACTTCGCGACCTACATGCTCGTCGTTGCCCACCCGGACGACAGCGAGTTCTCCTCGGCCGGGACCGTCGCCCGCTTGATGCGGGCCGGCAAGCGGGTGGTCATCGTCCAGGTCACGTCGGGGAACAAGGGGAGCGCCGACCCGACCGCCGACCCCTCTCGGGTGGCGGCGACGCGGGAGGCGGAGCTGCTGGAGGCGACACGGCGGCTCGGCGGGCCGGAGGTGATCTTTCTCCGCTGCATGGACGGGGAACTGACGCCGGACCTGGACCTGCGGGAGCGGATCGTGCGGATGATCCGGACGCACAAGCCCGACGTGATCATCACCCACGACCCGTTCCGCCCCTACTCCCTCCACGCCGACCACCGCGCGGTCGGGATGGCGACGACCGACGCTGTCTACCCGACCGCGCGCGACCCGTTGTACTTCCCGGAGCACTACGCCGAGGGGTTGGAGCCGCACAAGACGGCCGAGATCTGGTACTTCGGGCCGGAGCAGCCGGACAAGACCGTCGACATCACCGACGTCTTCGACCTGAAGATCCACGCCCTGATGGCCCACGTCAGCCAGATCGGCGACGGGGAGGGGATGGCGGAGCGGATGCGGGAGCGGGCGCAGGAGCTGGCCAAAGACGAGGCGTTCGAGCTGGGCGAGGCGTTCAAGGTGGTGCAGATGCGGCGGTGAGTGGGGCTGGAGGACTGGGAGAGCGTCCGAGGTGTGGCGGGGGCAGGTGGGGGCGACGGCGGCGACCCGCTCCGCTGCCGTCCCCGGGGGCGGGGAAGCATTCCGACGCCCACGCCGCGGTGGCGACCTCCCCCGCAAGCTCGTGATGACAGGGGGGCGGACTGCCGACTTCGGTACCCGGCCGGCCTCGAACGCCCGGTGCTGCCGCCGTGACAACCGCCGGCCCCGACTGCCACCCCCCAACTCCAGGCACTGTCCCCCAGCCACCGTGAGGAGGACCGATGAACCGGCGCGATGAGTTCGACGCGAAGCGGGAGCGCATCCGCGGGCTGCTGACGGCGAATGCCTGGGACGCGCTGCTGCTGCGGACGCGGGCCAACGTCGCGTGGCTGGGGAGCGGACCGGGGGACGGGGCGCCGCTGGAGGCGGTCCAGGGGTCGCGGAGCGAGATCTGGCACCAGGCCGACACGGGGGTGCTCGCCTTTCTCGTCACGGCCGAGGAGACGATCCTGGTCACGGAGAACATCGAACTGCCGCGGCTGATGCGGGACGAGTTCGCCGACCTGCCGCTGGAGGTGGTCGGGCAGCCGTGGTGGGAGAGCAGCCTGCTCGACGTGATCGGGCGGACGCTGGGCGAGGGGGCGGCCATCGCGGCCGATCTGGTCGAGGGGTCGTTCGCGGAGGACGCCTTCGGGGCCGGGCTGTCGCTGGTGGACCGGCGGGAGGAGATCGCCGAACTGCGGGCGTCGTTGCTGCCGCGGGAGACCGAGCGCTACCGATGGCTGGGGCGGACGGCGGCGGAGACGATGGGCATGGTCTGCCGCGCGATCGTGCCCGGGACGCCGGAGGTGGCGGTGGTGGCCGACGCGCACGGGCGGCTGCGGCGGCTTGGGATCGCCCAGGAGGTCGACATCGTCTGCGCCGACGACCGACTGGAGGTCGATCGCCACGGGCTCTACTCTGACCGGCGGATCGAGCGGGCGGCGATGGTCGTCTTTGGCGCCCACAAGTGGGGGCTGACGGCGAGTCTGACCCGGATGGTCCACCTCGGCCCGGCGCCGGCGGCGATGCACGAGCGGCACCGGGCGCTGGCCGCCTTCCACCAGCGCCTGCTGGAGGCGACGCGGCCGGGGGTGGCGCTGCGCGACCTCTTCACCGGCACGATCCAACCCGGCTACGCCGCGCTCGGGGAGCCGGACGCCTGGCAGGACCACCACCAGGGCGGCTCGACCGGCTACACGGGCCGCGACCAGCGGGTGACGCCGACGACGGAGGGGACGGTCCAGCCCGACCAGGCCTACGCCTGGAACCCGTCCTTGGCGGGGGTCAAGAGCGAGGACACGATCGTCGTCGGTGCGGACGGGCCGGAGGTGCTGACGGTCGACACGGGGTGGCCGGTCTACCCCGACAGCGGGCGGCCGGCGATCGTCGAGCTGGGGTAGGAGGGGGGAGAAAGGCGAGGGGCAGAGGGCACGAATGGGGGCCCGGGGCAGGTGCGGGAGGTCTCATCCCCGGAGGGGTCGATCCCTGCGGTCTGGTTTTCCCGGTCCTTCCGTCTCCGGCCGTGAGGGGGCACCACCGGTCGCCGCTACCGGGAATCGGGCCGTGGAGGGGTAGACGGCGGTGCGCGCGTCCTCGCTGCCTGGAGTGTTCCCGTCGACGAGCGGCGGCGACGGTGGCGCTGACCGCAGTCGGCCGTGGGAGCCGTCAGGGGCGTATCGGTCTGGCGTGCGAGACGACGGGGGACGACGGGAAGAGGAGCTGGCGACGATGGACGATCCGGACCTGCAAGCGGTCGAGCGGCGCGCGGACGAAGCGGGGCGCGCGGCCTTCGGGGAGGCGTGGCGGCCGGGGCGTCGGGCGGTCGCGCCGGGGCGAATCGAGCTGCTCGGCAACCACCTCGACTACAACGGCGGACCGGTGCTGGCGGCGGCGATCGACCGCGCGGTCGTCGTGCTCCACGGGGACGCGCCGGACGGGAAGGGGCTGCGGGTGGTGGCTGCGGACGCGCCGGAGGTCGGCGTCGCCGCGCTCGATCCGGAGGCGCTGCGGGACTGGCGGGACCGGGACTCGGCGGACGCGGTCGACTTCGTGCGCGGGGTGGTCGCGGCGACGCTGGCGCGGCCGGGGCTGATGCTGCGGCAGCCGGCGCTCGTCGCGATCGCCGGGGACGTGCCGATCGGGTTCGGGCTGAGCTCGTCGGCGGCGCTCTGCGTCGGGTTGGCGCTGGCGCTGGCGGAGCCGGAGCCGGCGTTCAAGGAGCTGGTGCTCCTGGCGCAGGAGGCGGAGCACCGCCTCGGGGCGCCGGTCGGGACGATGGACCAGTCGGCCTCGGTCGCCGGCGGGGTGATCGAGTACGACGGGGCGGCGCTGGCGGTCGAGGCGCTGACGCCGGAGCTGGGCGGGCTGGTCTTCGCGGTCGCCGACTCCGGGGTGGATCGAACCATCGGCACCTCGGCGTACCCGAAGCGGGTCGAGGAATCGCGGGGGGCGCTGGCGCACGCCCGCCGCGCCCTCGGCGTCGAGATCGCCCACCTCGCCGATCTCTCCGCCGAGCAGCTCGCCGCGCTGGTCGACGGCCCCGACCCGCTTCCCGAACCGCTCCTATCGCGTGCCCGGCACGTCGTCTCGGAGACGGCGCGGGTGCGGGAGGGAGCCGCCGCGTTGCGGGCGGGGGACTGGCCGCGCTTCGGCGGATTAATGACGGCCTCCGGC
Organism: uncultured Thermomicrobiales bacterium; assembly: GCA_902806405.1. Taxonomy (GTDB): domain Bacteria; phylum Chloroflexota; class Chloroflexia; order Thermomicrobiales; family UBA6265; genus CADCWL01. Next base: position 1,638 of record CADCWL010000064.1, on the reverse strand, counting down.
CGCTCCTCGGCGACCGACTACGCGATCAGCCACCCCCGGGTCGAGGAACTGGTCGGGGAGGCGCTGGCGGTCGAGGACGTCCTCGGCGCCCGGATGATGGGCGGCGGCGAGGGGGGGACGGCGCTGACGCTGCTCCCCGCCGACCGGGTGCCGGCGCTGGAGGCGGCGCTGCGGGCGGGCTACTACGCCCGGCACGGGATGGCCGATCGGCAGGAGCTGATCCACGTCTGCGCGTTCGCCCCGGGCGCGCGGGTGGAGGAACTCGGTTAGGACCACGCTGTCGCCGGCGCAAGGAGGGCGCACCGCCGTGCGCCCCTGGCTCGAGCGCTACCGCCTCACGGTGCGGCACGAGCGCCGCGAAGACCTCCATCGGGCCCGTATCAGGCCGGGTGCTGCCTGGATTGCCACGGCTCGGTCGGGCGGCCACGATGCCACCCCTACGCCTCGCGCTCCGGGAAGTCCAGGACCTCGGCGTTCAGCGCGGCCATGAACCGCGCCCGGTCGAAGCGGGTCGGGTCCTGGGAGGGCGGGAAGGCGGGGGGCTGGAGGCGATCCGGCCACGGGCTCAGGAACGGGCAGTGCCGTGCGTTCTCGACGAGCCGGGACTCGACCTTCGTGCCCGCGGGGACCCCGTCCACGACGATCCGCGGCATAGATGCCTGTGGGCAAGGCTCGTCCTTGTCGCCGGAGAGCATCAGGATCGGCGACCCGACGCCCCCCAATGACCCGGTGCTTCTGAACCAGGGCGTTGGCGGCGCCAGCCGGACGAGCGTCTTGACCCGGGGATCGGGTTCCGCGTCGAAGCGCCTCGGTCGGCCGATCGCCGAATCGTGGGCGAGCGAGGCCGGCGCGCCGCCCGCCACGGCCAACGCGGTGTAGCCGCCCAGCGGGTGCCCGACGACCGAGGAGGACTCGGCGTTCGGACACAGCGAGAACCGGTCGCCCTCGGAGAACCGGTCCGCGGCCGTCCGGACGTGCCGCGGCCGGCGGGACAGGGCGTCGGCCGGGCCCGCAAGGGAATCATCAAATCGGTGGTTGTACGGGTGCTCGGGCAGCCCGACGACGACGCCGTGCGCCGCCAGGTGGTGGGGCAGCATCCGGTAAGTCATCGGCGATCCGGCCATGCCGTGGGACACCAGGACGGGCCGGTGCCGGCCGTCCTCGGGCGCGGCCCCGACCGCAAGGTCCACGGCGGACGGCCCAAGGCGGTCCGCCCTGCCTCGGGCGCGTCGGGGAGATGGCGACCATCGGGACGGCGACGCCGCCCCGATTCTCGACCAACTCGACCGTTCGGTACCCGACGAACATCCCCATGCCGTGGCCCCTTCGTGACCTGGGAACCTCGGCGCCTGGTACGTCGCAGGCCGGCCCTAAAGGCACTGAGGAGAGCCGCACGGACTGGAACATTCGTGGAGCCCCGGCGTCGCACCGTCGTCGGTCGCGGAACGCGCTGCGCGCGTGGGCGTTCGTCGGCGCCACGGTGGGCTTCGGGCAGCCCCGCCGCCACCCTGGCCCAACACGCCCCCGTGACGAGGTGCAGCGAGGGGGACAGCAACCCAGCAACGCCCATCCGCCCGATCGCTGGCCGCCCGTCGCGTCGTGCGTGGTAGGAGCACACGGCGATGCGCTCCCGTCGCC
>CADCWL010000063.1 GCA_902806405.1 uncultured Thermomicrobiales bacterium | reverse complement strand
CGGCTGGCGGGCGGGGGGCTGGCCGGCGCCATCCTGGCGGCGGCGGGCCTGGGCGACCGGCCGCGGCGCGCGCTCGCCCAGCAGGCCCATGCCCATCCGCGGTGCGACGAACTTCACGCGCAGTGCCTCGCGGCGTCCGTGGAGGCGTGCGGACCCCGGCCCCCCTACTCGGGCTCGCCCGAGTTCGCGGTATGGTTCGCCTGCTCGGCGGAGCAAGGTGACTGCATACACGCGCAGCGCGTGTGCCCGACGCATTGCACCGCGGGGGAGGGCGCTTGCTCGGGATGCAGTGGGGACGGAGGGGGCGATGGCGGGATTTGCATCGCGCTGGTCAACCCGGAAGGCCACCTCCTGTGCCGCTGCGTCACGCTCTGACGGGGACGCGTCCAGGAACCCGCTAGGACGGCGTCCCCGGCCGTCTTGCGCTCGATTTGTCGGCCGTGCTTCCCTGGGCGCGGTGGCGGCGGGACCGATGCGACGGCTTTGTACGATGGGGTCGAGCGCAGAAAGCAAAGGCGGGCCCGACGTTGACCTAGGTGTTTGATAGGCCGGAAGACAGCAGCGCCCTGGTCGGAGCCAAGCCGCCAGGGCGCTGCCGTGCCCGGATATATCTCCGAGGTTCTCCGTGGCCCCTCCCTGGACCGGGACGGGGCGTATGGCTCCGATACTCGTGGATACGAGGAGGGCCACCGGTGGCGTTCCGGTGGCCCTCCTCGCGGTGATCCTCGGCTCGGGTGCTAGGCGACGCGCTCGTCCGACCGCCAGACCAGCCGCCATCTCGACCGTCCCGCACGGCGTCCCCAACGGCTACTGCCCGCACCACGGGACGGGGATGGGCTGCCCGGTGTCGCTTGGGGTTCCGTTGGAGGCGGCGCGCTAACGCGACCGTGCTCTTGCCGGGGTGCTTCGATGGGGCCGCGTGGCGGCGGGACCGACGCGACGGCCTTGACGATGGGGCCGAGCGCGCTACGAGGGCACTCCCCTGCCCGGTCGTCGCTCACCCGCAACCCCCTCGCCAGAGCGGCGCCGACCGGGCCAACGGCGCCTAACCGCGGGGCGGGGCGCGCGGGCGGCGCGGGTCTACCCCCGCGCCCTCCGGGTTGGCACGACCCGGCTACAGGCCGGGGGTGGCCTCCGGGGTCGCGTCCTCGGCGGCCTGGCTACGGAGGAGGCCCTCGATGTTGAGGGGGAGCCACTCCTCGAAGTTCGCCCACTCCCCGTAGGCCGGTTCCAGCTCGGTGCGGACCGCCTCCACCATCTCGTCCGAGTTGTCCTCCAGACCTTCCCCCTGCGCGGCCTCGACCGCCGCGGTGAGGTCCTCGATGTACTGCGCCACCTGGCCGACGTTCTCCTTGGTGCCGGGCACCGGCGGGTGGCCGGGCACGAGGGTATCGAAGTCCAGCTCCGCGTCGATCCGCCGCAGGGACTCGACCCACTCCTCGGGGTACGCGTCCGGCAGGTCCTGGAAGAGCACCGTATCGACCGGGATGAAGTCGACCGCGAACAGGAGGCGCTGCGCCGGGTGGAACAGCACGACGCTGGAGTCGGAGTGGTTGCGCCCGAAGTAGCGCAGCTCGACCGTCGTGCCTCCCAGCTCCAGGCTCAGGAAGTCGTCGAAGGCGATCGTCGGCGCGGGCGTGCGCTCGTCGCCGAGGTCGGCGATCGGCCGCACCGCGTTGCGGTGGGAGACGAACGTGGCGGTGTCGGCGAAGACCTCACCGCCGATGGCGTGGTCGGCGTGGTGGTGGCTGTAGACGACGTAGCGGACCGGTTGGTCGGTCACGGAGGCGATCGCCTCGGCGTAGGCCCCGGCTCGCTCCGGCCCCTGCTGGCTGGCCGGATCGGTGGCGATCACCCCTTCGGGCGTGACGATGAAGAGCGACACGTAGCCCTGGCTTACGAAGGCGTACGTGTCCTCGGCGACCTGCTGGACCTCGTCGGCCGGCGACGCCGGGGTTCCCTCCTGGGCGAGCGATCGGGCGGGAAGGAGGGCGCCGAGGGCGAGCAGGGCGAGCAGGGCGAATGAGCGACGCATGGACGGCAACCTCCTCAATCCGAGACGAACCGTCCAGACCGCGGCGGGGCAGCCCGGGAACCTACCCTACGTCAGGTCGGGGCGAGGCACAAGGGGGCGGGGGAGAACGCGGGCTCGGCGGGGTTGGCGCGACGGCCGATGACAGGTCGGTCGTGCGCATACGGCAGAGGCCGGCCCGCCGTTGCCACAGCGTCTCCCTCCCCAGATGCGGCGACGCCCCGGGGGGAGTCGATCCGCCGGGGCGTCACCGTGTGTATCTCCGAAGTTCTTCGAGAATTCCCGTGGCCCCTCCCTGGACCGGGACGGGGCGTATGGCTCCGATACTCGTGGACACGAGGAGGGCCACCGGTGGCGTTCCGGGGGCCCTCCTCGCGGTGATCCTCGGCTCGGGTGCTAGGCGGCGATCCTCGGCTTCGCATCCTCGGGGGTCCAGCGGAGCGCTATGGGCTGAATACCTAGGCTCCCCCGTTGACTCCCGCGTTACTCGAACTTGGGATCTAGTTCCGCCCGCGCCCGCGCGACGAACAGCCGGACCGCCTCGGACGCCGACGCCTCGGCCAGGGCCGGGAGGTCGGTCGCCTGCGGCCGGCCTATCGACGGCCCGCCCCGACGCCGACGGCGTCGTCCGACGTCGACTCGAGTCCGCTGGCGCCGAGGGAAGCGGCCCCGCAGGGTCCTATGCAGAAGTTGTTCGGGCACCCACCGCACGCGGCGAGTTTCTTCGCGCAGACTGCGCCCCCGCCACCGCAATCGGCGTCCGTCTGGCAGTCCCCGCCCGGGGCACAGAACGAGCTAAGGTCCTCGCCGCAGAAGCGAGTCCCTGCCGTCGTCGTGGTGCAGGAGCAGCCGCGGGTGTTGTTGCAGTTGGCCGCCACATAGTCGAGTTCCTGGCAGACGTCCTCTGTCGTCGCCGTGCACGTGCCGGCCGGCTGATGCGCCAAGTTGTGCTGCCTGGCCCGCCTGATGCACCGCCGCCGCCGCTTCCGGTCCTCGATCTTCCGGCACGCGCGCAGCGCGTCGTGCGCCCCGGCGTCCTCGGGGCCGAGCAAGCCGAGGAGACCGAGCCCCCCGCCGAGGAGCCCCAGGAGGAACCGCCGCCGGGTGGGGCCGGCAGCCAGCGCCTTGGCCATCGCGTCGAACCGTTCGCCGTCCATGCCGGTGCCTCCCCCTGGGTCGCGCGCGAGCCGCGGCGGTGGGGGCCGGCCCACGGGCGGGCCGGTCGCCTCCGTCGGTTGTGGCGGGCGGCCGCGTCGCCTAGATCACGTACCGCTGGTCGAAGAAGACGCCGGACGGCTCACCGTTGCAGTCATACGGCACGCCGTCGCTGAGCGTGCGCGCCGTCCCGCCCGTGCGGCAGTGGAGGTACAGCTGGCCGAGGTACCGGCAGCCCCCGAGCTCGACCGCGCCACTGCGCGCGACGATCCGCAGCCGGTCGCCCGCCCGCGCCGCGAAGCGGATGGGCGCGAGGTCGGAACCGCGGCCATCACCGTCCACGAAGATCGGGCCCCCGTTGAGGCGGACGGTCAAGTCGGCGATGACGGGGATGGGGTCGTCCGGCGACGGCCCGCCGGAGAGGACGAAGCGCCGGCAGGTGCCCGGGTACGCCAGCGTCCGGCCGGGGCGGGCAGCGGCTGCCAGACCGCCGCCGAGGGCGCCGGCCAGGAGCCGCAACGCCCCCCGCCGGGACGCCCCCGCCGCCAGCCGCGTCGCGATCGCGTCGAACCGTTCGCCGTCCATGCCGGTGCCTCCCCCTGATCGCGCGGACGGCGACGGGCGCCCCCACCGGGGCGGGCCGCGCCGGGCCGTCGGTCGTGTCGATCGTCGCCCGCTCGCCACCCCGGGGCCGCGGCGTCGGACCGCGGCCGTCCGCCTCCGAGTCCGGGGGCGGGATCACCGCCCCCCGAGCCAGGGCTGGGGCGGGGCGGTGATCCCGTCGCGGCTGTCCCGCCCGAAGCGGGCGGCGAGGGCGGCCGCGACGAGCAGGGCGACGGGGGCGACGAGCGCCGTCAGAACGTCCATGGCGGGAACCTCCGTCGTACCGTCCGGCGCCCGCGCGGCCCGCGGCGTCGTAGGACCAGTCTGGGCCCGCGCCGGCCCGCGGTCGATCCGTACAAGTACCCGATTGGGGGGCCGGCGGGTACCCAATCGCGCGCCCGGGGCCGCGTCGCTGGTCCGACCGCCGGGCCAGCCGCCATCTCGGCCGTCCCCCACGGCGTGGGTGGGGATCACAGCAGCCAGAGCGCGAGCGCGCCGAGCGCCCCGAGCAGCGCGACGGCGGCGATCGGCAGCAGGCAGCCGAGCCAGGCCGCCCATGACCGGCCACCGGGAGTGCTGCCGCGAGGACCCGGGAACCGCGCGGGGTCGCCGCCCGCGAGTCGCCATCCCAGGCGCCGGGCCCAGCGGTACCACCCCGCCCGGTAGCCGGTCGTCACACAGTTTTCGAGGCAGCGGTCGTACAAGCCGTGCATGGGCCACTGTGGCTCGAAGCTCGGAATGCACGCGGTGTCGCAGCCGTGGAGCCGCTCGAGCGCCGCCCCCCGGATCGCGTCGACCCCCGCCGCCTCGACCAGCCGCGCCCGTCCAAGGAAGCGCCGCGGCCCCTCGTGGTCGGCGAGCCGGCCGGAGCGGACGAGCCACTCGACCGTCCCCGGGTTGACCTCGAGGCGCCGCGCCGCCTCGTCGACGGGGATCAGATCCCGACCGGCCATCGCCGCACCTCCGCCCACCCTCGACCCGCAGCTCGTCCTTCGCCGCAATCCTGGGTGGCCGGGGCCGACGGCGGGACCGGACGGGGGAGGCCCGTCCCGTCCGGTCACCGCGGCAGTTGGCCACACGAGCCGGCACCGGGACCGCGGACGGGCCTTGGGTCGCGGGAGGCGGACGCGTCGACCACCCCGCGCTCGGGCCCCCCGCCTCCGAGAGCACCCCGAGCGACACCGGGCAGCCGATGCCGGTGCCGTGCGGGCGGTAGCCGTTGGGAACGCCGTGGAGGCACCCTCGCACGGCTGCGGCTGGTGTTCGCAGTTGCGGCGTAACTCGCAAGGAGGGCCCCGCGAAGAGGGCCGCCGGTGGCTTTCCGGCGGCCCTCTTCGCAGTGGCGGACCCCAGCTAGGCCGCAGCCGACCACGCCAGCCGCCATCTGGGCCGTCCCGCACAGCGTGCCCAACGGCGCCTGCCCGCGCCACGGGACCGGCGTCGGCTGCCCCGTCTCCCTGGGCGTGCCGCTGGAGCCGGCCGCGCCGAGCGCGGGCGGGCGACGGAGGCGGGCTGCCGACCTGGGGCGATTTCGGCCGCCTCGTGTCGTGGCTATGCGCTGGAGAGAGGAAACGCGCGGTGGGCACCGTTCCCGTTCAGCTGGACGAGGACCTGACTGCCCTCCTCGGCCGATCCGACCGTTCCTAGAAGGAGGGTGCGCGCCAGCTGATCGTGACCGAGCTGCACCGGCGCGGGGCCATCTCCCGCGGTCGTGCGGTGGAGCTGCTCGGGATGTCGCTCGCCGCCTTCCTCCGCTACGCCGGCGGGCTGGGCATCCCGTACATCGACTTCACCGAGGACGAGTCGGAGGCCGAGAAGCGAGGGGTGAGCGAGCTGTCGGCGACGCTGCCACCGTCTCCGACGCGAGTCCGCTGAGCTCACTCGCCGGCATCGACCGGCTTTGCCTCCTCCGCCGTTACCGCGGCCGCGGCTGCCAGTCGGGTCCGACGTCGCGCGCCCCGTTGCTGGTGCGGTTGAGCTGGTTGCCGCCGTCGGCGGCCATCGTGTAGACCTCGAAGTTGCCGCCCCGAATACTCGCGAAGGCGATCTTCCTGCCGTCCGGCGACCAAGCGGGATCGTGGTCGTACGCCGGGGAGTTCGTGCGGTTGGTCCGGGCGCTCCCGTCGGCGCGCATCGTGTAGACATCCCGGTAGCCGAACCGCTCGCTGGCGAAGGCGATCCGCTTGCCGTCCGGCGACCAGGCGGGGGCGGAGTCGTTCGCCGCGTTGCGCGTGCGGTTGGTCTGGCCGCTGCCGTCGGCGGCCATCGTGTAGACCTCGTCATTGCCGTCCCGCCCGCTCGCGAAGGCGATCCGCTTCCCGTCCCGCGACCAGGCGGGGCTCCCGTCGGACGCGCCGTTCCTGGTCAGTTGCTTGAGCCCCGAGCCGTCCGGGTCCATCGTGAAGATCTCGAGGTCGCCCTCCGGGTTGTCGACCCCCCGGCCCGTGGTCCGGTCGCTGGCGAAGGCGATCTTGCCGTTCTTGCCCGGGAAGGCCGCCCCCGCCGGCTCCTCCCGCCACCCCAGCCCGCCGCCCGCCAGGACCAGCGCCAGCCCCAGCGCCGCCATCCCGACGCGGCCCCGAGAAGTCCTCGTCCGCTCGCCTCGCATCCGTTGCCTCCGTTCCCCGCCGCCGCCGTCCTTACCGCGGCCGCGGCTGCCAGTTGGGGCCGAAGTCGCTCGCCCCGTTCTTCGTGCGGTTGGTCGGGTTGCCGCCGTCGGCGGCCATCGCGTATACCTCGGCGTTGCCGTCCCGGCGGCTCTGGAACGCGATCTGCTTGCCGTCCGGCGACCAGGCGGGATCGAGGTCGAGCGCCGGGGTGTTGGTGCGGTTGGTCTGGTTCCCGCCGTCGGCGGCCATCGCGTAGACCTCGAAATTGCCGTCCCGGAAGCTCACGAAGGCGATCCGCGTGCCGTCCGGCGACCAGGCGGGGTCCCCGTCGAACGCCCCGGTGTTGTCGGTGAGGTTGACCTGGTTCCCGCCGTCGGCGCGCATCGCGTAGACCTGGGAGAAGCCGCCCCGATAGCTCGCGAAGGCGATCCGCGTGCCGTCCGGCGACCAGGCGGGGTCCCCATCGGTGGAGGGGTTGTTGCTGCGGTTGACCTGGTTGGCGCCGTCGGCGCGCATCGTGTAGATCTCGGGGTCGCCGCTCCGGTCGCTCTCGAAGGCGATCTTCCTGCCGTCCGGCGACCAGGCGGGCTCGCCGTCGAACGCCGCGTTCTTCGTGCGGTTGGTCTGAGCGCTGCCGTCGGCGCGCATCGCGTAGACCTCGAAGTTGCCGTCCCGGTCGCTGGCGAAGGCGATCCGCGTGCCGTCCGGCGACCAGGCGGGGGAGTCGTCGGCCGCGGCGTTCCTGGTCAGCTGCCGCAGCCCCGAGCCGTCCGGGTTCATCGTGAAGATCTCGCTGTCGCCCTCCGGGTTGCCGGCCGTGGTCCGGTTGCTGGCGAAGGCGATCTTGCCGTTGCGGCCGGGGAAGGCCGCCCCCGCCGGTTCCGCCCGCCACCCCAGCCCGCCGCCCGCCAGGACGAGGACCAGCCCCACGGCCAGGGCCGCCGCGCGGCGACCGGCCCCCCGCCCGCATCGTGCACCTCGCATCCGGGTGCTCCTTTCTTCGTTGCCGCCGCCGCTACCGCGGCCGGCGCTGCCAGTCGGGGTCGGGGGCCCACGCCAAGTCGTGGCGGCGGGTGGTCGGGTTGCCGCCGTCGGCGGCCGCGACGAACAAGAGACCGACCGCGGCACGCCGGGGGCGGTGCGTCGAAAGCGTCCCGGCGAGCCGGTCGAAGCGCACGGTGTCCATGCCGTCCTCCTGAGCCGAGCGGGCCGGTCCCTCGTCGGTCGCTCGCTCGCCGTGCTCGGCGGTCGTGCCGCCCCGCGTCGCTCGGCCTCGTCGAGCCGACGACACGGGGCGGCACCATCGGTCCGGACCGCTACGAGACACAGAAGCCGCCGTTGCACCTCGTCGCCGGCGGTCCGCAGCACTGGGATATCTGCCTCATGGGGTCGACGCAGCTGAAGTAGGCGGGGTCGCCGCAGCAGGTGTCGCGCGCGCAGCCGTTGGCGGGCGGGTCGCAGGCGCTGCCGCCGCAACTGCCCACGCGGTCGGCGCAGACGCGGTTGAAGCAGTTGCCCGAACAGCACTCGCCGTCCCCGGCGCACGCGGCGCCGTTCGCCCCGGCCGTGCAGCACGTGCCGGCGGTGCAGACGCCCTCGGCGCAGGCGCCGCACGCCAGCGTGCCGCCGCAGCCGTCGCCGACGTCGCCGCCCGCGCCGGGCGCGCAGGCCGCCTTCGGCGTGCAGCGGCACACGCCGTCCCGGCAGGCGCCGCCGTCGCAGGCCGCCCCGTCGGCCTTGTCCCGGATGGCGCACTTGCCCGTGCTGGTGCAGACGCGCTTCTTGCACGGCGCGCCGGCGGGAGGCTCCGGACACTGGCTGGCACCGGTGCACGGCTGGCAGGTCCCGTTGCCGGCGCACCGCCCCGAGAAGCACTG
>CADCWL010000062.1 GCA_902806405.1 uncultured Thermomicrobiales bacterium | reverse complement strand
CCCGGGGGGATGGGCCGCTTCGGCGTCCTGATCATGGCCCGGGACGCGCCGGTGGCGCCGCCGCTGCGGGCATTCGCGGTGGCGGCGCCAGGGTTTTGACGAGCGGCTTGGGGGACGTCGGAGGCTGGAAGGAGGACGCAGTTGGTTGAGGACGGGGAGGCGTACCGCTTCTTGAGCGGGGCGGAGATGGACCCGGCGGCGGTGCTGGCGGCGGAGCCGGCGGCTCGGTTCGTGGCGCGGGCGCGGCTCGGGACGGGAACGGCGTCGGACGACGTGGACGATGTTTGGGGCATCCTAATCCGGGTGCCGGCGGCGGGGATCGGGGTGGACGTTGGGGAGGAGCGGGAGGTGACGACCGACGACGGGCGGTCGTTCGCGGCCGCCGTCGACGGGGACGGGCGGCCCCGGGGGGGGACGGCGGCGGTCCTGGCGGCGGCCCGGTACTGGGAGCTGCCGCCGGCCTACGTGCGCCGTCTGGCCGGCGCCGACGGGGGCGACGGGGGCGACGGGGACCGGTGATCGGCGGTCCCGGGTGTCCCCCGGCGCCGGGACGGAGCCGACCGTGGGGTATCATCGGCACGCACGCGAGGATCCTGGGCGGCGCGACCGGTACGGTCGCCGGGCGACGGTGAGCCGCACTCCCCGAGCCGCGATCGGCGACCCCGACAGGACATGTGGACGATGACCCACAAGGCAACACGGGACGTGGTCCTGCGGGTGATGCCGCTCCTGGAGCGGTTGGCGGTGCGCTCGATCGATCGGGCGCGCCTGCTGCAGTACCTCTCGGCGCGGGCAGGGGCCGACTGGGGAGCGCTCGAGGTGGTCGCGGACGAGGAGGCGGCGGAGCCGGCGCTGGGGGCGACGGCCCGGGTGCTGACCTTCCGCGACCGGGAGTCGGGCGTGGAGCACCCGATCCGCTACCCCGCCTCCCTCGACGACGCGCTGGAGCCGCTCGTCCTGGAAGAGTACAAACGCCTGGCCACCGACCGCCCCTTGAGCCTGATGGCCGAGCCGCTCTTCCGCCACTTCTTCGCCGCCGGTTTCTGCGACCGTTGCCGTTGGCGCGGTGCCGAGCACGACCAGGTCCATCGCGAGTGCCGGTTCGCCGGCCGCCCGGTCAACTTCGAGCCAGAGGAGTAGGGTTCGGCCCTCCCTCACCAGGCGCTTGGCCCGTCCACGCGCCCTCGTTCTCCCAGAGGATCTCCTCTGGGCGGCGTCGCCGAGGAGTCATCCTCGAGCCTCGGGATGGCAGCGGGGTGGTGCTACCGGGGCGCGCCACCTGGTCGCGGTCCGCCGCTCCCGTCCTCATCCGCTGCCCCGTCATCACCGGTCCCAGTCGGCGGACCACCATGCGGCGTGGGGCATGCCGCGCTCGAACATCGCCCGGACCGTCGCCGCGCCGTCGTACGGCACGCGCCGGAATGCGATGTCCATCGCCGCACCCGAGGCCGTGAGGACCGCGTATTCCGCCCGGGACGGCACCCGCGCCTCGCCGCTCGGGAGGAGATCGTACGCCAGGCCGACGCTGCCGGGGTTGATCAGCACCATGTCCTCGAAGCGGCGGAGCATCTGGAAATGCCAGTGGCCGCCCGCCATCACCAAGGCGCGGTGACCGGCTAGCATCGGCGCCAACTCCTTCTCCGGGGTGGTGGCGGCGATGAGGTCGTCGAAGCCGCGCGGGGAGCCGTGGTAGCAGAGGAGGCGGGCGCCTCCCTCCAGCGGGATCTCGACGGTGGGGCGGAAGGAGCGCAAGAACGCGGAGTCGTCCGGGCAGAGCTGGTTGGCGCACCAGCGGTCGATCTCCTCGACCTTGCCGGCATCGCCTTCGGCGCCGGTGGGACGCGGGTCGAGCACGAACGCGTCGGCGTTCCCCATCACCACCGGGCAGTCGAGCCCGCGCAGGCGGGCGACGACCTCCCCCGGCTCGGGACCGGAGGCGGCGACGTCGCCGAGGCAGACGACGCGATCCACCCGCTCGTCCCCGAGGGACGCGAGGACGGCGTCGAGGGCGGCCAGATTGGCGTGGAGGTCCGAGATGATGCCGACGCGCACGTCGCTTCGCTCCTCGATGGTGGGCGGAACGCCGCTAGGTGCCCGCCAGGCGGGCGACGATCGGCGCGATCGCGTCCACGAGATCCTCGCCGACGGTGACGGAGGAGATGCCGTACAGCTCGCGGCGCTCCTGGAGCGTTGCGACGATCCCGTCCGGGGTGCCGATCAGCGCGTGCGGGGAGGCGAGCACGTCGGGTCCGGGCAGGGCGAAGTCCGCCGCGAGCCGGTTCGCCGTTGCGGGCGCGTCGTCGGTCACCACGACTGCGTAGACGAAGACATCCAGCTCCAGGGCTTGGAAGCGGGGGCCGGCCGCCTCGCGTAGCCACTGTAGCTTTCGCTCGGTCCGGGCGGCGCCGATGCTGGCGGGGTCGAGGGTGCCGTCGTCGCGGGCCGTGGGCGCGAGGCCGACGGCGTCGGCGTGCCGGGCCGCAACCTCGAGCACCCGTCGGCCGCCGCCGCCGACGAGGAGCGGGGGGTGCGGGCGCTGGACCGGTTTCGGGGCGAGGTCGAGATCGGTCACGTCGTAGTGCTCCCCGCTGAAGGTCGCCTGACCGTCCGCGAAGAGGAGCTTGACGAGGCGGATCGATTCCTCGAGGCGGGCGACGCGGACGGCGGGCGGGTCGAATGGGAGGCCAGCCGCCTCGTACTCGCCCCGCATCCAGCCGGCCCCGAGCCCGAGGTCCAGGCGGCCGTCGGAGAGGAGATCGATCGTGGCCGCCTCCTTGGCGAAGACGACCGGGTGCCGGAAGTCGTTGGCGGCGACGTAGGTGCGGACCCGGAGCGTGGTGGTCGCGGCAGCGGCGGCGGCGAGCGCCGCCACCGCGCCGAGACCGTGCCCGAAGTGGTCGGCGACGGCGAGGGTGTCGAACCCGAGGGCCTCGATCCGGATCGCCTTCGCGCGCCACTCGATGCCTGAGGCGGCGCCCCGGCATTGGGCGGTGAAGCGGAACGGACGCGGCATCGGCGTGGATCCTTCCCCGGCTCCTTGACGGCCGCTGACCGGATCGCGCGGCTAACCGCCGTCCTCGGCGACGTCGACCCGCCTGCCGCGGGCGCGGCGGGCATCATGGAAGGCGGCGCGCTTGCGGTCGAGCTCGCTGTAGGCGGCGTCGGCCTCCGCGGCGGCGAACCCCGCGGTGGTGGAGAGATCTTCCCGGATCTCGGCGGTCATCGGGGCGGCCAGGAGGTAGGAGGCGGCCCGCTGCATCCCGGCGCGGGATTCGAGGTGGCGCCCCGCCCGGTCGAGGGCGAGCGCCTCGCGGCGGGCTATGCTGGCGCGCTGCAGGGCGGCGCGCTCGACGACGAGCGGGTCGACGTCGGCCGCGGCGACGGTCCCGGCTGCGGCGACAACCAGGGGGGCCGGCTCGACCCGGAGGGAGCGGCGAGCGTCGGCAGCGGGGTCGGCCCAGGAGGCGTCGAGGCGCAGGGCGTGGGCGGTGCCCACGGCTCCGGCCGCGACCCGGACACCGAAGACGATGGTCAGCTCGTCGCCGGCGGGGAGGTCGCCGAGCGCGACGGCGATCCGTGTCCCGTGCCGCTCGTGAGGGAAGGCGCTGACGAGCTCGGCCCGGACTCCATGGGGGAGGGTCAGATCGAACGAGAGGCCGGCGGCGGCGACCGAGAGGAGTTCCCGGAGCTCGCGGGCGAAGAAGGCGGGGAGCTCCGCCGCACTGGCGGCGAAGCCGAAGGTGCCGCCGCCGGCCTCCGCCATGCCGGCCAGGAGCGCCTCGTCGAAGCCGAGCCCGACGCCGAGGGTCGTCGTCCCGATGCCGCGTTTGCGGAGCTCGTGGGCGTGGGTCGTCAGCTCGGCGGGGTCGACGATGCCGACGTTGGCGTGGCCGTCGGTGAGCAGGATGGCGCGGCGGAGGCGGATCGTCTCCGCGCCGTCGGCGGCGACCGGCTTGGCGTCGCTCAACGCCCGGCAGCCGGTGAGCCAGCCACCGCCGAGGTCGGTCGAGCCGCCGGCGTCGACCCCGTGCAGCGCCAGGCGGAGCGCGGTCTTGGCACGCGGCGTGGCGGACTGCAGCGAGTGGAGGACGTCGACGGCGTGATCGTAGACCACGAGCGCCGCGCGGTCCGCCTCCCGCAGACTGCCGACGGCAAGGTCGACGGCGATCTTGGCCAGCTGCATCTGCTCCCCGGCCATCGAGCCGGAATGGTCGAGGACGAAGGCGACGTCGAGCGGCGCCCGGCGGGCCTCCGGACCGGCAGCGTCGGCGGCGGCCACGCGGACGAGGAGAGTCGCCTCGCCGCCGGACGCCGCCACCAGCGGTCGGTCCCACGTCGTGGTCACGGAGAGGGCAGAGACGGGGGCTGGGGATGCTTCCATGGTGTTCCTCCTGATGACAAGGGGACGGCGGACGGGGGCTGTGACCCGGGACGCGATCAGTCGAACACCTTCTGCGCCCAGGCGATCAGCCACTCGACGCGGTCGCGCCGCCGCCGGTACGCGCCGTCCCGGATCAGGAGTTCGGCGTCATCGCCCAGGGGCACCCGGCGCCATGCGTCCGGCGCGGTCACCTCCTCACGGGCGGCCTCCGCGTCGGCGTCTGTCGCGGCCTCGGGGTGGATCGGGAACGACGCCGGGTAGGCGCGTCCAAGCATCGGGGCCGGCGCGGCGTCCGCCGGCGGTGGATCCGGGGGTGACATGGACGCCGACGCCGAGAGGAACGGCGTAGCGGCGGGCTCCACGGTTCCCGGCGCCGAGGAGTCGGGCTCGCGCAGCCCCCGAACCGGTGGGCCGGACTCCGAGGATCGTCGGACGGGACGGGATGGGGAGGGCGCCGGATTCGTCCCCAGGACGCGGTCGAGGTAGGCGGCCGCATCGTCGACCACCGGCTCTGCCCCGGCAGACGGCGGTCCGGGGGCGAGGAGGCGGCCAACCTCCGCCTCGTCGAGCCCGGCGAGGCGGCGCCGGATCTCCCGTAGCGGAAGGTAGGCCGCCTTGAGGCGGGCGATCAGCCGCAGACGGTCGAGGTGGGCGGCGGTGTAGTGGCTGCCGGGGCCGCCCCCGGTCGGCGGCGGCAGCAACCCCTCCGCGATGTAGTAGCGGACGGTGCGGACGGAGACGCCCGCGGCGCGTGTCAGGTCGCCGAGACTGAATCGCCGATCGGCGTGGGCCGAGTCGGGTGCGGCCGGTCGTTCCGTCGACATGGATCGCTTCCCCATCAAGAGCCTGCCTGCTGGAGCCCACCGCAAGTCCCAGCGAAGCGATAGTATCAATATTACGTATTAGTGTCAATACTGACGGGCTGGTACAATCGGCCGCCATCGAACAGTGGCGCGAGCGGGAGCGGGGTGGGGTGACGGCGGAGGAGATGGGAAGCGACGGGCCGGTGGGCAACGCGCCGCCGACGCCGCTGGCAGGCGTCCGGGTGGTCGATCTGACGCGGGTGATGACCGGTCCCTTCTGCACGATGATGCTGGGGGACTTGGGGGCCGACGTGGTCAAGGTCGAGTTGCCGGGGCGGGGGGACGACACCCGTGCCTGGGGGCCGCCCTTCGTCGGCGGCGAGTCGGTCTACTTCCTCTCCGTCAACCGGAACAAGCGCTCGGTCGCTCTCGATCTAAAAACCGACGGCGGCCGGGAGGCGCTCTGGCGCCTGATCGAGGGCGCGGACGTGCTGGTCGAGAACTTCTCGCCGGGGACGATCGACCGCCTCGGCTTCGGCTACGGGGCGGTGCGAGCGCGGCGGCCGGGAATCGTCTTCGCCGCCATCTCCGGCTTCGGGCAGACGGGACCGGACCGAAGCCGGACCGCCTACGACCTGATCGTCCAGGGAATGAGCGGGATGATGAGCGTCACCGGACCGGTTGGCGGCCCGCCGACGCGGCTTGGCGTCCCGATCGCCGACATCGGCGCCGGCATGTTCGCCGCCTTCGCCGTCGTCTCCGCGCTCTTCGCCCGGTCGCGGACGGGAGAGGGGCAGTACGTCGACACCTCGATGCTCGGCGGCCAGGTGGCGCTGTTGACCTACCAGGCGGGGACGTACCTGGAGACCGGGACGATCCCGGTCCCGATGGGCAACGCCCACCCGATCATTGCCCCCTACGACACCTTCCGCGCCGCCGACGGTCACGTCAACATCGCCGTCGGCAACGACGCGATCTGGGAACGCTTCTGCGACGCGCTCGGTCTGGACGATCTGGCGCACGACTCCCGTTTCGTCACCAACGCGGACCGGATCGCCAACAAGCGGGCGCTCTACGCGATCCTGGAGGAGACCCTCGGCGCGCTGCCGACCGCCGATCTCGTCGCCCGCCTCGACGCGGCGGCGGTGCCGTGCGGTCCGATCCGAGACGTCGCCGAGATGGCGGCCGACCCCCAGACCCGCTCCCAGGGCCTGATCCAGGAGGTGGCGCACCCAACGCTCGGGCCGCTCGGCCTGGCGGGCGTCCCGTACCACTTCGGCGGCACGCCGCTCCGGCCGCCGACGCCGCCGCCGCTGCTTGGGCAGCACACCGCGGCGGTGCTGGCGGAGGTCGGGTACGGGGCGGACGAGATCGCGGCGCTCGTGGGTGAGGGGGCGGCGCAGGTGCGAGAGGCGTAGTCGGGAAGCCACGCGGGGTGGACCTGGCGGCGACGTGCGGGCTTCGGGCGTGTCGAACCCCCGAAAGTGGGCATTCCGTCTGTCGGTGACGCGGAGCCTACCGAGCCGCGACCGGTGGCCGAACGCATCATCTCGCGAACGGGCACGCTCCGGTGATCGACCACAGACCGGCGGATCGTGCCGGGCACCTCCTTGTGGTCGCCGCCCACCGTGCGGGCGGCCACGGCCGATCGGCGTCCTACACCCAGCGGAGATCGAATCCGAGATCGGTCATCATCGCCGCGGCGGTTCGCACGAGGGAGGCGTTGTCGGGAGCCGGTCGTCCGTCCGGGAGGACGGTGGTGTCCTCGAGGCCGGCCCGAATCCCGTGCCCGCGGCGGAGCGCCCGGTCGTTGACGGCCCACGTGGCCAGCCCGTCTCCGTGGTGGACTTGCTCGAGTGCGACGCCGGCGCGGAGGAGGACCTCCTCCATCGCGGCCGCGTGGGCGATCGCCTTCCGGGGGTCGGCCTCGGGCGGCTCGATCAGGACCCGGACGCACCGCTCCGCCAAACCCGAACGCACGAACGCTTCGGCGTCGGCCAGGGTGAGTAGGCCGGCCTCGATACCTACGCCGCGCCCGATCAGGTCGTCGCACAGTTCACCGATCTCTGCCTCGCCCTGGTTCGCCGTTACCAGTTCGGGCAGGGCCGTCCAACTCGCGACGAGCTCTCGGCGGCGACGTGGGTCGGGCTCAATCGCGGCCGCGGTGCTCAACGAGACCGGGACGCGCGGGCACGCCGCTCGGACCGTCCGCAAGGCCGCCGCGCACGGTCCGGCGGCCAGCGTCTCGCCGCCTCGGGCGTCGAAGGGGTGGAGGTGGAGGACGCGGGCGCCGGCGTCGACGGACCGGCGTGCGGCCTCGGCGAGCTCATCCGGAGTCCGGGGCACGCGGGGATGGGCGCGTGAACCGTTGAGGGCGGCCACTAACAGCGGTGGCGGTCGTCGCGTCAAGGCGATTCCCATCGATCGAGCGCTCCTCCTCCGCGGCGGACGACGAAGAGGTCCTGGGGCGGCCCGATTGGGTCGGGAACGCAGCGTGGCACGATCGGAACGCGGTGCGCGACGGGATCGGGCGATCGTCGACGACGCTCCGCGTGCGCGTGGTGTTCCATCGGGAGGGGATGCGCTCCCCCCGGTCGGGTCTCGTGATTCTGCCATGGGTCGCCCGGGTGCCGGCGCGTTCGCATCGGCCCTCGTACCGTGGAGGAAACCGACCTGGGACCGAGACCGCCGGGTCGACAGGGACCACGCCGCCGCAACGTGGTCAGATGGCGCTTGCGGCTTGCCTGAGGAGCTTGGCCAGGAGGTCGTGATCGACGGCCTGCCCTTGTCGAATCTTGACGGTTTTCCGCTCGGGCGGGCCGGGTTCGAACAGCCCTTCGGGGACGTCGAGCCCGGCAGCGTTGAAAATGGTAAGGGTCACCCATCCTTTGGCGGTCCCGATGACGCAGGCGTACTTCCCCTCCTTCAGGTAATGCGGCTTGCCGTACTGAAGCCGGTCGACGACCTCCGGGATGGACCAGTGCACCGTCTCGTGCAGTGACCGACACAGCTCGGACTGCCATGCTTGGCCGAGGTTCTCGATGTAACTGGTGACCTCTTGACCCATCGTTCTCTCCCCTCGTCGCTTCTTTTTT
>CADCWL010000061.1 GCA_902806405.1 uncultured Thermomicrobiales bacterium | reverse complement strand
CCGGATGGAGCGGTGCTCGCGTCTCGACGCCGACCCCAGCGGATGGACACGCGCCGAGCTCCTGCTCGACCGAGCGGGGGGCGAGACCGGGGGCAGCTTCGTCGCCCTCACCGCCGACCCTAGGGGCGGCGCAGTGCTGCCCTAAAGACTCCTCGAATGGACCAATCCGGGCACAGCCGTCATCTTCCTCTGCAGAATCGACGCGATGGCCCCGAACTGGGATTTGGAAGTCAAGGTCGGCAGCGGCGATCTCGACAACTGCCTATCCCTATCGGTCGCTGCAGAATGTACGGCGTACCTATCGATCGGCGCCGGGCTCAACCAGAACATCAAGTTGGCGGCCATCCTCATCCCCCTACGGCGGCACCTGTCACCTCGTAGACGGTCCTGACCGCCGGTCAGGACGGCGCCGCGGTGGCGGTCGGCCAGGACGAACGCCCCTGGGTCGTCTACCTCGACGCGTCCAGCGGCGCCGACCGTTCGCCGGAGGTCCGGTCGCTGCACGGTCCGTGGACGGCCTGCTGAGATAGGGATGACGCGCGGGAGTGGTTCAGACATCCTCTGCCCGCATCCCCGGTTGGCGGCGGACGATGCCGAGCGTCTGATCGTAGGCTCGCCTCTTCGCCGGGTCGGAAAGGCAGGCCTTCGCCTCCAGCAGCTCTCGCATTCGGTCGGCGGCGTCGGGGACCGATGAGCGGTCCGGATGAAATTTCAGGGCAAGACGCCGGAACGCGGCGTCGATTACCTCCGGGTCGGCTGCTGGGTCGACCTGCAGGATCTGATAGTAGGTTGGCCCCTTGACCCGTCCATTCACGGTCGATCCAGACGGGAGGCCGCCCGCTGGCCGCATCCGGGCAGCGACCTCCGCCTCCGTCAACAGCCGGCCGGCGAAGTGGTCCCGCATCTCGGGCGGGATCGCGAAGCGCGCCCCGCAGGATCGGCATTCCAACACCTGCTGCTCGCGCAGGGAGAACGTCGGCAGGGTGTAGAACGTGACCTTGCGCTTGCTCTGGTAGACCGCGAACACGCCGCTCGTGCCGCATCGTTGGCACCGCTGGAGGGTGTAGCCAAGCAGGTCGACGAAGTCGCGGGCGCCGAGGCCGTAGAGGAGTGGCAGGACCATCGTCGGTGTCGTTCTCCATCCCGGCGCCAGGCGGCCCACGCCACCGCTCGCGGTCCCTTGCGCCGATGGTAGGGTACGCCATCGCCCGTCGTACGAGTATCACTCTTGGCGGAGCGACCGCGGGCGTCGCCGGGATCCGTCGAGTCCCGGCCGCGCCGTATCGTTCACCCTGATGGGCACGGGAGCGGTATAACCGGCCACGGTGCGCGAGCCGTCGTCCTCTAAAGAGTGAACCTACAGGACCGACGACGCCGTGGACAGGGTCGTGGTCGCCGGCATTTGCGGTTCACTCGGGATTGCCGGTGTGGCCGTCCGCCACCTCTCCGCGCAGGGCCGCGGTCGTTTCCGTGGGCGGGGTCCTGGCGCCGCCGAGGGCAGCGACGCCGAGTTCCCCACAGACGTCACCTCCGCCGCCAACATGCGCCACCCAATGGCTCTCGCCGTCGTCCGCCACCGCGCGGTCGACGTCCAGGCGACCAGCGCCGGCGTCCAGCGCTACGGCACCGCCGTCGAAACCGGCGAGGCGGCGTGGAAGCAGGTGATCGCAATCGACCCAAAGGATCTTTCTCCTCCCCGCCCAGGAGGGGATACCTGAATTGTCGAAGTGGGGCGGCGCCGCCGTCGCCAGCGCCTCCTCCGTCCAGGGCCGCTCCGCTAACAGGGGGCCGCCGTCGCCAGCACCGGCAATGCAGCGAACAACGGACCGGCGCAAGCGATGTCGGTCGACCACGGCGCGGAGGGGTCCCGGGTCGTCGCCGTTTGACCCGACGCAGCGGAATCCCGCCCGGGCTTCCCGCCTCGGTAGGCAATTTCAAGGACCCCAAGACGCGCCAGGGGATGCTCGCCGCCCCTGGGGGCAACACACTCCCGCGGTCCGACTGGGCGGGCAGAGGAGCCCGTCGTGCTGATCGCATCTGTTGGTTAGACCAAACGCCCGCTTCATCGCCGGCGGCGAGTCCAAGATCGACGCGGCGATGACGAGCACCCTCGCCATCCACCTTCTCGAGCAACATCGCCCGTGGTCCACCACGCAACGGAACCGACGCCCGTTCGGTTCCTGCGAGCGGACTATCCGACGGCCCTGCCCCTCGGAAACGGCCGACGGTACGGGACGTCGTTGTTGCCCGCCGCGCCGTTACGGCCGCGAGCGAGCACAGGCACGCGGTCAGCCCCTCCACGGGGACGTGAGCGATTACGCTAACCGGTCGTTTCCGGCACCCCATGGACCAACTCGACCACTCGCGCCAGAACGTCGGGGTCGGTCTCGGGCAAGATACCGTGGCCCAGGTTGAAGACGTGCCCCGGGCGGCCACCCGCACGCCTCAGCACGTCCCGCGCGCCCGCCTCCACGGCCGGCCACGGCGCAAGGACGAGGGTCGGGTCGAGGTTTCCTTGAATCCCCTGCTCAGCACCAATCCGGCCCCAGGCGGCGTCGAGCGGCAACCGCCAGTCGACGCTGACGAGGTCGCTGCCGGCGCTCGCAATCGCCTCCAAAAGGGAGACGGTGCCGGTGCTGAAGTGGATCGTCGGCGCCGTACCGCGGAGCACGGCGAAGATCCGCCGGGTGTAGGGCAGCGCATGGCGCTCGTAGGCGTCCGGCCCGAGCAGCCCGAGCCACGAGTCAAAGAGCTGGACGGCGTCGGCCCCGGCCGCGATCTGGCCTCGCAGGTACCGGATCAGAACCTCCGTCAGCGTCTCCATTAGCCGGTGCCAGACGGCAGGCTCCCCGTACATCAGCGCCTTCGTCCGCGGGTAGTCCCGGGACGACCTCCCTTCGACCAGGTAGCAGGCCAGGGTAAACGGCGCCGCCGCGAACCCGAGCAACGCCGCCCGCTCCCCGAGCTCCGCTTTGAGCAGGCGGAGCGCCGCCAGCACGTACGGCGTCCCCTCTTCGGCGTCGACCACCCGCAGCCGGTCGACGTCGGCGGCCGATCGGATCGGGTCGGCGATCACCGGCCCCACGTTCGGCCGAATCTCGAACGGCACCCCCATCCCGTCGAGCGGCAGCATGATGTCGGCGAAGAGCACCGCGCCATCGACCCCGAAGCGCGAGACCGGCATCAGCGTCGCCTCCGCCGCCAGCTCCGGCGAACGGGCGACCGTCATGAAGTCGTGCCGCTCCCGCAGCGCCCGGTACTCCGGCAGGCAACGCCCTGCCTGCCGCATGAACCAGACGGGCGTGACGTCCACCGGCTGCCGCCGCGCCGCCGCCAGGAAGCGGGCGCGACCCGACATCGGAGCGAGGTCGGCCACGGCCTCCTGCCACGAGTTGCTCGGTGCGACGGTGCTCACGTGATCGCTTCTCCCGTTGTTACCGGACGGGACGGACCACCTGCCTCCCCTCCAGATGGTCGACGTCCGGATCCTAGATCGGCACCGCTTCCCGGCTCGCCGCCAATGCCCGCAGCATCCCCTCCGCCGTGGTGGCGGCGCAGGTGAAGATCGGGACGTCGGTGAGCGTATAGGCGCTGGAGAGGGAGGGGCGCAGCTCCTGGACCAGGTCGAGGAAATCGCCCGGCTCGTCCGTCTCGAAGGCGAGGACGAACTCCTGGTCGTCCAAACCGAACGAGTAAGTCGTGTTGATCTTGACCGACGAGTAGGTGGCGCCGATCGCCATGTGCTGGTTCATCGCCTCCTGCCGCTCCGCGGGACCGAGGCCGTACCATTCCCGGACCTTGGTCAGCGGGTAGACGAACAGATACTTCTTGTCTCCCGGTGCCAGGGAGAGCCGCGTCGCCCGATCTCCGTCCGGCCCCGCGTAGCGCTCGACGTAGGTCGAGTGCTTGGTCATCGACAGGTAGGAGAAGGGTGTGGTCAGCCAGCCACCGAGGCGGGTGCCGAGCAGCTCGCTGGCCATCCGTTGGACGTCGTCCAGCTCGTAACTAACCTGCCAGATCATGAAATCGACGTCCCCGCGGGTGCCGATTGTCGAGTAGCAGCGGACCATGGTAGGTCCCCGCCAAACACCGACCACGTCCCGGAACTCGGCGATCTGCGCTTCCCGCTCGATCTCGTCCAACCGTCGCCACTCCGGCGCGACCCTGAAAAAGGTGAACTTCACGTACTGCCGGCGCCCCGGCTGCAACTCCATGCCCCCTGACATCGTCGATCCTCCCGCAACCGTGCGCGGCGTTATCCCCGGAACGCGCCCATCGGCGCGGCGCGGCGGCCGGCGACCGCGTCCTCCCGCAGCCAGCGGGCTGCCTCCTTGGCGTGGTAGGTGATGATCCGGTCGGCGCCGGCGCGCTTGATCGCGAGGAGCGTCTCCATCGCGACCCGCCGCTCGTCGACCCAGCCGAGACGGCCCGCCGCCTTCACCATCGCGTACTCTCCTGAGACGTTGTAGGCCACGAGCGGCGCGTCGAAAGCGTCGCGCGCCTGCCGGACGATGTCGAGGTAGGGTAGTGCCGGCTTGACGATGACCATGTCCGCCCCCTCGTCGAGGTCGGCCGCGATCTCGACCAGCGCCTGCCGCCCGTTGGCCGGATCCATCTGATGCGAGCGGCGGTCGCCGAAGGCGGGCATGCTGGCGGCGGCCTCCCGGAACGGACCATAGAACGCGGAGGCGTATTTCGCCGCGTAGGACATGATCGCGAGCTCCGGATACCCCGCCGCGTCGAGCGCGACCCGGATCGCAGCCACGCGGCCGTCCATCATATCGGAGGGCGCGACCACGTCGGCGCCCGCCTCGGCGTGGCTGACGGCGATCCGCGCTAGCAGCGCCAGCGTCGCGTCGTTGTCGACCCGGCCGTCGAGCAGGAGCCCGCAATGGCCGTGGTCCGTGTATTCGCAGGCGCAGACGTCGGTCACCACCAGGAGGTCGTTCGCCTCCCGCTTGAGGGTGCGCACCGCCTCCTGGACGACCCCGGTCGGGTCGTATGCGGTCGTCGCCAGGGCGTCCTTGTCCGGAGGGATGCCGAAGAGGAGGACGGCGCCGATCCCCAACTCGGCCAGCTCTGCGGCCTCCGCCGGGAGCTGATCGACCGAGAGCTGGTACTGGTCCGGCATCGAGCCGATCTCGCGGCGGACGCCGACGCCGTGGGTGACGAAGAGCGGGTAGACGAAATCGGACGAGGAGAGGGTCGTCTCCCGCACCAGCCGGCGCACCGCCTCCGATCGCCGCAGCCGGCGCATCCGCCGGAACGGCGGCAGCGGGGCGGGCGCTCCCGCCCCTTCCTCACGAAACGCGATCCCCACCTTAGGCCCCTCCCCGTCCGGAAAGCTTCCCACCCACGGCTCCCACCAACTCCGCGCCACGTCCAGGCTCCGTGCGCGAGCGGTCGGGCCAGCGCCACCTCACCACCGCGTCGACGAGGCCGGCCACCGACGCGTCCGCCGCAACGACCGCCACCGGCAAACCCATCTCCCGCGCCACGCCGGCGGTCACTGACCCGACGCAGACAACCGCCGCCCGCTCGAGCGACCCGAAGCGATCGCCGAGCAACGCCTGCAGGTTGCGGACGCTCGACGGCGAGGCGAAGGTGACCGCGTCCACCCCTCCTCGCGCCACCCGCGCCACCACCGCCGGGTCGACGTCCGGCTCCGGTACCGTCCGGTAGGCGTCGACGGCGACGACATCGGCACCGAGGGCACGCAGACCCTCCGGCAGTGCGTCCCGCGCCCGGTCGGCCTTCGGGTAGAGCACCCGCTGCCCCGACACGCCGTGCGCGGCGAGGGCCGCAACCAACCCCTCGGCGACCGACTCGTCCGGCACCAGGTCGACGCCGATTCCAACCCCGCGCAGCACCGCCGCCGTCGCCTCGCCCACCGCGGCGATCCCGCATCCCGCAAGGGTACCGGTCGCGTGGTCGCCGAGCCGCTCGAGGACCTGGTCCACACCGTTGGCGCTGCTGAAGACCACCCAGTCGAAGCCGCCTGCCCGCATCTGGTGCAGCGCAGCGTCCAGCGGCGCCGGATCGGCGGGGCCTTTGATTCGGATCGTTGGCAGGAGGACCGGCTCCGCCCCACGCTCGGCGAGTGCCCGCGCCAAGGGTGCCGCCTGCAGACGGGCGCGCGTTACGAGCACGCCGACCCCGGCCAGGGGCCGATCCGTCGCGTCGTGCGCACCGTTCCGGACCGGCGTAGCCGGCGATGGGTGGTAGCCAAAGGTCATCCCGCCGGCCGCCCTCACCCGTGCCAACAGCCGGATCGCGACCTCGGCGGCCGCCTCCTCGGCCGAAGCGTCATCGAGCCGCTCGTCGGCCCACTCGACGCGCTCGCCGTCCTCCGACGCGATCATCGCCCGCAGACGGGGGCGCTCCCCGTCCCACGAGACGTGCGCACCGATCGGCGTCGTGCAGCCACCGCCCACCGCCCTGAGGAAGGCCCGCTCGACGCGCACGGCGCGGGAGACGAGCGGATCGTCGATCGCGTCGACAAGCGCCAGCGTCGTCCAATCGTCTGCTCGCGTCTCGACCGCCAGCGCCCCCTGGCCAGGGGAGGGAACAAAGGCATCCAGCGGCAGCGCCTCCGTCACCCGATCCGCCCAGCCCATCCGCCGCACCCCCGCTGCGGCGAGGACGATCGCGTCGACATCCGTCGTCAGGGCTTTGCGGAGACGGGTGTCGATGTTGCCGCGCAGGTCGACGATCCGGGCATCGGGCCGCCGGAGGCGGACCTGGACCGCCCGCCGTCGTGAAGACGTGCCCACGATCGGCCGCGGGGGGAGCCCGGCGAGTGTGGTGCCATGCCGCGAGACGAGGACGTCCCTCGGATCCTCCCGCTCGGGGAAGGCGGCCAGGGCCGTCCAGGCGGGCTGCTCCGATGGGAGGTCCTTGGCAGAATGCACTGCGGCGTCGATCTCCCCGCGCGCCAACGCCTCCTGGAGAGCCGAGGTGAAGACGCCGCGCCCACCGATCAGCGTCAGCGGCGAGACCTTGTCGACGTCCCCCTCGGTCCGAATCACGCGCGGTTCCGCCGGGAGGCTCGGCGTTCGCCCCGCCAGCAGGTCAATCACCCGCTGCGTCTGCGCCCGGGCGAGGGCGCTGCCACGCGTGCCGAGGCGCAGCGGGCGAAGCCCTACGCCGGCACCCTCTGGCCGGTCGTCGGTTGCCGCCGATGGCGCATTGTCCCGACCGCAACCTACGCCGAACTCCGGCCCCTTATCTCCCGCATTCGTCGCCATGAACCGCCCGCGCACCCTTTAATTCTGTGCAAATCTCACCACCTGCCCGATTCTAGGCAGGGGGCGAAATGGGTGTCAAGGCGGGCCCGACAACCCGCGCCACTGATCACCGGCACGCGTGCATTGGGTCCTTGCGAGCATCCGCGGCACCGTCCGTCGAGGGCCGCATCCCGGGTCCCAGCGCCGCCAGGGGCGGTCCCAAAACGGAGTCGGAAGCAGGTCCCGTGGGACGGCACAAAAGAACGGGGGCACGGTCGGCGATGCCGACCGTGCCCCGCACCTTGTGTCCTCAACCTCCTAGAGTGGCGCCTACGTTACGCCGCGCCGCGTTCTCCCCCGCGCCCGGCGTGCCGGAGCCGTCCTCCCGCCGCCAGCGCCGCTGCTCCGGCAAGGGCGAGCAAGATCGGGGCGAACGGGACCCGTGACGAGTCCACGCCGACCCCGGTCCGGGGCAGGGATCTCGGGGCCGTGGGGGCCGCGTCGGTGTTCGGAGCGGAAGCTACCGTCGGAGCCGACGCTGGGGCGGTGGGCGCTTGCGCCGGGCTTGGCGCCTCGTCCGTCTCAACCGCGACGGCGTCGCCGGCGGCCGCGGTTTGGCCGGTCTCGTTGCTCGTCGCCGCAGCGTCTCCCGCCGCGGCGGCGTTCCCGGAGTCCCTCGTTTCGGTCGCCGCCCGTCCGACGGTATTTCCCTCGCCGTCCGACGCGTTCTCCACCGCCCGGCCGGTCGCCGTCGAGATCCTGGTACCGGAGGTGCCGGACGCGTCGTCCGCCATGTCCGTTCCATCGGCGTTGATCACCAGACCGGCGGTCCCGGGCTCCTCCTGGACCGCGCCGGCGCCCGACCCGATCGAGACGCTCACGACCGCGACGGCCAACGCCGCTCCCACCCGATGCATCGTGCCCCTCCCCTCGGCGTCCGCATGAGCGAACGCATCCCTTCCGTACACGCAGGTCACCCCGACCAGGGAGACATTGCATTATCTCAGGATACTTCGCTGAGGTACAGCAGAGATACCGAAAAGAGAGCATCATTGTCATCAAACGCGAGTCGAGGAAAGAATATCACCGCGTATTGATGACAATTAGTCACGAACTGGGGGGCGGGCGCGAAA
>CADCWL010000060.1 GCA_902806405.1 uncultured Thermomicrobiales bacterium | reverse complement strand
CGTCCTCTCGGAGCGGGGGGACGGGGCGGGCGGGATCGACTTCGGGGACATCGAGGAAGGGCTGCCGGTCGTCCTGACGATGCTGCTCATGCCGCTGACGTTCAATATCACGAACGGGATCGGGGCGGGGTTCGTCAGCTACGTGCTGATCAAGCTAGCGCGGGGGAAGGGGAGGCAGGTCCACCCGGCGCTCTACGCGGTGGCGGGGGCGTTCCTGCTCTACTTTCTGCGGTGGGCGCTGTTCGGGGCCGATTTCTAGGAACCCGGCGCGGCAGCCGACGCGGGTCCGCCCTGTCCGGGCCGGGTGCCGGGCCGAGCCGGTGGGCCGGGTTCCCCCGTGTTCCCGCCGCGGGTGCGAGAGCCCTCGTGCCCCGGGCTGACGGCGACCCATTGAATCGACCGATTCGCAAGCTGGCCTGGCGTCGCCGGCCCGTCCGGTCATCGCCGCTGGGGCTAGGCCGCCGGCTCGTGCCCGTCGACGACGGGCGTGGCGGCAGGCGGAGCGTCTGGGCCGCCGGTGATCTCGAGGCGGGGTTGGGCGGCCGGGTCTGGTGCGGGGGCGGGGTCCGCCGCCGGGCCCGCGATGTCGGGGTTGGCGGAGGTGGCGTCGACGGCGGGAGCGAGGGGAGCAGGCTCCTCTTCCGGCTTGAGGACGACGTAGTAGGAGACCGACTTGGTCTCGCTGGGGCCGAGGGCTAGGGTGTCCTGTTCTGGCTCCAGTTCGGTGGCGGTCGTGCCGCCGTCGACGCTGGAGGAGACGAAGACGGCGGTGTCCTCGGCGACGTCCTCCGGCAGCCGTTCCTCGAGGGCGTACTCGCCGGCGGGGAGGTTGACGAACTCGGCCTGACCGAACGCCTCCTCGTCGAGGGAGGTCATCTCGGTCGGCGCCGTGTCTTCGATGCTGCCGATGCCCGAGAGGGAGACGGGGGCGCCACCGATCAGGGTGTCGCACTGGCTCTGCCAGGCGTTCGGGTCGCCGCCGCCGTCGGTGCCCGGGGGGCAGCCGAAGATGTTGATCTCAACGCGACCGGAGGTGCCGACGGTCTCGCGGGCGAAGGCGAGGGCGATATCGACGGCGAATGCGTCCTCGGCGAGGTCGGCGGGGATGTCGGTCTCGGCGACGGTTGCCTGGTAACGGTCGCCGTCGATGGTCGAGCCGGGGGCGGGAAGGATGACGGTGTGGGGGCCGTGGGTAAGGCCGTCGAAGCGGACGCCGTTGCGGCCGGGACCGAGGCAGACGCGCCGGTCGGGGGCGGCCAGGTTCTCGACAGGGCCGGCGAAGAGAGCGATGCAGAGCGTGTCCCCCTCTCGCAGGCCGTCGTCGGGGAAGCTCAAGGAGACGCTTAAGATGTGCAGGACCGATGCCCCGGCGCCGTGGGCGAGGGGCTGGAGCGCGGCGAGGACGACGGCTGCACAAACGGCCACGCCGACAAGGAGGGCGCGCGCCATGCGGCCGCCGCCCCATCCTCGGGGATGCCTGATCGGGACGTGGACGCGCATCGGGTTCCGCCCTGGTACCGTGTCGTGGTGCCGATCGAGACGATGCTGCCCAGTATAACGAACGACCGCAGCCGAACCGGATCGGATTGACCTCCTACGGAATTTCGGGCGGCGGCCGCTCGGGGCGGACAAGCCGGCGTGGATTCCTCGGCGCGGGCGCGTCCACCCGTGATCGCCGGGTGAGGCAACGGGGCGGGCCCGGGCAGGGCCGGGGCAGCTCCATCGCGAACGAGCCCAGCCGGGCCAGCGGTCGGTGAGGGAGGGGTGTTGAGGAGCACGGGCGTCTCGCGACCCCGAGGCACGGTCGCGACTCCCCGCCTCGCGGGATCGTCGGCCCCGCGGGGTGAGGAACCAAGTCCCCGAGGCCGGTCCCACGGAGGCCGGGCCGGGAGGAAGTGGACGCGAGCGGCGTGCCGAGGAGAAGGGGGAAGACGATGGGCCAGGGTGGGGCGGGGCGTCGGTTGGAGCGGCTGGTGGTGGCGGTACCGCTGGAAGAGCGGCACCTGGCACGGCTCCGGGAGCGTTTCCCGGACCTGCGGTTGGACGTCGTCAAGCGGGTACGGCCGGAGGACCTGGCGGAGGCGGACGGGCTGGTCGGCTGGCAGCTCGACGCCGAGGGGGTGGCGGCGGCGCCCCGGTTGGGGTGGTTCCAGAACGGGGGGGCCGGCGTCGAGGGGCTGCCGCTACGGGAGTTGGCGTCGCGGGGGGTGGTCGTCACCAACGCGAGCGGGGTCCATGCGATCAACATCGGGGAGCACGTGCTGGCGATGATGCTGGCCTTCGCCCGGGGGCTGCCGGCGTTGGTCCGGGCCCAGGAGGCGCGGCGCTGGCGGGATGACGACGACGCGGCTCGTGCCCGCCGCTTCGAGCTGCACGGGCAGACGCTACTGCTGGTCGGACTCGGCGACATCGGGCTGGCCGTGGCCGAGCGGGCGAGGGCGTTCGGGATGCGCGTCCTGGGGACGCGGCGGCGATCGGACCTGGCGACGCCGCCGGGGGTCGACGAGGTGGTGCCGATGGAGCAGCTAACCGACGGGCTGGGACGGGCCGACCACGTGGTGGTCAGCGTGCCGTTGACGGGGGCGACGGCGGGGCTGATCGGGGCGGCGGAGCTGGCGGCGATGAAGCGGGGGGCGTACCTCTACAACGTCGGGCGCGGCGGCACGGTCGACACCCCGGCGCTGGTCGAGGCACTGGCGGCTGGCCACCTGGGCGGGGCGGGGCTGGACGTCACCGACCCGGAGCCGCTGCCGGAGGACTCGCCGCTGTGGGGGATGGCAAACGTGCTGATCACCTCCCACACCTCGGGCGGGACGCCGAAGTACTGGGACCGGGGAATCGAGCTGATCGAGGAGAACATCCGGCGGTACCGGGCGGGGGAGCCGCTGCTGAACGAGGTGGACGCGGGGGAGGGGTATTGACGCGGCGGTGTCTCGGGGCCGAATTCGCGTTCGGTGGCGTGCCCCCTATCCGTCTCCGCCCGTCCCCCTGGCCCGGGGTTGAAGCCCCGGGCTGAACCTGCGAGGCCCCTCGGGGCTGAGGACGGGACGTCGCCGAGGCCCCGCCGGCTTCTTGGTCCGGCAAGCGATGGCGTGGACCCGCTCACCGCGGGGGAGACGGCTGTTTTGGCGCGAGTCAGTTGGCGCGGGCGCGCTCGGCGGCGGCGAGGAGGGCGCGGCGGGCGAGGCCGCGGGTGACGCCGAGGCGGTAGTCGGCGGGCGCGTGGAGGTCGTCGAGCGGGTCGAGGCCGTCGGTGGCGAGGTCGGCGGCGGCGGCGATGGTCACGTCGTCGAGGGGCGCGCCACGGAGGGCGGTCTCGAGCGTCGCGGCGCGGGAGGCGCGCTCGCTGGTGCCGGTGATGCCGACGCGGGCCTCGACGCAGCGCCCCTGCTCGTCGAGGGTGACGACGGCGGCGACGCCGACGATCGCGTAACCGGAGGCCTGATTGGCGAGCTTCTGGTAGGAGGTCCCGGTGCGCGGCCGAAGGGCCGGAAGGCGGATCTCGGTCAGGATCTCGTCCGGGGCGAGGGCGGTGGTGAGGAAGGCGACGAAGAAGTTGGCCGCGGGGATGGTCCGCTCGCCGTTGGGGCCGCGGGCGACGAGCTCGGCGTCGAGGGCGAGGATGCCGGCCGGGTAGTCGGCGGCGGCGTCAGCGTGGGCGAGGGCGCCACCGAGCGTGCCGCGATTGCGGACCTGGCGGTCGCCGACGCGCTCGGCGATCTCGGGAATGAGGGGGCAGCGCGCGCGCAGGAGCGGGTCGGTCGTGAGCTGGGTGTGGGAGGTGAGGGCGCCGACGCGGAGGGTGCCGTTCTCATCGCGGATGCCACGGAGGGCGGCGAGGCCGCCGATGTCGACGAGGTGGGCCGGCTCGGCAAGGCGGAGCTTGAGGACGGGGAGGAGGCTGTGCCCGCCGGCGAGGAGCTTCGCACCGTCGCCGTGCTCCTGGAGGAGGGCGATGGCGGCGTCGAGTGTGGCCGGGCGGTGGTAGGCGAAGGCGGCGGGGTTCATGGGGACGATTGCTCCTTAGTGGGGCGTACGGTCGAAGCGTGGGCGGTGTCGTGAGCGTGGGCACGGCGGCTGATGGGCCGTGAGCCAATCGAGCGGTTTGTCGGATCGACAGCAGATGGGTCGCGGTGATCGGAGTCGGTGTCGTGTCAGACGGTCGTGCCGATGCGGATGCAGCGGGTCGTTGGCGGTGGGTGGCGTCATCCGGACGAGATTCGTTCGTGGCGGTGCTGCCCGGGGGTGGCGAATCGACCGTGCGCGGCGGGACCCCTGCGACATGCTAATTACCGAGTGGCGGCAGACGGCAGCGTTTCGTTCGGCATCGTCGGTGACGCGGCGTCGGTCGAGGGCATCCACCTCCCGGAAGCACAAGGTTCAAAACCCCGGGCTACCCCGGCGATGCCCCCGAAATGGGGCTCAGTCTCCGGTGCGCCGCGGAGACGAGGACCGAAAGCGATGATCCCACGGCCCCCCAGTCACTGATCGAAAGCCGCCGTCCTTCCCTACCGAGCGATGAACGGCTCCGGCTGGGCGCCGGCGGCAAGTTTATCGGCGGCGGACTGGACGGAGCGGACGATCGACTGGTAGCCGGTGCAGCGGCAGATGTTGCCCTCGAGGTTGTGGCGGATGGTCGCTTCGTCGGGGTGAGGGTCCTCTTGGAGGAGGGCGACGGCGGAGAGGACCATGCCGGGGGTGCAGTAGCCGCACTGGAGGCCGTGCTCCTCCCAGAACGCCTGCTGGACGGGGTGGAGGGTGCCGCGGGGGGCGAGGCCCTCGATGGTGGTGACCTGGCCACCCTCGGCCTGGACGGCGAGGAGGGTGCAGCTCTTGACCGCCTGGCCGTCGAGGAGGACGGTGCAGGCGCCGCACTGGCCGGTCTCGCAGCCGACGTGGGCGCCGGTCAGGCCGAGCCCGTTCCGCAGGAAGTTGACGAGCAGCGTCCGCGGCTCGACCTCGGCCTGGCGCGGGGCACCGTTGACGGTGAGATTAAGGGGCATGGTCACGCGGGGGCTCCTTTGGGATCGGGGGGTCGGAGGACGGTGGTCGGAGGAAGGGGACGTGCTCGGCCGTGTCGTCCCGTCCCGAGAGCGAGGCGGTGTCGGCTCTCCGTCCGACCTCCGGCCTCCAACTCACCCGTTGTCGTTTGCCTTCGTGGAAAGGCAGTTGAAGAACTGGCCGACGACCATCTTGGCGGCGGGCTGCATAACGCGGGCGCCGACGCGGGCGAGGGTGCCGCGGACGTTGGCGGTGCCGGCGTAGCGGACGACGGTCTGGCCGTCCTGCTCGATCAGCTCCAGGGTGCCCTCGCCGGAGACCTGGTTGCCGCCGCCCTTGCCCTCGACGAGCATCGTGTAGCGCTCCGGCTCCTGCTTGTCGCTGATCTTGACCCGGCCCTGGTAGGTACCGCGGATGGCGGCGACGCCGATCTTCATCGTCGCCTCGTACTCGTCGGGGCCGATCTCCTCCAGCTTCTCGCAGCCGGGGAGGCACTGCTTCAGGGTTTCGGGGTCGAGCATGAACCGCCAGACGCGCTCGCGGGGCGCGGCGAAGGTGTGGTCGCCGGTGAGCTCCATCCGTTCTCTTTCCCTTGTTTGCCGTTTCGGCGTGCGGACGGCCGGTGTCCCGGCCTCGGGCGGCCGGCAGTGTAGCATGGCGGGACGGGCATTCTTGCGTCCCGATTTCGCTCGGCCGGGCACGATGGAGCAGGCGTCTCGCGGCGGCACGGCGACCGGGCAACCGGCGCGGCGGCGCCCACCAGACGCGAATCGGAAGCCCGGTCCTGTGTCCAAGGGTGCGTCCGGTCTGTGTGGTCGCGTCCGTTCTTGGAGCACGGAGACGTCACCGTCATGCTCGACCTTGGTCTCCACTACGTGGACCCGCGCCTGGTCGCGCTCTACGACATCGAGAATGCGCGGGGCGCCGACACCGAGTACTACGTCCGCCTCGCGGCGGATCTCGGGGCGCGCCGGATCCTCGACCTGGGGTGCGGGACCGGCCTGCTGACGCGGGAGCTGGCGGTCGATGGCCGCGAGGTGGTCGGCGTCGACCCCGCCCCGGCGATGCTGGCGGCAGCCCGTCGGCAGCCGGGCGCCGATCGGGTGCGGTGGGTCGAAGGCGACTCCGGCGCCGTGGGGACACCAGAGGCCGATCTGGTCGTCATGACCGGCAACGTGGCGCAGGTGTTCCTCGACGACGCCGCCTGGGCGGCCACCCTGCGCGACGTCCACGCCGCCCTGCGGCCCGGCGGCCATCTCGCCTTCGAGAGCCGCAACCCCGGCGACCGGGCCTGGGAGCGGTGGAACCGGGCGGCCACGTTTGAGCGGTTCGATTCGCCCAACGGGCCGATGGAGACCTGGTTGGAGTTGGAGGGCGTGGGGGATGGCCGGGTCCGCTTCGCCGGCCACAACGTCTTCCTTGCCACCGGCGAGGTCGTGGTCGCACGCGACGAGCTGCGCTTCCGAAGCCTGGCGGAGCTAACCAGGTCCTTGACCGAGGTCGGGTTCGCCGTGGAGCACGTTTCGAGCGACTGGCAGCGGACGCCGTTCGTCGTTACCGGCCGGACCATGGTCTTCGTCGCGCGCCGCGACTGAGCTTCCGAAGCCGACCCGTGCGTCACCCCGGGGGGTGGAGGACCGGCGCCTCCGCGCTAATGTGTGCAGCGTGGCGCACCTCCGTCCGATTTTGCGCGCCGTGCGCCGGCCCCCGTGCGCTCGCGCCGGACGCCGAGGCAACACCGACCACCGGCCACGCCGCCGACCGTGCCGCCCGGCACGAAGGGTAGACGGTGGCGCCGGGAGGCGGCGAGTTGAGACGGCGTCGCGTTGCCCCATAATGGAGACGTCCGTTTCGAACCGCCGCCGACCGGTGACGGTCATGCCTGTTTGGAAGAGAGGTCATCGATGGTCGCTGCCCCTACCACCCCCGCCCGCCTCAGCCTCGACCGCGCCCGGATCGCGGAGCTGACCGCGCGGGAGGAGAAGCGGCTGAACGAGCAGACGCCCATGTCCGGGGAGATGTACCGGCGGGCACGGCGGTCGATGGTCGGCGGCGTGCCGTCGAGCTACCAGGTGCGGGAGCCGTGGCCGATCTACCTGGCGGAAGGTCGGGGGTCCACGGTTTGGGACGTCGACGGGAACCAAATGGTCGACTTCCACAACGGATTCGGCTCGATGGTGCAGGGGCACGCCCACCCGGCGATCGTGCAAGCGGTGCAGGAGCGGGTGGCAAAGGGGACGCACTTCGCGGCACCGGTCGAGGACGCGATCGCGGTCAGTGAGGAGTTGGCGCGGCGCTTTGGCCTCCCCTTCTGGCGCTACGTCAACTCCGGCACCGAGGCGACGATGGACGCGATCCGGATCGCCCGCGCCCAAACCGGCCGCGAGACGATCGTCAAGATCTTCGGGAGCTACCACGGCCACCACGACTACGTGATGGTCTCGATCTCGGTGCCGTACGAGAACATCGGGGCGGCGGACGACCTGGCGTCGCTGCCGTACGGGGCCGGCATCCCGAAGGCGGCCTCGGACCTGACGGTGGCGGTGCCGTTCAACGACGCGCCGGCGATGGAGCGGCGGATCGAGCGGCTCGTGAAGGAGGGGCGGCCGCCGGCCTGCGTGATCATGGAGCCGGCGATGATGAACCTCGGGGTCGTCCTGCCGGAGCCGGGCTACCTGGAGGCGGTGCGGGAGATCACCCACAAGCACGGGGTGCTGCTGATCTTCGACGAGGTCAAGACGGGCCTCTGCGTGGCGCCGGGCGGAGCGACCGAGAAGTTCGGGGTGACGCCGGACCTGGTAACGCTGGCGAAGGCACTCGGCGGCGGCCTGCCGAGCGGGGCGATCGGAGGGACGGAGGAGGCGATGGCGCCGGTCGCCAGCGGCCGGGTCTACCAGGTCGGAACCTACAACGGCAACCCGCTGACGATGGCGGCGGCGCGGGCCAGCCTGGAGCAAGTGCTGACGCCCGAGGCCTATGCCCACCTGAACGCGCTCAACGACCGGCTGATCGCCGGCTGCGACCGGGTGCTGGCGGAGACGGGCCTGCCGGGCTACACGGTCGGAATCAGCTCAAAAGGGTGCGTCACCTTCTCGCCGGAGAAGATCGTCGACTACGCCTCGTTCATGGCGACGCAGGACCCGGAACTGCCGCACCTGGCCTGGCTCTACATGATGAACCGGGGGGTCTTCATGACGCCGGGCCGGGAGGAGGAGTGGACGCTGTCCGTGGCGCACTCGCTGGAGGACTGCGACCGGTACGTCGCGGTGTTTGCCGAGCTGGCGCGGGACCTGGTGGCGTAGGGATCGTCGTCGGTGAT
This sequence comes from uncultured Thermomicrobiales bacterium, assembly GCA_902806405.1. Classification (GTDB taxonomy): domain Bacteria; phylum Chloroflexota; class Chloroflexia; order Thermomicrobiales; family UBA6265; genus CADCWL01. The sequence goes on along the minus strand of CADCWL010000060.1, from coordinate 97 downwards.
CGCCCCCGAGATCCGAGCCTCCTACGAGAAGGGGAACGAGCGTGACCGGCTGACCGCTAGGGGAAGTGCCCAGAACCGGTCGCAGTCCTCAAGCGAA
>CADCWL010000059.1 GCA_902806405.1 uncultured Thermomicrobiales bacterium | reverse complement strand
CGGAAAAGCTGACCGGACAAGAACGTTTCACCGCCGACCTAAGGCTGCCGGGCCTGCTCGTCGCCCGTCCCGTCGGCAGTGCCTACGCCCACGCCCGCATCCTCGGCGTCGACAAGACCGCCGCCCTCGCGATACCCGGCGTCGTCGCGGTCCTGACCGCCGCCGATCTGCCGCTGCGTCAGGACCGGAACGGCGCCCCCGCAAAGACGCCGATCGCCCGCGACGAAGCGCTCTACGCCGGCCACGTCATTGCCCTCGTCCTGGCCGAGAGCGACGCGGCGGCCGAGGACGGCGCCGCCGCCGTCGAGATCGACTACGAGCCGCTCCCCGTCGTCGGGGACCTCGACGGTGCAATGGCCGAGGACGCGCCCCGCGTCCGCGAGAGCCAGACCCTCGGCAACGACGAAGAAGCGAGCATGCACAACGCCGACGCGGCGCAGCACGCGGAGGAGGACGACGAGCCGCTGCCGGCCAACGTCTCCAACTCGATCCACTTCCACCGCGGTGACGTGGAGCGGGGCTTTGCCGAGGCGGCCGAGATTGTCGATCTCACCTTCGACTCCCTGACCGTCCACCAGGGCTACCTTGAGCCCCAGACCTGCCTCGTCAACGTCGAGCCGCTCGGTGACCTGACCGTCTACACCAGCACCCAGGCCGCCTTCCACTGCCGGACGCGCGTGGCGGAGGCGATCGGCGTGCCGTTGCACCGGGTGAACGTGGTGCCGATGCCGGTCGGCGGTGGGTTCGGCGGCAAGTTCGTCCTGATCGAGCCGCTCGTCGCCGCGGCAGCCGTCGCCCTGGAGCGGCCGGTTCTCCTCCAGTACACGCGGATGGACGATCTCCTCGGCGGCAACCCCGCTCCCGACTGTCGCATCCAGCTCAAGGTCGGCGCCCGCGCGGACGGCACGATCACCGCCCTCCAGTCCCGGATGGTCTACGACACCGGTTCCGGCCCCGGCTCGCCGCTCCAGATCTCGGCGATCCTGATGGGTGGGTACTACCGCTTCCCGAACCTCGACATTCGCGGCTTCGAGGTGCTGACCCACAAGCCTGGCGCCGGCGCCTACCGCGCCCCCGGTGCCCAGCAGGGGACGTTCGCGATCGAGTCGGTGATGGACGAGCTCGGCCGCCGCCTCGCACTCGACCCGCTCGAGATCCGCCTCCGCAACTGCGTCGTGGAGGGGGACGAGCGGCCGAACGGCAATGCGTGGCCCCGGATCGGCCTCAAGGAGTGCCTGGAGGCGCTGCGCGACCATCCGGCGTGGCGGGACCGCGCGTCCTCGCAGGCCGCCGGTCGCGGCATCGGCATCGCCGTCGGCGGTTGGCCCGGCGGCATCGAGCCGGCGACGGCCGTCTGCCGCCTCGACCAGGACGGGCACCTGACCGTCGTCCTCGGCTCGGTCGACCTCAGTGGGACGAACACTACCTTCGCCCAGATTGCGGCCGAGCAGTTCGGGATGGCCGCGGACGACATCAAGATCACCACCGCTTCGACCGACTCCGCCCCCTACGCCGGCGGCACGGGCGGCTCCAAGATCACCTACACCGTCGGGCCTGCCGTGAAGCAGGCCGCCGAGGACGCCCGTCGCCAGATCCTCGACATCGCCGCCCAGCAGCTAGAGGCGGCACCCGACGACCTCGAGATCGTCGACGGGACGGTCAAGGTCAAGGGCGTTCCGAGCTCCGGCGTTGCCCTTCGCGAGATCGCGCAGAAGAGCATGAGCGTCGCCGCCGGCCACGAGCCCGTCTTTGGCCGCGGCGCGACCGCGATCACGGAGAGCGCCCCCGGCTTCGCGGTCCACCTGGCGGAGGTGGAGGTCGACCAGGTTACCGGCGAGACCCGCGTCTGCCGCTACGTCGCCGTCCAGGATGTCGGCTTCGCGATCAACCCGGCGGCGGTCGAGGGGCAGATCGAGGGGGGCGTCGCCCAGGGGATCGGCTGGGCCCTCTACGAGGGGATGTCCTACGACGCCGACGGCCAGTTGCAGACGGCGACCCTGATGGACTACGTGCTGCCGAAGGCGGAGATGATCCCGCCGATCGAGACGGTCCTCGTCGAGGTCCCGTCGGCGCACGGCGCTTACGGGTCGAAGGGGGTCGGCGAGCCGCCGGCGATCCCCGGTCCGGCCACCATCGCGAACGCCATCCGCGACGCCGTGGGGGTCCGGATGACGCAGATCCCGATCAAGCCGGACGCCCTGGCTCGCGAGCTCTGGAACGCCAACGGCCACGGCTAGTGAAATGCCGCCTCCCGCCCGGTCCTCCGTGGTCGGGACGGGTCAGGGGCGCGACGTCGGCGGGGAACTGGAGGGACACACGGCCGGGTGGTAGACTCCCGGCCCTGAACGGACGGCCTGGTGCGGTGGGCGCCGCTGCGGCCGACAGGGGGGAGCCATGGTGCTGAGTGCCGCATACGGGGGCGTTGGCTGGTCGCCACGTTCCGGCTCGCTCCTGAATGAGCCGGGCGACTATTGGGGCGATTGGGGCGTCTCCTCGGAGTGCGGCCGTCTCCGCGCCGTGCTGCTCCATCGGCCCGGTGCCGAGCTGGACGAGATCGTCGACTACGACGCCGTCCAGATGCGGAGCGATCTGTCATCCGACCTGGCACGGCTCCAGCATGACGCCCTGGCCGATGCTTACCGGGCCAACGGCGTCGCGGTCCACTACGTCGCGGACGGGCGGCCGGACAAGCCGAACGCGATGTTCGTCCGCGATCTGATGCTGATGACACCTGCCGGGGCAATCGTCACCCGTCCCGCCTCGACCGTTCGCGCTGGTGAGGAGCGGGCGGTCGCCGAGGCGCTGGCCTGCTTGGGTGTCCCGATCTTGATGTCGGTCCACGGGAGCGGCACTTTCGAGGGGGCCGACGTCGTCTGGGTGGACCGGGATCTCTGCATCCTGGCCGAGGGATTGCGGACCAACCGGGAGGGCGCCGACCAGGTAGAGCGGATCCTGCGCGAGATCGGAGTCCGCGAGGTCGTCCGGGTCGGACTCCCGTACGGGGCGATGCACCTCGACGGGCTCCTCGGTATCCTGGATCGCGATCTGGCGGTGGTCTGGCCCAGGCGGACCCCGTACCCGGCGGTCCGCGCGCTCCGCGACCGCGGTTTCCGTCTGGTGGAGGTCGAGGACGAGCGGGAAGCGCAGGAGCGGCTCCCGATGAACGGCGTCGCTCTGGCGCCGGGGGTGATCCTGATGCCGGCCGGAGGGGATTCCCTCCGAGGAAGGTACGAGGCCGCCGGCGTCACCTGCCACACGGTCGAGATCGGGGAGCTGGTCAAGGCGGGTGGCGGTATCCACTGCATGACCGGTTTCCTGAAGCGAGACGATCTCTAGGCGTCCCGACGGCGATCCCGATGCTGGCCCAACCATGTTGCTCGAGCTCTCGATCCGCGACTTCGCCATCATCGACGAGCTGCGCGTTGGCTTCCAACCCGGCTTCAACGCGCTGACCGGCGAGACCGGGGCCGGCAAGTCGATCCTGATCGACGCCCTTGGCGCCGTCCTCGGCGAGCGCGTCGGGTCGGACGTCGTGCGCAGCGGCGCCCGGAGCGCGCGCGTGGAAGCGACCTTCGATGTCCTCGGGCTCGCCGAGCGGGCGGACGTCGCCGCCACAATGGACGACCTCGGGATCGAACCCGACGACGGTCTGCTGATCCTCTCCCGGGAGGTACAGGCGGGCGGAAGGAGCAGCGCTCGGCTCAACGGTCGGGCCGCGACCGCGGGCATGCTGGCTCGGGTTGGCAGGCTGCTGGTCGACATCCACGGTCAGAGCGACCACTTGTCGCTCCTCCGCCCGGCCGAGCATCTGGAGATGCTGGACCGCTACGCCGGCCTCCTGCAGGAGCGGGCGGGGCTGGGCGACCTCGTCGCCGAGCTGCGGTCGGTGCGGCGGCGGATCGCCGACATCGTCGGCAACGCCCGCGACCGCGCACAGCGGGCGGACCTCGTCCGCTTCCAGGTCGGGGAGATCACCGCGGCCGGCCTCCGACTGGGGGAGGAAGAAGATCTCGCAGCGGAGCGCTCGGTCCTCGCCAATGCGGAGCGTATCGCGCTTGAGGCGGGGAGCGCCCACGCCCTCCTCGCCGGGGCGGACGAGGCGACCGCCGATACGCCGCTGCTGCCGGCGGGAGCGACGCTGCGGCAGGCGGCCGACCACCTGCGCGAGGTGGCGACGGTCGACGAGACGGCGCGACCCCTCGCCGAGCGACTGCTGGAGGTGGTCTACGTTGTCGAGGACATCGCGACGGAGACCCGTGCCTATCGCGACCGGATCGAGGCCGACCCGGCCCGACTCTCGGTCGTCGAGGAACGGCTCGCCGACCTGCGGGCGTTGCAGCGCAAGTACGGCGCGACGATCGAGGAGGTGATCCGCTTCGGGGAGGACGCCGCTGCCGAGTTGGAACAACTGACCGGTGGCGAGGCCGACGTCGCGTCGTTACGCGCCCGCGAGGAAGATCTCCGTATCGAGATTGGGCGTCGGGCTACCGCCCTCTCCCGCGCCCGCATCACGGCCGGTGAAGAGTTGGCGCGTGGGGTGGAGCGGGCCATCGCCGAGCTGAACATGGGCCGCTCCCGCTTCGCGGTCGACGTCTCGCAGACCCAAGCGGAGGAAGGGGTCCCGGTGCCCGACGCGGACGGCCACCCGCGCTCGGTGACGGTCGACGCCAGCGGGGCAGACCGCGTCGAATTCCTCATCGCGCCGAACGCGGGCGAGGCGCTGAAGCCGCTCGGACGGGTCGCCTCGGGCGGCGAAACCGCCCGCCTGATGCTCGCCCTGAAGTCGATCCTGTCGACCGCCGACGCAACCCCGTCGCTCGTCTTCGACGAGGTCGACGTCGGCGTCGGTGGCCGCTCCGGCCAAGTGGTCGGCGAGAAGCTGTGGCAGCTCGCCGAGGATCACCAGGTTCTGGTGATCACCCACCTGCCACAGATCGCCGCCTTTGCCGAGACACACTTCCGGATCGCGAAGGAGGAGCGGGACGGCCGCGTCGTCTCCCGGGTCGAGACGATCGACGAGGAGGCGCGGATCGACGAGCTTGCGGCAATGCTCGACGGTTTCCCCTTGACCGAGGCCGCCCGCGCCAGCGCCCGCGAGATGCGGGACCGCGTAGCCGCCTGGAAGGAAAGGCACGCACGGCCTGGCCTCGTCACCGCCGGGACCGGCTAACGGCGCCGCTGCTATACTCCGCCCCGCGATTCCCGCTGCCGACGGTCCTGGCCGCCGCGGCGTTCCCTTCGCCTTACCCTACCTGCAGAAGCCCAACGCCAGGAGGAGCCAGCCGTGGCCGCCAACATGAAGATGATCCAGCAGATGCAGAATCGGCTGGCGAAGATCCAGCAGGAGCTGGAGGAGACGATCGTCGACGGCAGCTCCGGCGGTGGGGTGGTTACGGCCCAGGTGACCGGCTCGCGCGCGTTCCACGGCATCAAAATCGATCCGAGCGCCGTCGATCCCGACGATGTCGAGATGCTGGAGGACCTCATCACCACCGCGATCCAGGACGCGATGGCCAAGGCGAGCGATCTTGCCGAGGAGCGGATGAGCGTCCTGACCGGGGGCATGAAAATCCCGGGTCTGACCTAGTCTCGCAAGTCCTTCCACGGGTGCCGTCGCCGACCCCGGTGCCGGTCGTCCCCGACTTCTCGAAGACGAGCCCCATGTCCGACGGTCCCCTCCTGCTCTACCTCGACGACGTGGTTCGGCTCCGGAAGCCGCACCCTTGCGGCAGCCACGACTGGACCGTGGTGCGGCTCGGTGCCGACATCGGCTTACGCTGCCATGGCTGCGCCCATAAGGTTTTGCTACCAAGACGGACGCTCGAGAAGCGGCTCAAGACGTTTCTCCGTCGAGGGGAGATACCAAATCCCGCCGGCGACTCCGCACCGACGCTGGGCTTCTCGCGGCTCTCGTCCGAACCCGAATCCGGCCCATAGACGGGCACGGGGTGCCGGCCGGGCAGGACGCGGTCGCCAAACCGGCACGAGATGGGAACGAACCTCGCCCGGGTGGTTCGCCGTCGCGTCGCCGCGTCCACGTCCTGCGCCCGGCCCGCGAAGGTTCGCTGCGGGCCGTTCTCGCGAACGGCCCGTTTCTCCGCCTCTGGCTGGCCCAGGCCATCTCCCAGACCGCCAACAACATGGTCAACTTCGCGCTGCTGCTCCGGGTGCGCAATATCGTCGAAGTCCACGGATTAGAGCAGGCCAACACGGCGATCAGCCTCGTCATCCTCGCCTTTTCCCTGCCTTCGGTCCTTTTCGGGCCGCTCGCCGGGGTAATGGCCGACCGGACGAACCGGCGAGCGCTGATGGCGGCGGTCAACGCCCTTCGTGCTGTCGCCGTGGTGCTCTTCCTCGTGATCCGGCCCGGATGGCAAGTCCAAACGATCCTCGTTGCTCACTACATGGTGACGTTCCTGTTCGGCATCGCCGGCCAATTCTTCGCGCCGGCACAGGGCGCGACGATCCCAGCGTTGGTCCCCCGGCCACAACTGATCAGCGCCAACGCGCTCTTCAACCTGACCTTCACCGCCGCTCAACTGCTCGGCTTCGCCACACTGGGGCCGATCCTTGCCAAACTGCTCGGCACCGACCGCCTCTTCGTCTTCACGGTTCTCCTCTTCCTCGTCTGCGCGGCGCTCGTGCTCACCCTGCCGCCGACCCCGGTCGCGCCGCGGCAGGGAATGGGCGAACTGCACCCAATGGGCCGGCTCTGGGCGGACGTGCGCGAGGGACTCGTCTTCATCCTCCAGGACCCGGCGTTGATGAAGGCGATCGCCTATCTGACGGTTGCGGCGACGACGTTCTTGATGGTCGCCTCGCTCGGACCAGAGTTTGTAACGAGCGTGATCGGCCTCGCCAAGGAGGACATCGGCTACGTCGTGGCGCCGGCCGGGATCGGCGTTTTGGTCGGGGTTTTAGGGGTCGGCCGCGTCGTTGGCCGCTTCCCGCGGGAGGCGGTGATCGACTGGGCACTGGCGCTGGCCGGCATGATGCTCCTCCTGCTCGCGCTCAGCCGCGACCTGTTGGATCTCGTCTGGATCGGAGGTGAACCGTCGGTCGCGGTCGAGACGGCCATGGCCGGCCTCTTCGCGGCGCTGCTCGGGATCTGCAACGCGTTCATCCTCGTCCCAGCCCAGACGATTCTGCAGGAGCGCTCCCACGAGCACATCCGGGCGCGCGTCTACGCCACGTTCTTCACAATCTCGAACACCGTCTCCTTCGTGCCGATCTTCTTTGCCGCGGCATCCGCCGACCTCTTTGGCGTCGTCCAGGTCCTCTCGGTCGTCGCCCTGCTCCTGACGTCGTTCGGAGCGGTCGGCCTGGTCCGTCGTCACGCCGCGGAGCTTGCCCGCCGGCAACGCGTCCGAACTAGACACCGGCAGGGACCGGAGGCGCTGGGGCCGGAGGGATAGCAGTCCCGCGACAGATTTTTCCCCGGGCGTCTCCCAGAGACGCTGCGCCGCCGGACGGTGAACGCGGCGGGGATCGCGGCTGGGCCGCCTCGCCGCGCGCCGCAGCGTCCCGGCACCACGCTCAAGGGCCGTCGATCCGAAATCAGGGCCTGTGACGCGCGGACGCGTACCCTAGTGCGTTGGCATGGGCAACCGCGAGCTCGATGTAGGTCAAGAGGAGGCGACGGTGCAGGACGGACAGGCTCGGGTCCGTCAGGATCGCGGAGAGACGGGCGAGTTCAGGCTCGTCGAGGAGGATCGCCGCCTCGGCGGGCAGGATCTCGGCGGCCGTCAGCAGCCCGTGGTGCTCTTCCTGGGTGGCGCCCAGCGCACGGGCGAGCCGGTCGACCACCTCCCGAGTGGTGCCCCGCTCCCCCGATTCGAGCCGCGTGACGGTGCTCGGGTCAAGGTCGGCGCCGTCGGCTAGCTGCTTCCGGTTTAGACCGCGCGCTGCCCTGAGCGACGCCAGCATCGGCCCGAAGCGCGGCGGGGCAGACCCGGTGCGGCGGGAGCCGCTTCGCGGTTGACCACCGCGCCCCCTCGTGCCGTCTGCGTCGTTCACCTCCCGCGTTCCCGCTTGACCCGCGGCCGGCGATGGCGGCCCAGCAACGTCACGAGCACGGCCCCGTCGCATCTCCCCATGTTCGGCGCGCGCCGTGCAACAAAGCGGCCGGCGGGGTTGCTCCCGGCCGGCCGCACCCGACGAACGGTGCGAGGATCTTTGGGGGTGAGCCGCGAAGGACTCGAACCTTCAACCCGCTGATTAAGAGTCAGCTGCTCTGCCAATTGAGCTAGCGGCCCGGCTACCAGCACGAGTGTAGCAACCGGCCGGAACGGCTGTCAAACGGCACGGAACGACGCGTGAGGGAATCCTCGGCCGGGCTAGCCGACGTCTCGTCCGAGCGGAGGCCGCATCCCGGCCCACGGCTCCGAGCGCTCGTAGGCATCGGCGACGCGAAGGATGGCTGCCTCGTCGAAGGCCCGGCCGAGGATCTGAAGGCTGACCGGGAGGCCGTCGGCGAAGCCGCACGGCAGGGCGATGCCGGGGATGCCGGCCATGTTCGCCGGAATGGTGAA
>CADCWL010000058.1 GCA_902806405.1 uncultured Thermomicrobiales bacterium | reverse complement strand
CGGCCGCCCCGGCGCCCCCGACGCCGACGGCCCCGCCGCCCGCCATCGCCGCCGCCGGGCGCGTCCTCGAGTCCGTGGTCGCCGCCGCGGTCGGCTCGACCGCCCTCTACCTCGTCGGCTCCATCTACGTCGACACCTACTACGGCCGGTTGTCGATCGGGGCCACCTCGCTCGACCTCGCGCCCCCCTTCATCGCCCTGCAGTCGGTCCACGCCCTCCGGCGCCTGCTCGAGTACCCGTCCGCCCTCCTGCTGTTCTGGGTCATCTCCCGCACCGTGTTCCCGGCGCGCCGCCCGCGCGTCCAATTCGACCGCGCCCGGCTACGGTTTCCGCGGCTCCTGCCCGTCCTCGCCAACCTCGCCGTCGTCGCCCCGCTCCTGCTCGTCGCCGTCGTGTTGGAGGTCCGGGAGCAGACGCTCGCGCCCCGATCGCTGCTGACCGAGGTGGCGCAGGTGCAGGGGGAGGCCGCCCTGGCGCTCCTGCTCTACGTGATCTGGCTCGGGTGGAGCCAGCGCGCCACCATCATCTCCCAGGTCCGGGAGCGCCGGTTGGTCCCGATCGCGCTGGTGTTCGCGGTCTACCTGCTCAACGCCCTGACCTCGACCGCCGCCGCGGCGCAGCGGTCGGCGGAGCTGCTGCTGACCGGCGCCGCGGACGAGAGCCTGCTGGTCGAGTTCACCCCGAAGGCGGGGGCGCAGCTGGCGCTGCCCGACGGGGAGCTGCTTCTGGTGGCGGCGCGCGGCGGCATCTACTACGTGGTCGAGCGCCAGCCCGCGCCACCGAACCCACGACCCACCGCCTACATGGTCCCCGCCCCCTCGATCGATCTCGCCCGCGTGCAGCGCCTGAACGACGCCGGCATCCCGCTCATCGACATCGAGCCCGCCGAGGGCGGATAACACGCACTGCGTGGTTCGGGCACGCCGTGGGGCCCCGCCACGGGTTCGCAACGCCGCCGTGCCTCCTCGGCGGAGCCTCAGCCAGTGGAAAACGTCGGAGCGACGGCTCAAGGCGGCGTCAGAATGACTCCGGAATCCGGCTATGTCCCGGTTTGAGACATCGTCGGGGCCGCGGAAGGGCCGGGAAACCCGCCCAGGGAGTTGCCCGACATACTGGGCTGGCTCCGAGAGCGCCAGAACTCGCTGCCGTACCCGCTGATCCAGGCATGTGCCGCAGTCGCGGGAGGCCACCGGACTCGCCAGGCCACAGATCCTGCCCATCGGCTGATGTTGGCAATCGTCCTACCTTGGGGGCCGGTGCGCGAGTTGGGCGCTTCGTGAGAGGTGGTCACCCATCGGAAATTTTTGGGCCCTCGAGGAGTCAGTGGTTGCTGCGTCAGCACGCTCGGAGTGGCCAAGGAAGGGTTTGGCAACGCGCTGCTTAGAGCGTGTTATGCACTCGGTACGCTTGTGACATGGCACGCGCACGCCGTACCCGAGTGACGTGACGGACGACGGGTGGGCGTTCGTCGCCCCCTACCCGACGTCCATGGACCTGGGCGCCCCGCAGCGCCGGCACGACCTGCGCTGGAGCGTCTGTGCGGGCGCGCCCTGGCGCCGCCTTCCGACGAAGTTCCCGCCGAGGCAGTCGATTTACCAGCAGACGCAGCGCCGGCTGCGGGCCGGGGTCGTTCCGGCAACGGTGGACGACCTGCGCGCCCTGCTGCGCTGGCTCCAGGGGTGGGCGGACCGCCCCACGGCGGCGATCCTCGACCGCCCCGGCGATCGCCCGGCGGAGTGCCGCATGCCACCCCGCCGGGGTGGCTTCTTCAAACGTTCGGATCGGCGCCGCCATCTCCACTGCTCCTTCGTGCTACCGCCACTCGTCGTCTCCAACGCGTTCTCAAACTTCCCGGTGTAGCCCCGTTGAGCTGTAGAATCAATACATTTTGACGACGAAGCGAATACGTTGTAAGATTGGGGCCGGTGGCTGGTTCGCAGAGGAGGAGGTACGTGCCCACGCTGAAGGAAGCCCGAGCGGCGCGCCTGCTCACCGTGCGCGGGCTTGCCGAGCGCGCCGGCGTCGCGTTCTCGACGGTCCACCTGATCGAGACGGGGAGGTCGGTCCCGCGCTTCGGGGTGATCGAGAAACTGAGCCTGGCGCTCGGGGTCGAGCCGGCCGAGGTGGAGGAGTTCGCCGCGGCCATCGAGGCGGCCGGGCAGGGAAAAGCCGTCGCGGCGTGAGAGGCCGCGACGGCTAGGGAACGCCTCGCGCCGACGACGAGCCGAAGCGCGAAGCGGCGAAAGGTTAGCACGATGGGCAGGGTTACCACGGCGCCGCCGAAGCGGGTCGCCCTCTACGTTCGGGTCAGCAGCGAGGAACAGGTCGCGGGTTACTCCCTCGGCGCGCAGGAGCGAGCGGCTGAGGCGCTGTGCCTGCACAACGGGTGGGAGATCGTTGCCCGCTACCGCGACGAAGGGAAAAGCGCGCGGAGCGACGACGCGGCGAAGCGCCCCGGCTTCCGGCAACTGATCGCCGACGCGGAGGCGCGGCGTTTCGACGTCGTGGTGGTCCACAAGCTCGACCGCTTCGCCCGGAACCGGCGGGTGGCCTTCGACGCCTTCCACCGGCTCGGCGCCGCCGGCGTCGGCTTCCTCTCCATCGCGGAGAACATGGACCACTCGACCCCGGCCGGCCAGCTGATGCTCACCATGCTGGTCGGCATGGCGCAGTTCTATTCGGACAACCTGTCGTGGGAGACCAAGAAGGGCAAAGGCGAGCGCAAGGCGCGCGGCCTGTACAACGGCGTGCTGCCGTTCGGGGTGACGAAGGGAGCCGACGGCCTGCCGGTGCCCGATCGCGAGGCGTGGGGGTGCGACCTGGCGACCCGGCGCGAAATCGTCCCGGCCGAGGGTCTGGCGATGGCGTTCGAACTCGCGGCGGCGGGCAAGGCTGACCGCGAGATCGCGCAAGCGCTCAACACCGCCGGTCACCGCACAAGCGGCAACCGCGGCGCCAACCCGTTCACCAAGGACTCGGTGCGGGTGATCCTCCGCAACCGCTTCTACCTGGGCGAGTTGCCGGACGGCACCGGCGGCTGGGTGCCGGGCAAGCACGACCCGATGGTCGACCCGACCCTGTTCGGCCGCGCGGAGGCCGCCCGGGCGCGGAACGCCAGCCGGCCGCGGCGGGTCGCCGGCGAGCGCTCGCCGTGGGGGCTTTCCGGGATCGCGGCGTGCGGCGGCTGCGGCGCGCACATCACGGCGGACGGCAGGCGGCGGGCGCGCTGCGCCGGTCGGACGCAAGGGAACGGCTGCGACGAGCCGTCGTTCTACGCCTCGGTCGTGGAGGACCAGATCGCGGACCTGCTCGGGCGCTTCGCGATCCCCGCCAACCACCAAGCCCGCCTGCTCGCCGCCTGGCGTCACGACCAGAGCGCGGCCGTCGACACCGTCGCGGCCCGCCTGCGCCTCAACCACCGACTGGACCGATTGAAGGACCTGTACCTCGACGGCGACCTCGACCGCGCGACGTACCAGGCGCGGCGGGCGACGGTCTCCGACGAGTTGGCCGCATTGCCCGCGGGCGGGAATCCCGAGGACGACGCCGGCCGGAGGCTGTCCGGCTTCTTGGCCGACGTCGGGTCGGCGTGGCGGGTTGCCAGCCCGGCGGAGCGGAACAAGCTCGCGCGGGAGCTGTTCGGCACCGTCGTCGTGCGCAACAGAACGGCCGTGGCGGTCGTGCCACGGCCGGACCTGCGTCCCTTCTTCGCGCTCCTGGCCGTCAACCCAGAGCCGGGATCATGCAATGGCGGAAGCGACGGGATTCGAACCCGCGATCTCAGCCTTGACAGGGCTGCATGTTAGGCCGCTACACCACGCCTCCGAGCGTGACGCGATGCTAGCACGGCCTGAAAACGGGTGTCAAGGATTGCGTCCACGGGTCGCGGCCGTTCTCCTCGCGGACCGTCCGGGTAGCGGCCTGGCCGTCGCTATGGCGTCGGCGACGTGCGCGGACGGCCCCGCCGCCGGGGCGGGGAGGGCGGCTCCGGCTCGGCCGCCTCGCCGTCGTCGCCCGGGTCGTTCGCCTCCGGCTCCTCGGGAGCGGCCTCGGGCAGCATCCAGGCGGTCGTCGGCTTGATCACGTAGGGCATCACGAAGGTTTCGGAGGAGCGGACGCCGGGGATCGGTGCCAGGCGTCGAGTCAGGAACTCGACCAATCCCTCCTGGGAGCGGACCACGACCTGGATCGCGACGTCGAAGTTGCCGGTCAGGAAGGCGGCGAAGGTCACCTCCGGCATCGCCCGCAGCGTCTCGGCGATCTCCTCCAGCTGCTTCAGCTCGACCTTGAGCCCGATCATGGCCCGCAGGTCGTAGCCGAGCCGCATCGGGTCGGCCAGCATCGCGAACTCGATCACGCCGCGCCGGTGGAGGCGGTCCATCCGGCGCCGAACCGTCGACTCCGGGATGCCGGTCGCGCGGCTCAGCTCGGCGTACGACATCCGGGCGTTCTGCTGGAGCAGGCGGATGATCGCGCGGTCGGTGTCGGTGACGACTCGGGACATGGCAGCGGGTCCGTTTCTGTCGCTCGCGCTCGAGCCGATGTCCCGCCGCGCCCCCACCGCTCCGGGCCGACCCGGAGTCTCCGCGCGCGCTACCCAACGCGTCGAAGGGTACCAGACCGCCCCGGCCAGCCGTCCCGAGATGCCAGCGACTGGGTCTCATCTTCTCCCTGCCCGGGGTGCTGGACGAGGGGCTGGCGAACGGGATTTGCGGGTACTCGCGCCCTGCCGAGATCCCGGGGCCATGGCAGGGAAGGGCCGGACCCGATCGCCCCCTTGTGCCCCCAGCCGGGCCGCGGCCTGGCTGGGGGGCGGGAACCGGACGCGCCGGAGAAGCGGTCACGGCGGGCGGCGTCTCCGAAACCGGATCTTGCCTACCGACGTCCGCGGCGTATGATCGGAGCCGGGTTCCGGTGGGCGAGGGGGAAGGGGGGCGCGGTGGCCGAGCGGACGCAGTGGGCCGTCGAACGGACGGAGGCAATCGGACGCGGCGGGATGGTCGCCGCGAAGACGGCGCTTGCGGCGGAGGCGGGGGTGGCGGTCCTGCGGCGGGGAGGGAACGCGGTCGACGCCGCGGTCGCGACCGCCTTCGCCGCCGGGGTCGTCGAGCCCTGGATGAACGGGATCGGCGGCGGCGGTTTCATGGTCGTCCAGCGGCCGGGCGAGCCGGGCGTCGTGGTCGAGTTCCCGATGGTGGCCCCCGGCGGGGCGACACCCGGCATGTTTCCGTTGCTCGGGGGCGGGGCCGACGCCGCGCTCTTTGGCTGGCCGGCGACGGTCGGCGGGGCCAACATCGTCGGCCATCGCGCGGTCGCCGTGCCCGGGACCGTCGCCGGCCTGGCGCTCGCCCTCGAGCGGTTCGGCACGATCGGCCTGGCGGACGCGATGGCGCCGGCGATCGAGCACGCGGCGGAAGGCGTCCCGGTCACCTGGCACACCACCCTCAAGGTCGCCAACGACCTCGCCACCCTCCGCCGCTTCCCGGCCACCGCCGCCGTCTTTCTCGACCCGCTCGGCAACCCGCCGGTCTCGGTCGAGCAGGCCCGACCGGCGATCCTGCGCCAACCCGATCTCGCCCGGACGCTGGAGCGGATCGCCGTCGATGGCCCCCGCGCGTTCTACGAGGGGCCACTGGCCCGTGCCGCCGTGGCCCACCTTGCGGAGCATGGCGCCCCCTTCGCCGAGTCGGACTTCGCGCGCTACGAGGCCGCGGTCGTTCCCGCGCTGGAGGCGACGTACGGCGGTCACGGCGTCGTCACGGTGGGCGGCGGCGGCGGCGGCACGACCCTGGTCGAGTCGCTCCATCTCCTGGCGGCGCTCGGCGTCGGCGCGCTCGGCCACAACACGCCCGACGCGCTCCACCGAGCCGCCCAGGCCTACCGCCAGGCGTTCGCCGATCGCTTCGCCTACCTCGCCGACCCCGTCGCCGTCGACGTTCCGCTTGCGCTCCTGACCGATCCCGTCTACGCCGAGGAGCGGGCGGCGACGTTCCCGGCGGACCGTCTCGGACCCGTCGCCGCCGGCCCGCCCGAGCGCCTCGGCGTCGCCCACGGCCTCGCCGCCTCGATGCCCGACTTCGCGATGGACCCGCACCAGGCGGTCGGCGGCAGCACCACCCACCTCGGCGTGATCGACCGCGACGGGATGGCCGTCTCCCTGACCCAGACGCTGCTCAGTCTCTGGGGGAGCCGGGTTGTGGTGCCCGGTACCGGCATCCTGCTCAACAACGGCATGATGTGGTTCGATCCGGAGCCGGGCCGCCCGAACTCGGTGGCCGGCGGCAAGCGCCCCTTGAGCAACATGGCGCCCGCGATCCTGACGCGCGATGGGCGCGCCGTCGCCTCCCTCGGCGCCAGCGGCGGTCGCCGGATCATGAACTGCCAGGCGCAGCTCGTGATGAACCTGGTCGACCACGGTCTCCCGATCGGGTCCGCGATCGCCGCCCCCCGGATCGACGCGTCGACCCCCGACCTCCTGGCGAGCGTTCGCCTTCCGACGCCCACCCGCGACGCCCTCGTTGCCCGCGGCCACCGCGTGGCGGTCCGCGACGAGCGCCTCTTCACCGGCGACTTCGCCTCCCCGGTCGGCATCGCGCTCGGGGAGGACGCCGTTCTCCGCGGCGGTGCCGACCCCTTCTACGCCCCGGCGACCGCCCTCGCGGCGGACCCGGCGTAACGCCGGCCGCAGCGCCCGGGCCCCTGCGCGTTGGTACGCCCGCTGCCGGGTTCGGGTACGATGCCAAGATCCATTCCGGACGACGGAACGGTGCCGATTCGCAGAATCGGCTCGGCTGCCGCGCCGCCAGCGGCGAGAAGGAGCGACGATGCGATCTCTACGACGCCTCACGGCACTGCTCGCGGTGTTCCTGCTCGGCCCGGCCCTGGCGGCCACCGCCGTCGCCGCCCCGAGCGCCGCCCCCCTCGCCCGGCCGGCCGCGGTCCAGGGCGTCACCTGCCCGATCGAAGGCTACCCGACGGAGACGCTCGAGATCATGGCCCCGGCCGCCCCCGGCGGCGGCTGGGACACCACCGCCCGCGAGATACAGCGCGTCCTTGAGGAGGGCGTCGTCGAGCAGGGCGTCGAGGTCTACAACGTCGAGGGCGCCGGCGGCACCATCGGGATCGCCCAGCTCGCCAACGACGAGCGCGGGAACGAGCACCAGCTGATGATGATGGGCCTGGTGATGGTCGGCGCGATCGCGACCAACGCTTCCGAGGTGACCCTCGACGACGTCACCCCGATCGCCCGTCTCACCACCGAGTTCGAGGTCGTCGTCGTCCCCGCCGACTCCGAGTTCGAGACCCTCGGCGACCTGGTCGACGCCTTCAAGGCCGACCCGACCGCCATCTCCTGGGGCGGCGGATCGGCCGGCGGCACCGACCACGTCCTGGTCGGCCTGATGGCGCAGGCCGTCGGGGTCGATCCGACCCAGGTCAACTACGTGCCCTTCTCCGGCGGCGGCGAGGCCCTCGCCGCGATCCTCGGCGGCCAGGTCTCGGCCGGCGTCTCCGGCGTCGGCGAGTGGCAGGAGCAGATCGCCTCCGGTGAGCTGCGGGCGCTCGCCGTCTCCGGCAGCGGCGATGCGAACGCCACCCCGGCGGCCGGTGCCTCGTCGGCCGCCAGCCCCGCTGCCTCGGCGTCCGCCGGGATCGCGCCGACGCTGCGCGAGCAGGGGGTCGACGTCGAGCTCGCCAACTGGCGCGGTCTCGTCGCCCCGCCGGAGGTCTCCCCCGAGGCGCGCCAGTGCATGATCGCGGTCGTCGAGCAGCTCCGCGCCTCCGACGCCTGGCAGGAGACCCTCGCCCAGTACGGCTGGCAGGACTACTACCTCCCCGGGGACGAGTACGGCGCCTTCCTCACCTCCGAGCGTGAGCGCATCACCGCCATCCTGACCGAGCTCGGCCTGGTCGCCTAACGGGCGCCCGGGCGCCCGTTTTGCCTCGGCAGCGGCAGCGTCGTCATGGCCGGGGCGAGACAAGCCTGTTCCCCCACTGCGCCGCGACACCGCGTGGGCAACCGGCGCCCAGCGCGTCGAGTAGCCGCTTCCAACGACCGATCCGTGGTTCATGCGCTCCCCCTCTCCCTCCAGAGGGAGAGGGGGCCGGAGGGGTGAGGGCACATGCAGCCGGATGCCATACCTTCCCACTCCCGCCGCGCCAACGTCCCGGAGTTGATCCTCGCCGCCGCCGTGGTCCTCTTTGGCGCGGCCGTGGTCTGGCAGGCGACGCGCATCCGGCTGACCCCGGCCTACTCCCTCGTCGGACCCCGCGTCATTCCCTACATCGTCGGCGCGGGGCTGCTGCTCGTCGGCGCCTGGCTCGCCGTCGAGGCGCTGATCGGGCGGAGTGGTGGACCGAGCGCCGAATCGGAAGACGCCGACCCGACGCTCCCGACCGACTGGCGCACCGTCGGTCTCCTCGCCGTGCCGCTGATCGTGTACGCCCTCCTCATCGAGCCGGCCGGCTTCGTTGTCGCCAGCGCCCTCCTCTACGTCGGCGCCGCGTTCGCCATGGGGAGCCGCCGGATCGCCCGCGACGCCGCGGTCGGCGTCGTCCTCGCGCTCCTGCTCTTCGTCGGTTTCACCCGCGGGCTCGACCTCGACCTGCCGCCGGGCCTCCTCGACGGGATCCTCTAGGTGGGCGCCCTCGGGGATCTCCTGAACGGGTTCCAGGTCGCGCTCACCCCCCAGAACCTCGGCTGGGCGCTGATCGGGGTGCTGCTCGGCACGGCCGTCGGCGTCCTGCCCGGGATCGGGCCCGCCCTGACGGTGGCGCTCCTCCTCCCGGTGACCTACAGCCTGGAGCCGATCAGCGCCTTCATCATGTTCGCCGGCATCTACTACGGCGGCATGTACGGCGGCTCGACCACCTCCATCCTGCTCAACACCCCCGGCGAGTCCGCCTCGATCGTGACGGCGCTCGAAGGGAACCTGATGGCGAAGCGGGGTCGCGGCGCCGCGGCCCTCGCCACCGCCGCCGTCGGCTCCTTCGTTGCCGGCACGATCGGCACCGTCGGTCTCACCTTCCTCGCCCCGGTGATGGTCGAGGTGGGCCTCCGCTTCGGCCCCGCCGAGTACTTTGCCCTTGTCGTCCTCGCCTTTACGACGATCACGGCCCTGCTCGGCCGCGCCCTTTCTCGTGGCCTCTTGAGCCTGCTCCTCGGCCTCGCGCTCGGCCTGATCGGGATCGACACCCTCTCCGGCCAGAGCCGCTTCACCTTCGGCATCCCGGAGTTGGGGAACGGGATCGATGTCGTCACCGTCGCCGTCGGCCTCTTTGCCGTCGGCGAGACCTTCTGGGTCGCCTCCCGGATGCGCCACGACGATGCCTCGATCATCCCCGTCCAGGGCGGCGTGGGGATGACGCGGCAGGAATGGAGCCGTTCCTGGAAGCCGTGGCTGCGCGGCACCGCGCTCGGCTTCCCGATCGGCAGCCTGCCGGCCGGTGGCGCCGAGATCCCAACCTTCCTCTCCTATACCCTCGAGCGGCGCCTTTCCCGCCATCCGGAGGAGTTCGGCAAGGGCGCGATCGAGGGCGTCGCCGGCCCGGAGGCGGCCAACAACGCCGCCGCCGCCGGCGTCCTGGCGCCGCTCCTCACCCTCGGTCTGCCGACGTCCGCGACCGCCGCCGTCCTCCTCGCCGCCTTCCAGCGCTACGGGCTCGACCCCGGCCCGACCCTCTTCGCCCGCGACGCCGATCTCGTCTGGGGCCTGATCGCCAGCCTCTACATCGGCAATGCCATGCTCCTGGTGCTGAACCTGCCGCTGGCCGGCGTCTGGGTCCGGCTGCTGGCGATCCCCCGCCCGCTCCTCTACGCCGGCATCCTCGTCTTCGCCGGCCTCGGCACCTACGGCCTGAACAACTCGGTCGTCGACCTCGTCGTCCTCTACGGCCTGGGCGTGCTCGGCTTCGTGATGCGCCGCTTCGACGTGCCGGTGGCCCCGGCCGTCGTCGGCGTCATCCTCGGCCCGGTCGCCGAGCAGCACTTCCGACGGGCGCTTCAGATCGCCCAGGGCGACTACACGACCTTCGTCACGCGCCCCATCTCGGCGACCATCCTCGCCCTGGCCGCGCTTGGCCTCGTCGCCCCGATGGCCGTCCGCCTTCTCGCCTCCCGCCGTCGTCCCCGCGGGCGTCCTCGGGTTCGGCCCTAACCCTGCCACCGGCCCCCGCCGCCGCCGCTCTACCGGCAGCACCCGACCTCTGGCGTCCGAACCGTAGGAGGCTCGCCCCGATGAGCGACCGATCCCTCGGCTTTCCGTCCGGCACCGGATCGCCCACCCCACCCTGGCCCCGCCGTCGCTCCGCTCCCGTCTTCGCCCGCAACGGGATGGTCGCCGCCGCCCACCCGCTGATCACCGCGGCCGGCGTCGGCGAACTTGCCCGCGGCGGCAATGCCGTCGACGCCGCCGTCGCCGCCGCCCTCACCGCGGCGGTGGTGATGCCGGAGATGTGCGCCATCGGCGGCGACCTCTTCGCCGTCGTCCACCCGCCCGGCAACGGACCGGTGGAGACTGTTGCCGTCCACGGCAGCGGGATCTCGCCGCGCGGCGCCTCGATCGACCTGATGCGGGAGCGGGGCGACGCGGCAGCAAACCGGATGCCGTATCAGGGACCGCTCTCGGTCGCCGTGCCGGGGATGGTCGACGCCTGCTTCGCGCTCCTCGGACGCTACGGGACGCGCTCCTTCGCGCAGGTTGCCGAGGCGGCGATCGGCCACGCCGCCAACGGCTTCCCGCTCGGCCCTAAGGGAGCCGTCGCGATCGCCGAGAGCGTCGATCTGCTGGCCCAGACGCCGGCCTCGGCCGCGGTCTTTCTGCCCAACGGGAGCGCCCCGCGGACCGGCGAGCTGCTCCGCCAGTCGGACCTCGCGCGCACCCTGGGCGAGATCGCCGCCGGGGGTGCCGATGCCTTTTATCGGGGCCAGATCGCGACCCGGATCGGCCGCGCCGTGGCCGCGCTCGGCGGCGCCCTCGCCGCCGACGATATGGCGGACCACGCAACGGACGTGGCGCCCGCCCTCGCCGCGTCCTACCGCGACGTCGTCGTCCACACGACCGATTTGCCGAGCCACGGCCTGATCCTGCTCGAGACGCTCAAGATCGCGGAGCGGGCCGATCCGGCCTCGCTCGCCGCGCTTTCCGCCGACGGGGTCCACCTGATGGCGGAGGCGTTCAAGGCCGCCGTCGCCGACCGGCTCGCCTACGCGGGCGATCCGGCGTTCGTCGACACCCCCCTCGCCGCCCTCCTCGGTGCGGATCGGGCGGCGCGCCGCTTCGCCGCGATCGACCGCGAGCGGTCGGCGTCGGACGTTCCCGCGATGCCGTTGGCGGGTGGGGACACCACCTACATCGCCGTCGCCGACGGCGCAGGGAGCATGGTCTCCCTGATCGTCTCCCTCTCCAGCGGCTTCGGAAGCGGCGTGGTTGCCGGCGACACCGGCGTCCTCCTGAACAACCGCGCCGGCCGCGGTTTCACCCTGGAGGACGGCCACCCGAACGTCTACGCCCCGGGAAAGAAGACGATGCACACCCTCCACTGCTACCTCGTCGCCGCCGGCGACGGCACCCCGCTCCTGGTCGGCGGTACGCCCGGTGGCGACGGGCAGCCGCAGTGGAACGCCCAGAATCTCTCCGCCCTGATCGACGGCGGCCTCGACGTCCAGGCGACCGTCGAGGCCCCCCGCTGGACGATCTGGCCGGCGACCGATCCCTTGACCCTGCCGAACCCGTACGAGCTCCGCGTCGAGAACCGTGCCGATCCGGCCGTCCTGGCCGAGTTGGAGCGGCGCGGCCACCGCCTCCGCCGGCAGGGGGCCTGGGACGGGGGCGGCTCCGCCCAGTTGATCGCCCGCGACCCGGGGACCGGCGTCCTCGCGGGTGGTTCGGACCCGCGGGCGGAAGGGCTCGCCCTCGGGATGTAGACCGGGATCCTTGACGATTCGTTGAGGATTCGCGGCCCCCGGCTTGCGGGGGGTGGGACGCTGACGTATTCTGTGGCCCACGTCGTGGACCGACGAAGAGGGGCGACGACGCCCGGAGCCGCCCGCTCGGCCGAGGGCCAGCGCTGGCGGGGGCGAAGGACGAGCCGCTCATGCGAGATTTTTTCCACCGTCGCGGCGCCTTCCGCCCCCGTTTGGCGGACGACCAGCAGCCGGACCAGGCGATCCCGGAGGATCTCTGGACCAAGTGCCCGCGCTGCCACGAGCTTCAGTACACAAAGGAGCTGGAGCGGAACGCCCGCGTCTGCCCGAAGTGCTCCTACCACTTCCGGCTCAGCGCGCGGGCGCGCGTCGGCCTCCTCGCCGATCCCGACTCGTTCGTCGAGTGGGACCCCGAGGTTCGCCCCGAAGACCCCCTTCGCTTCGTCGACGGGAGCGGCTCCTACCTCGACAAGCTGGCGCGGACGGAGGCAAAGAGCGGCGAAACCGAGGCGTTGCTGACCGGCCGCGCCGCGATCGAAGGCCGGCCGCTCGCCCTTGCCGTGTGCGATTTCGATTTTATGGGCGCCAGCATGGGGTCGGTCTTTGGCGAGAAGCTGGTCCGCACCGCCGAGCGGTGCGCGGAACTGGGCCTGCCGCTGCTGACCGTATCCGCCTCGGGTGGTGCGCGCATGCACGAGGGCCTCTTCTCCCTCATGCAGATGGCGAAGACGGTCGCCGCCCTCGCCCGCCTCGGCCGCGCTCGCGTCCCGCACTTCTCGCTCCTGGTCGACCCCTGTTACGGCGGCGTTACCGCGTCCTACGCGACCGTCGCCGACGTCATCCTGGCCGAGCCGGGCGCCCTGATCGGCTTCGCGGGTCCCCGCGTCATCGAGCAGATCACCAAGCAGAAGCTGCCCGAGGGCTTCCAGACGGCCGAGTTCCTGCTTGAGCACGGCATGGTCGACCTGATCGTCGAGCGCGGCGCCCTCCGCGCCGGTCTGGCCACCCTGCTCGCCCACTACGCTCCGGCGGTGGAGCAGCAGGTACCGCTCAATGGACACCTCCACGAGCCGGCGCTCGTCGCCGTGGTCGAGAGCGGGGCTGCCGGTGGCTGATACCGCCGGGGCGGACGTCCTCCTGGGGGTAATCGACGTCGATGCGGCGCCTCCGCGCCGGAGCGCCTGGGACCGGGTCAAGCTCGCCCGCCACCCGGAGCGACCGCACGCGATCGACTACCTGCGGGAGCTGACAATCGACTTCGTCGAGCTGCACGGCGACCGCGCCTTTGGCGACGACCGCGCCCTGGTCGGCGGGCTCGCCCGCTTCGACGGCCGGACGGTGATGGTTCTCGGCCACCAGAAGGGGGAGACGACCAAAGAGAACCTGGCCCGCAACTTTGGCATGGCGCGGCCCGAGGGCTACCGCAAGGCCCAGCGCCTCCTTCGCCACGCCGAGAAGTTCGGCTTCCCGGTCCTGACCTTCATCGACACCCCCGGTGCCGACCCCGGCATCGGCTCGGAGGAGCGGGGGCAGGCGACCGCCATCGCCGAGGGCTTGCTGGCGATGGCCGACCTCGCCGTGCCGAGCGTTGCCGTCGTCATCGGCGAGGGAGGTTCGGGCGGGGCGCTCGCGGTCGGTGTCGCCGACCGGATCGTGATGCTCGAGAACGCGGTCTACGCCGTCGTTTCCCCCGAAGGGTGCGCCACGATCCTCTGGAAGGACGCCGCCCGCGCCCCCGAGGCGGCGGAGACGATGCGGATCACGGCCGAGGAGCTCGCGGCGTTTGGCATCGTCGACGAGGTTGTGCCCGAGCGCGTTCCGGCTCACGAGCAGCCCCGGGAGACGATCCTCGCGACCGGTCGGGTGCTTGCCCGCCACCTGCGCGAGCTCGTCGAGGCCTACCCTGCCGCCGACCCCGAGGCCGTTCCCCGCCTCCGCGATGCCCGCTACCGGAAGTTCCGCCGCATCGGCGCCTGGCGAGAAGCCCGTGCCGACGACGGCGTGCCGCTGGACGACGCGGGGGTCGGGTAGGAACGCGGCCCGTGCGCACAGGGCCATCCAGCAATGTGCCCCCACGTCACGTGGGTAAATCCATGGCTGGGCGACCTGTCCCCTCGTCGGGGGAGGAGCGCAGAGCCGGACCCGTTCCAGCCGATCCGCACGTTCCGATGTCTTAGGGCATGTTCCCGCCCGGCGAACCGCGACGGCCCTCGCCCCTAGGTCGGCTCCCCGGTCGCCGCGGCCTCGGTCGGCCCCAGCCGCGCCAGCAGCCCCTCCAGCTCCTCGTCCTCCAGCTTCCGGAAGAGGGGCTGCGGGGGCACGAGCTGCGTCCCGGTGGGCACCTCGCGCGGGGCCCAGGGCAGCGCGTGGACGTCCCCTTCCTCCCCGAGGTAGGCGTGCAGCCGCTGCGCCGAGAAGGGGAGAAACGGCGCCGTCAGCACCCGCAGCGCGCCGACGATCTGCAGCGCCGTCCAGACCGCGGTCGCGGCCCGCGCCGGATCGGTCTTGATCGTCTTCCACGGGGCGGCGTCGTCCAGGTAGCGGTTCAAGGCCTGGGCCAGACCCATCGTCAGTCGCAGTCCTTCCCTCAGGTGGACCCCCTCGATCTGGGTCCCGACCGAGGCGAAGGCGTCGGCCGCCAGCGCCAGCATCGCCCGGTCCGCCACCGACGGTTCAGTTGGCGTCGGAACCCGGCCGTCGAAGCGGGAGCGGGCGAAGCTGAGCAGCCGGTGAACGGCGTTGCCGTAGGTCGCCACCAGCTCGTCGTTGTTGCGCCGCTGGAACTCGTCCCACGAGAAATCGGTGTCCCGACCCTCCGGCGCGTTGATCGTCAGGAAGAAGCGGAGCGCGTCCGCGTCGAAGAGCTCCAGGGCCTCCGGCAGGAACGGGAGGCGTGCGGTGTAGGCGCGGCTGGACGACAGCTTCTGGCCGCCGATCGTCAGGAACTCGTTGGCCGGCACGTCGAACGGCAGCGCCAGGCCGCCGTAGCCCATGAGCATCGCCGGCCAGATGATGGCGTGAAACGGGACGTTGTCCTTGCCGATGAAGTAGTAGGCGCGGCCCGGCGCCGCGCCGTCCGCCCCCACCTCCCACCACGCCTTCCAGGCGTCCGGCTCCCCGCGCCGCTCGGCCCACTCGACCGAGGCGGAGAGGTAGCCGATCACCGCGTCGAACCAGACGTAGATTCGCTTATCCTCCCAGCCCGGAAGCGGGATCGGCACCCCCCAGTCGATGTCGCGGGTGATCGCCCGCGGCTTCAGTCCCTCCCGGAGCCAACCGAGGACGAACGCCGAGACGGCGGGTCGCCAGCGGTCGCGGTTGGCCTCCACCCAGGAAAGCAGCGGCTCCTGAAACTTGGGCAGGTCGAGGAAGAAGTGGGTCGTCTGGCGCGTCTCCGGCGTCGCTCCGGAGAGCTTGGAGCGCGGGTCGATCAGGTCGGTCGGGTCGAGCGTGCGGCCGCAGTTGTCGCACTGGTCGCCGCGCGCGTCGGGGTAACCGCAGTGGGGACAGGTCCCCTCGACGTAGCGATCCGGCAGAAAGCGCCGCGCCTCCGGATCGTACATCGCCGTCGTCGTGTCTTCGAAGAGGTACCCCTGTTCGTGGAGGCGGAGGAAGAAGGCCTGCGTCACCCGGTAGTGGGTTGGCGTCAGGGTCGTCGTGTAGAGGTCGTAGGAGAGGCCGAGCCGCGTGAACGAGTCGGCGATGCCGCGGTGGTTCTCTTCGGCCACCTCGCGCGGGCCGACCCCCCGCTGGTCGGCGACCACGGTGATCGGCGTCCCGTGCATGTCCGATCCGGAGACCATCAGCACCCGGTTCCCGGTCATCCTGTGGTAGCGGGCAAAGACGTCCGGCGGCACGTACGCGCCGGCGGCGTGCCCCAAGTGGCGCGGCCCGCTCGCATACGGCCAGGCGACGCCGACGAAGATCAGCTCGGGATTACGGGTCACGGACGACGTGTTCTCGGTCACGGAAGAGGGCCTCGCTTGGTCGGGGATTGGATCGACGCCTCGTCGATCACGACGTCGGGCGTTGTCGGGTCACGAAGCGACGGATCGTCGTGAAGGGGGACCGTTCGACCGACGACCGTCGGGCTTCAACGACGAGGGGCACGACGAGCGATTGTGGCCGTGCGGCGACGGCTCGTGTCGCCCGGTTCGGCGCCCGGGTTCGAGCGGTGGACGATGTCGCCACGGCGGCGAAGATCGTATCGCCGCGGGCTCCGGCGCGGGCGAGGTTATCGGCGACGCCATTCTGCAGGTAAGGGGCGATCGCTTCACGGGCGTTGGCGGGTGCCAGGTCCGAGGTCTCTCCGTGCGTGACGCATCCTCGGAGGGTGGGACCGTCCGCCAGATACCCGCCGCTTGCGTTGGGTGCCAGGAGAACGAGGGACTCGTGCGGTGGCACCGATCCAACCTTTTGGGAGTCGCCGGAACTGGTCGACGGTGACTCCCGGGCGGCAGAGTACCCGGCGAAGGGTACCACCCGGGCAATCGCGGCCTCCGTGATCGACCAGGCTTGCGAGATGGCCCTCGGGATGCCGCATCTGACTCCGATCAGCTCGCCCCAAGCCGGCGCGCTGCACCGCGGCGGATTCGGCGGAACGCGGCAACAGCGACTTCGCAATCGGGTGCTATCGTTCCCCGGCGGCTAGTGATACCGACCCCGCCAGGCGTTCATCCGCACCCGCAGCACGTCCCGCACATTGTGCCAGGTGTCCTGCGCCGGCTGCACCTTGCTGCGCTCGCCGTAGGTCCAGACGACCGGGATCGGGCAGACCCGGTACCCGAGGCGGCGAGCGATGACCAGCAGTTCGACGTCGAACGCCGTCACGCGCGGACCGGCCACCGACCCGGACTCCCGGTAGAGGCGGGCCTGTGCCAGGATCTCTCGGGCCGCCTCGCGCCGGAAGAGCTTGAAGCCGCACTGGGTGTCCTGGATGCCGGGCAGGAGCAACGCACGGACCAGCCGATTGAAGACACGTCCCATCAGGTGCCGGTAGAACGGCTCCCCGACCCGCCGTGCCCCGGCCCCCTCCCGCGACCCGATTGCCGCCTGGCAGCCGCCCGCCAACGCCGCACGGAGATCGTCCAGATAGCGGAGCGGGGTCGCCAAGTCGGCGTCGCTGAAGGCGATCTGGTCCATCGTCGCCGCAGACATCCCGGCCCGGACGGCGGCTGCCTTGCCACCGTGGGGGATCGTCAGGACGCGGGAGCCGGGATGCCGTCGCAGCGCCGCGTGCGCGATCTCGGCCGTCCCGTCGTCGCTCCCGTCGTCGACCAGGATCAACTCGTGGGCGTAGGGTTGGGCCGCCAAGAACGCGGTCACGGTCCGGAGGGTGGCGCCGACGCGTTCCGCCTCATTGTAGGCGGGGATCACGAGCGAGAGCGATGGGGAGGCTGGGGGAGCGGGAGGGGGATCGGCCGGCGTCGCGCTCTCCCCGTTCACGGGCGCCTTTGTCTCCCCTCGGGGGTACCGTCCTTCGTCGCCATCCGGTGCCGGAAGCGGCGGATTCTACCACACGGTCCCCGACGGGGACGGGGCCGACGGTGGTGTACGGACGTATGGTATCGTCGTCGCGTTGCTCGCGATCGTCAACAGGAGGGGGCCGGGGTGCTCGAGCTTGGCGCGCACATGTCGATCGCCGGGGGACACGAGCGCGCCATCGAGCGCGCCGCCGCCTTCGAGATGGTCGCCTGCCAAATCTTCACCAAGAACGCCAACCAGTGGAACGCGAAGCCGATCGAGCCGGCGCTTGCCGAGCGTTTCCGGGAGCGATGGGCCGAGAGCGCGGTCCGCTCCCTGGTCGCCCACGACTCCTACCTGATCAACCTCGCCTCCCCGGACGATGCGCTCCGCGAGAAGTCGCGGCTGGCGTTCCGCGACGAGCTGGACCGGTGCGACCTGCTGGGGGTGCCGTTCCTCGTCTCCCACCCCGGCGCCCACATGGGGGACGGGGTGGAGATCGGCCTCGCTCGCGTGGCCGAGGGGATCAACCGCACCCACGCCGAGCGTCCGGACGGGGCGACGACGATCCTGCTCGAGACGACCGCCGGCCAGGGGACCGCCCTCGGCCGTAGCTTCGAGGAGCTCGCGGGGATCATCGACCGGGTCGACGAGAAGGGGCGCGTCGGCGTCTGCTTCGACACCTGCCACGCCTTCGCCGCCGGCTACGATCTGCGCGACGAAGGCGGCTACGCCGAGACGATGGCCG
The DNA here is from genome assembly GCA_902806405.1 of uncultured Thermomicrobiales bacterium. Classification (GTDB taxonomy): domain Bacteria; phylum Chloroflexota; class Chloroflexia; order Thermomicrobiales; family UBA6265; genus CADCWL01. Next base: position 19,362 of record CADCWL010000058.1, on the reverse strand, counting down.
CCTTCGAGTCCACGATCGGCCTCGACCGCCTCCGCGTTTTCCATCTCAACGACTCCAAGAAGGGGCTTGGCAGCCGGGTCGATCGCCACGCCCCGATCGGCGACGGGGAGCTGGGCCTCGATCCCTTCGCGTTCGTCCTCAATGATCCCCGTTTCGCGGGCCTGCCGGGCATCCTGGAGACGCCGAAGGGGGACGACGGCGAGGAGGACCGTCGAAACCTGGCGACCCTCCATGGCCTTGTCCGGGCGCCGGCGCTCGTCGCCGGCGCCTGACGGCCCGCTGTCGCCCGCGATCGTGGAGGAGACACCCCCGTCCCGCCCGAGCTCCCACCGGTTCCGGGTGCCTCCCTCCCGCCCGGAAGCGGCGCCGGGCGGGCCACCCGCCGCCGTCGGCAGGTTTGTCCGAGGGGGGGCGGCCGCGCTGTCGCGGCAGCCCGACGCGGGACGCTTCGGGGTCGCCCTGCTCCTGTCCCTGCTCGGCCTCCTCCTCGCGGGCGGCGGTGTCGTCGCCGATCTGGCGTTCCACCGGGGGGTGGAAACGGGCGGCAGCGCGCCGTGGGTCCGCCATCCGAGCGGTCGCGGCCTCGCCACCAACGTAGACCTCACGCGCTTCGCCCCCGGCGATATTGAGGCGGTGGTGGCGGCACTGCAGCAGAGCGGCTTCCGCTACGTCCGCCAGAGCGTCTCCTGGGCCGAGATCGAGCCCACCCCGGGCGCCTACGTCTGGGAGCCCTACGACGCCATCGTCGAGGCTCTGACCCGGCACCTGCTGGAGCCGGTCGTGGTGCTGCATGACTCGCCCGGTTGGGCGCGGGCGCCGGCGCAACAGGACTCGCCCGACGCCCCACCGGTCGACGCCGCGGCCTACGCGCGCTTCGCCGAGGCGGTCGCCGCTCGGTACGGACCGGTGGACGGGCGGTCGCGCGTCTCGTTCCTTCAGCTCTGGGACCTCCCGAACCGCCCCGATCGCTGGGGCGGGATGCCGGCCGACGCCGCCGGCTACGTCGAGCTGCTCTCCCTCGGGTTCAACGCCGTCCGCTCGGCCAACCCCAATGCCACGGTGGTGTTGGCCGAGCTCGACCCTGGCGCGCCGCACGGCGCCCCCGACGGCGACCTCGGCTTCCTGCGTGACCTCTACCGCAACGGCGCGCGGCCCTACTTCAATGTCGCCGCCGCCGCCGTCGATGGCGGCGGCCGGTCGCCCTTCGATCGGCGGGTCGACCCGGGCACGGCAAGCTTGTCACGGGCGGTCCTCTTCCGCGAGGCGATGGTCGAAGCCGGGGACGACGCGAAACCGGTCTGGGCGACGCACTACGGGTGGCGTACGGGCGCGGACGCCGGCAGCGTGACCGCGGCCGATCAGGCTGCCTACGCGGTCGCCGGGTTGGAGCGCGCCCGGACCGAATGGGCATGGATGGGACCAATGTTCGCCTGGGGACTGGTCCCCGGCCCCGGTCTCGGCGGCGCGGTCGAGCCGGGACGGGAGTTGCTGCGAGCCAACGGCGTCGCCACCCCCCTCTACGACGCCCTCGCCACCTTCGCCGCCGACGGCGGCACCGCGGCGGCCCCCACCGGCTTCCTGCCGGTCGACGCCCCCCAGTTCGATCTCGAAGGGAACTGGGACGTGCAGCACCTCGGCTCCACGATCTACCGCACGACGCGCGAGGACGACGCTCGGACCACCGTCCGCTTCGTCGGCACCGGGGCGGTCGCGCTCCTCCGCTTCGGCCCCGACGCTGGGCAGGTGAAGGCGAGCGTCGACGGGGAGCCGATCGCGCTTGCCCTCGACGCGATCCAAGCGCAGGACGTACCGATCTCGCTCGCCGACGGGTTGGAGGATGGCCCGCACATGTTGACGCTGGAGCTCGACGGCCCCGGTCAGTTGACGATCGGCGGTCTCGAGGTCGTCCGCGACACCCCGCTGCGGTGGCCGGTCGCGCTGGTCGTCGTCGGCGGCGTCGGCCTGTTGTTTCTCGGGTTGCGGGAAGCGGTCTACACGATCGCCCACCGGACGGGGCGCTTGCAGCGGCGGCGCGGCATCGAGTTCTGGCCCGAACTCCCTCCGCTCCAGGATTGGCGCCCCGCCCGCCGCGCCTGATCGCGCCGCCGCCGCGGCGCGAGCGTACTTGCCCCCGATCCGGGAGCCGCCTCGCCCGACGGCGACGACCCGGTATACACTCTGCTTTCCGGCCTCGACGATGTCGACGGGCGCCGCAGTGATGCGGCGCGCTTGGCCGTGCCCGACGGGCGGCGTCGGAACGTCGGTCCCGAGCCTGCCCGGCACTGACGGCGTGCTGCGGTCACCGAGAAGCGATGGGCGGGCAGATGCACCCTATCCGGAGGACCACCGTGACCGAGCGAGGGCCGGTCCCGCTTCTCAGGCGGGTGCCCTCCTGGTCGATCGACGCCGGGCGGGGGAAACCACGACCGCCGCGCCGACCGGCGGCCGCGTGAGGCAACCATCCCCCGCGGCGCTGGAGATCGCGGTCGAGCCGATCGCACCGGTCCCTGCGTCCGTCCCCGGCGCCGTCGATGGACAGCCGGGTTCGCTTGGGCCGCGTGCCGCCGACCCCCCCGCCGACGATTCACCGGGTCCGGGGGGCCTTTCCGGGCGCGTCCTTCGGCCGCGCACGCTCGTCTCGTTCCTCCTTGCCGCTGTCCTCCTCGTGGTCTTTGCCCGGCGCCTCGATCTGGACGTCGGGGAGGTGTGGCGCACCGTCCGCACCGCGAACCCGGTCCCCTACGCGCTCGCGTTTGGCGTCTGGTACGGCAGCTTTTTCGTCCGCGCGGTCCGCTGGCGGCAGATGCTGGCCCGGGTCGGGATCGACGCCGCCCACGGTTATCGCCTCCCCGGCACGGCCGGGTTGGTCGAGATCTTCGTCCTCTCCTGGTTCGCCAACTGCATCGTGCCGGCCAAGCTCGGGGACGCCTACCGGAGCTACCTGCTGAAGCGAGCGACCGGCGCTTCCTTCAGCACCGCGCTCGGCACCATCGTCGCCGAGCGGTTGACCGACCTCACGGTCCTGTTCCTGACGATGTCGGCCGTCGGTTTCGCCATCTTCCGGGGCCGACTGCCGACGGAAGCGGCGCGGGCATTTCTCCTCGGCGTGGCGCTGCTCGTCGTCGCCGTGCTCGCTCTGGGCGGGATGTGGCTGACGCGGCGGACGATCGAGCGGCGGCTGCCGGCGCGCGTCCGCGAGCAGTACGCCCGCCTCCACGACGCGGTCTTCCGTTGCCTGCGACGGCCGGAAGCATTCTTCGCGATGGGGGCGGTCATCTGGCTCGGCGAGGGCCTCCGCGTCTGGTTGGTCGGCCGCGCGGTCGACGCCGACCTGTCGTTGAGCTCGGCCCTCTTCGTCGCCCTGATGGGTTCGCTGTTGACGACCGTCCCGTTCACCCCGGCCGGCCTCGGTCTGGTCGAACTCGGGCTGATCGGCGTCCTGACCCAGGTCATGGGCCTGCCGACGGCCCTTGCCGCCGCCATCGTGCTCCTCGACCGCGTCGTCGGTTACTGGAGCACCGTGGCGGTCGGCCTCGTCCTCTACCTGCGACGGTTGCGCCGCGGGGCGACATGACCGGGCGGGCGTCATGGGCGTAAGATCGACGGTGCGCCGGTTCCGAGGCACCCCGGCCGGCGGCGCGGACGGTGGCGGGCATGCCACGCGGCCGTCCGGGCCGCCGAGGGGATCGATGGCAGCGGACGGGGAAGGTGTCCAAGGTGGCGGCGGCTGGTGGGCAGCTAACCGTGACCGGGTCGCCGTCCTCGCCATCGGCGGGGTCGCGATCGGCGGCATCGTCTGCATGATGGCGACGGTGCTGCTTCTGGTCCTGGGCTAGTGGTTGCGGCCGCGTTTGCGGTTCTCGTTGTGGGTACGGGGGCGACGGGGGTGCGCTAAGTTTCGCTCGGTCGGGGCACCTTAAGGGGCGCCGTCCGATGCGCGGAGGGCACGAGCGATGGTGGCGGTCCAGACGGTGGATGCGAACGCGGAGCAGCCGGCCCAGATGTCGGTCGCGGAGTTCCGGACGACCGTGCGGCGGATCGAGGAGGAGATCGCCGCCGTCATGGTCGGGCAGACACGGGTCGTCCGCGACGTCCTGATCTGCGTCATCGCCGGCGGCCACGCCCTGCTCGAAGGGGTGCCGGGCCTCGGCAAGACGATGCTGGTGCGCACCCTTGCCGAGGCGCTCGACCTCGAGTTCAGCCGCATCCAATTCACCCCCGACCTGATGCCGGCCGACATCACCGGCACCAACATCCTGGCCGAGGACGAGGCCGGCCAGCGCCGCTTTGCCTTCCAGCCCGGGCCGATCTTCTCCAACCTGGTCCTCGCCGACGAGATCAACCGGGCAACCCCCAAGACCCAGTCCGCCCTGCTCGAGGCGATGCAGGAGAAGACTGTCTCCGTCGCCAACGCCATCCACCGGCTCTCCCAGCCCTTCTTCGTCCTCGCCACCCAGAATCCGCTGGAGATGGAGGGCACCTATCCCCTGCCCGAGGCGCAGCTCGACCGCTTCTTCTTCAAGCTCCTCGTCCCGTACCCCACCGCCGACGACCTGATCGAGATCGTGCGCCGCACCACGACGCGCGTCTCCGTCGCCGCCGCAAAGGCCGCCGACGGCGGCACGATCTGCGACATGGGGGTCCTTGCTCGGCAGGTGCCGATCGCCACCCACGTCACCGACTACGTGGTCCGCCTGGTCCTCGGCACGCATCCGGAGGGGGAGGCGGCGGTGCCGGTTGTCCGCCGCTATGTCCGCTACGGCGTCAGCCCGCGTGGGGCGCAAGCGATCGTGCTCGGCGCCAAGATCCGGGCCCTGATCGAGGGCCGGCTCAACGTCTCCTTCGACGACGTCCGGGCCGTCGCCCTCCCCGCTCTCCGCCACCGGCTGATCCTCAACTTCGAGGCCGAAGCGGGCGGCACCTCCCCCGACGACGTGCTCACCACCCTCCTCCAGGAGGTGCGAGAGGCGGGGTAGCCGCCCGCAGCCCGGCTTCGCCCGACAACCGCCAGATCGGCGCAGCGAACCGCCGCCGCTTCCGGTATCCTCCCCGACCTACCCCGTCCGCTTGCCGCCGCGCCGATGCTTCGGGCGCGACGGCGGAGAGGCTAGGAGGCGCCGGTGACCCTTTCCGCGCGACCGCGTCCCCGATTTGCCATCGCGCTCGCGGCGCTGATCGGCCTGCTCGCCGCCCCCGTTGCCGGTGCCGGCCGCTCGGGAGGACAGGCGACCCCGGTGGCGGACCTTGCCAGCCCGCCCGCCGCGGCGACGCCGCTGGGGGTCGCGACCCCGGTCGCCGGCGCCGTCGCGACCCCGGCGACCATCGACCTCGACGTCCTCTTCATCGGCGCCCACCCCGACGACGAGGCATTCGGCCTCTCAACCTACGGGCAGTGGAACGAAGACGCCGGCGTCACGACGGGGGTCGTCACGATCACCCGCGGCGAGGGGGGAGGCAATGCCGTCGGCCAGGAGGAGGGCCCGGCCCTCGGCCTGCTCCGCGAGGCCGAGGAGCGCCGAGCCGTCGGTCGGTCGGGCATCGTCAACATCTACAACCTCGACGAGGTCGACTTCTACTACACCGTCAGCGCCCCGCTGACGGAGGAGATCTGGGGCAGCCGGGAGACGCTGGAGAAGGTGGTCCGTGTCGTCCGTGCCACCCGGCCGGACGTGATCACGACCATGAACCCGGCCCCAACCCCCGGGAACCATGGCCACCACCAGGTCGCTGCCCGCCTCGCGGTCGAGGCGTTCGCCGCCGCGGCCGACCCCGCCGCCTTCCCCGATCAAATCGCACGCGAAGGGCTGCAGCCATGGCGCGCGGCGAAGCTCTTCCGCGGCGGGTTCGCCGGCGAGGACGCCTCCGGCCCGCTCTGCGCCTCCGCCTTCGTCCCCGCCGAGCCGACCGACCTCGTCCACGGCGTCTGGTCCGGCCGGCCCTCGGCCCGCAACGGCGGCCAGCCCTGGGCCGCGGTCGAGCGCGACGCGCAGCGGGAGTACGTCTCGCAGGGCTGGGGCGTCTTCCCCGATGTCGAGACCGACCCGACCGCGCTCCCCTGCGACTACTTCACCCTCGTCGACAGCCGCGTCCCCTTCACCATCGGTGGCACCGCCCCGACCGCCATGCTGGAAGGCGCCGTCGAGCCGGCGGCCGGCGGTCTTCCCCTCGGCACCGAGCTGTATCTGACGGTTGACCGATTCGACCTCGTCCCTGGCCAGACCGTCGCCGTCACCGCCCACGCCCGCTCCGGTGGCGAGACCTTGGCCGACGCCGCCGTCCAGCTCGCGCTCCCCCCCGGCTGGACCGCCGAGGGGGAGGGTCTCCTCGGCCCCGTTGGCCCGGACGCCGAGGCGACGACGACCTTCGACGTGACGGTCGCCCCGACCGCCCCGGCCAACACCCGCTTCCGAATCCTCGCCTCCCTTGCCGCCGGCGGCCGCCAAGGGACCACCGCCGAGATCGTCCGCGTCGTCCCGCCCCTCCAGGGCACGGTCGAGTCCCTCCCCCAGGTCGCCCAGTTCCGGGAGTGGGCGGCGCGGACCGGCGTCCCCCAGCTCGACGGTCTGATCGATCCGCTCCTCTCCCTTGGCGTTGGGGAGACCCGGCCGGTCCGGGTCGACCTCGCGAACCGTGGCGACGCGGCGCGGTCGGGCACGGTCGGCCTCGCCTTGCCGCCGGGCTTCGCCGCTGATGCGGCCTCGCTCCCCTTCCCCGACCTCGCGCCCGGTGCGACCGGCTCCGTCACCTTCCAGGTCTCGAACACGGACGCCGGCCTGCCGACCGCCAACGACGGCGGAAACTACCCCATGACCGTTATCACGACCGCTGGGGCCGCCGTCGGCGGCCAACAGGTCGGGCTCAACCTCGTGCCCGTCACCGCGGTGCCTCAGGCCCCGGCGGCCCCGACCGTCGACGGCGCGGAGTCGCCGGGCGAGTACGCCGGCCCCGTGCTCGACCTTGCCCGCGTCTGGGAGGGCGATGACCCCGACTCGCCCGCCGACGCCTCCGGATCCGCGAAGGTCGCCTGGGCCGGAGACGACCTCTATCTGCTCGTCAACGTCGTCGACGACGCCCTCGGCGCCGTCCTCCCGACCGCCGACGCGCGCCGCCACTGGCGGACCGACTCGGTCGAGATCGCGATCGACCCCCGCGGCACCTCCGAGAACACCGCGACCACCTTCAAGGTCGGCGTCTTCCCGACGGTCGCCGAGGGGGGTCCCGCCGCTTCCCGCGACGCCGACAACCGCCAGGGCCCGATCGCCGAGACCGCCCCCGGCCTGGAGGTCGCCTCCGCCCTGAGCGACCCCTACGCGGGCTACACCCTGGAGGTCAAGATCCCCCTCGCCGCCCTCCCGGCAGCGATCGACCCGGCCCGGGCGACCCTGAACGTTTTCATCTACGACTCGGACACCCAGGACAAGACCGGCCAGACCCGCCTCGGCTGGTCGACCTTCAACGGTGTCCAGGGGGACCCCTATCGCTGGGGCCGCGCCGCTTTCGCCGGCTACGTCCCCCCGCAGGATCGGCCGACCACGCCGGGTGCCCCCGTCGTGCCGCTGGAGCCGACGCGCAGCGTGGCGTCCCCCCAGTCGATCCTGCAGTCCGCGACCGACGGCGTCCCGCTCGCCGGTGGCCCTGCCCTCCCGACCGACGCGTCCGTCTCCTTCACCTCCGGGCCGGCGATCGCCGGCGACCGGGTCAGGCTCGATCTCCTGGCTGCGGTCGGAGGCACCGCGCACGTCTTTCTCTGGAACGGCACGACGGCCGTCGCCACGCAGACGGTCGAGCTCGCGCCGGGCCAGTCCGCCCCCGTCGACCTGCCGCTTGCCGGTACCGTGGCGGGACAAGGGATGGTGCTGGTCGGCTTCGAGGCCGCGTCCGGTGGCACCATCAGCATGGCGGTGCCCATCTAACGACCGACGGTGTTTTCCGATCGACGCTTGAGCCGGCGAACTGCGACGGTTCCCGTCCGGCGGCTTCGTTGAGGTAGAGGGAACCGGGACCAGGTCCGACGCCACGATGGCGTGGTGGCGGGAGTGGAGGATGCGCGCTTCGGCTCGCCGTCGGTCTCGAGGAGCGGCGGCGAGCGTACCCTTGCCAATGGGAGCAACCCTCGCCGGACGGATGGTGGCGGCGGCGCTCGATTCGGACGGGAAGGGTGTCCTCTCCCCGTCACGGCCCGTCCCGCCATCCGGCAGGAACGACGTCGGCGCGAGGCGATTCGCTGGGGGGGGGACAAGTCGGCATGGCTGCGCGTGACGTTTCGTCGAGCACGGGCTGGAGGCGGGAGCTTGAAACCTGGGAGGAGGTGGCCGAGTCCTGGGACCCCTATGCTGCCGCCGAAGACCGGCGCGCGTCCGAAACCGTCGCGGTCGACGCCGTGACCCCGACGTCGGGAACGCTTGTCCTACCGATCGACCGCAACATCTGGGAGCCGGTCGAGGGGCCGGCTCGCGATCGCGCCCGTCCTCACGGGAGGTTTCGTCTTGCTTCGCCGGAAGCCGTGCCATCCCGCCGTGACGGGATCGGCCCGGACGAGACGGATGGTCGGCCCTTCAGCGGTGCCCCGACGATGACCTCCTGGGCCGGTGCCGGGACAGGGGGTGTCCGGTGATCCGCGTCACGCTCGTTCAGCTCGGCGTCGGCACCGTTGGTGGCGCCGTCCTCGAGCAGGTGCTGGAGAACCGCGATCGCTGGCGGAACAACCTCGGATTGGCGTTCTCCATCGGCGCCATCGGTGCCCGCTCCGGTGCCCTTACCGGGGACGACGCGGACGGGCTGCCAGACGCCTCCGTGCGGAGCGCGGTGGAAGGCCGGCGGGCCGGCCGCCGCCTGCACGAGGTCGCGGATGGGGCCCTCAGGCCCACGGGCGAGGTTGTTTCACGCTTCGCGGAGGCAGGCCCAACGATCGTCCTCGACGCCACCGCCGGCGAGGAGACCGCTACCCTCGACGCCCGCGCCCTCGCCTCCGGTGCCGGGGTCGTGCTCTCGAACAAGGCGCCGCTGGCGCTCTCCTTCGCGAGTCCCCTCGCGGGGGAACTGTGGGGTGCCGCCGGCGCCGGTGGCCGCCTCCGCTACGAGGCGACCTGCGGTGCGGGGCTGCCCGTGATCTCCACCCTTCGCGCCCTCCTCGACACGGGCGACGAGGTGGTGGAGATCCAGGGCGCCCTCTCCGGCACCCTCGGCGCCATCTTCGCCGCCGTCGCCTCCGGCCGCCCCTTCTCCGAAGCGGTCCGCGACGCCAAAGCCCGCGGCTACACCGAGCCCGACCCCCGCGACGACCTGAGCGGCCTCGACGTCGCGCGCAAGGCCCTCATCCTCGCCCGCACCATCGGGCGCCGCGTCGATCTCCCCGAGGTTGCGGTCGAAAGCCTCGTCCCCGAGCATCTCCGGTCCGTCTCCGTCGACGAGTTCCTCGCCCGGGTCGGAGACCTCGACGCCGACCTCGCCGCCCGCGCCGACGCCGCCCGCGCGGGCGGCCAGACGCTGAAGTACGTCGCCTCCGTCCCGGCGGCCGGGCCGATCGAGGTCGGCGTCCGCCCCGTCCCCACCGGCGGCGTCCTCGGCGCTCTCCAGGGGCCGGAGAACGTGATCGCGATCCGCACCCGACGCTACGATGCGAACCCTCTCACGGTCGTCGGCCCCGGCGCCGGCCCGGACGTCACCGCTGCCGGCATGCTCGCCGACGCCCTCGCCCTCGCTACCGGTCCGCTCCCCGGCCATTCCCGGCCGGGCTAGGTCGCCACCGGTCGGGCTCCTGGTGAGCCGGAGTCCGAACGATTCCCCCGGCGGGGACGGACGCGCGAGGCGAACCCCTCAGGGGCTCGTTGGCACGAGGAACGTGCGGGGCAAAGATCGAACCCGCCCGATCGGCACCGTCGCCACCGTCCGCCGTTCTCGAGCGTCATGGGGTACGGCAGGCGATGACACTTCTCTCTCGTTCGGGCGTCATCCAACCGCTCGCCGTCGTCCCGGGATGACCTCGATGCCACCGCCGGGCTCGGCTTCCTCGTTCCCCGGCTGGGAGGAGAAGGCCGGGGAGACGCACTTCCCCGCCTCATCGGCCGGCCCCAGGGCGACGGCCCCCGGTCGGCGCCACTCGTACTCCATCAGCCGCGCCGCATCGACGGCGATCTCCTCCCCCTTCAGACGGGCGACCAGGTGCAGCGCCATGTCGATCCCGGCCGAGATTCCCGCCGACGTCACGATCCGCCCTTCGTCGACCACCCGTTCGTCGGCGCGAACGTCGATCGCCGGATATTGCTCCCGTAGCCGGTCGATGCTCGCCCAGTGGGTCGTCGCCCGGAGGCCGTCCAGCAGTCTATTCGCCGCCAGGAGGAACGCCCCGGTGCAGACGCTCGTCGTCAGCGCCGTTCGCCGGTTCTGCGCCGCGATCCAGGCCAGGAGGGGGATGTTGGTCTGCTCCCGCCGCGTCCCGCGCCCGCCCGGCACCACCAGCACGTCGAGCGGTGGATGGTCCTCGATCGTGTTGTGCGGCTGCACCAGCAGGTCCCCGACGCAGCGCACGATCCCGGCCCGCGCCGCGATCGTCAACGTCCGAAACGGTGCCTGCTCGCCCCATTCCCCGTCCGCTGTTCGCGCCCGCGCCACCGAAAAGACCTCGAACGGCCCGCAGAAGTCGAGCACCTCTACCCCGTCGAAGATCAGGATGCCGACGGTCGTCTGCTCGGAAACGGTCATCTGGGCATCCTCCTTGTGGCCCCCGACCCCCGGTTCTCCCGCGCTCGCGGCAGAGCGCGCGGTATGCCAGTAGCGCGATGGTAGCAACCCCGACGCCGATCGGTAACGGGCGGGCCGATGGGTCGCCGTCGTCCGCTGCCGAATGCGAGACAGGGTGCCCCGGCGGCCCGGGCGGTGGTGCTACACTCGCCGCCCTCGGTGGGCGCCGCGACCGCGCGGGACGGAGCGGAAGGGACGGAACGAATGTCCGAGCCGGGCGCGACAGCCGGACGGGGTGGGAGTGAAGGGCACGCCACCGGGAGCGACGCCAGCGGGGTGCCGCTCGCCGAGAACGGCGACGACCGGTCGGCCTCTCGCTCGACCCTCCTCAAGGCGAACGCGACCAAGTCCCCGCTCCCGGCGACCGAGCTGCTCCGCAGCGACGCCGGCGACGTCGCGGCGACCACGGTCACCATGGAGCGCTCAGGCGCCGACGTCGTCACCGCCCAGCGGGTGATCATGACCAACTCCGGTGCCCGCGCCGTCGAGGCCCGCTCCGCCCAGCTCGACCGCTCCGGCGTCGTCTCTCTCCGCGGAGAGCATGCCGTCCTCCATGGCGGCTCAGCGCTCGCCGTCGCGGGGGACGAGGTGCGGCTGGTCAAGAGCAGGGTGCTTGTTGTCGCCGCCAGATCCGCGGTCGTCGACGAAGGCGCCCGCATCCTCGTCTACGCCGGTCCTCCCGGCAGCGCCGTCCGCCCGGCCGTCGACGTCGCCGGCGCCGCCGCCTTCGGTGCCGGCCTCGGCGCCGCACTCCTGCTCCTCGGCTCCCTCGTCCGCCGGCTCGTTCGATCGCTCTGAGCTATGGGCTGAAGGCCACCGGCCTGCGGGATCGGCCGCGGTCGCAGCGTTCGCTCCCCCATCATCCGGAACGACGAGGGGCGTCTGTTCCGCCTGGTGACCCGTGACCGGACGTGGCAAAAACTGGCCACGGTCGGTGGGCCGGACTCGTCGATACGGCGCATAGCTCATACCCCATAGCTCGCAGGAGGTGCCCATGGGCGCGGCAAAGCGGATCCTCAAGTTCGGTGGCGGCGGATTACTCGGCGGTGCCGTCGGCACGGCGGTCGCCATCCTCTGGGCGCCGCAGAGCGGCGACGAGCTCAAGGGGCGGCTGACCGACCTCGTGCGCCGCGCCCGCCTGGCCGGGGCCGAGGCGCAGGCCGCCAAGGAGGACGAGTTGATCGCCAAGTTCCGGGGCGAGGTTTCCGACCCTGAGGCGCTCCGTGACGAGGAGGCCAAGGTTCGGGTCGAAGCTGCCCAGGCGGTCGCCGCGATCGGTCTCGGGCTCAACGCCCCCGGCGCCCTTGCCGCCCAGGAGACCGCGCTCCGCGCCGGCGGCGACGGCGCGTCGGCCTCCGGCGAGCGCCCGTCCGCCTAGCCATCGGCGAGCAATCCTCCCCCTCCCCGGTGACCGACCCATATTCCGGCGGCCCGCGGGAGCAGAACCCGCCGTTGCCGATGGGTCGAGGGCCGCGCCCTCCCGCGCTCGCCCTTGCCCTCGCCGGTCGCCTGGCGGCGGTGCCCGGCGTCGTCGCGGTCGTTGTCGCCGGATCGCGCGCCACCGGCACGGCGGACGACGGGTCGGACCTCGACCTGTACGTCTACGCCGCATCGGAGTTGCCCCTCCCTGTGCGGGAGGCGGTCGCCGGACCGGACGCGACGAACGGCGAGTTCGATATGCGCTTCTGGGAGCCGGGGGATGCTTGGACCGACCGCCCGACCGGCCTGACCGTCGACATCACCTACCGCACCGTGGGTTGGCTGGAGGCGGAACTGGATCGCGTCCTCGTCCGCCATGAGGCGTCCGTCGGCTACTCGACCGCCGTCTGGCACAACGTCCTCGCTTCACTCCCTCTCGCCGATTCGTCCGGTTGGTTCGCCCGGGCCCGGGCAACTGCGACGGGCCCGTACCCCGAGCCGTTGCGCCGGGCGATCATCGCCAAGAATCTTCCGCTCCTACGGGGTTCGCGCTTCTCGTTCCCCAGTCAGATCGAGGATGCCGTCCGCCGCGGTGACGTCGTTGCCACCCAGCACCGGCTCACCGCCCTCCTGGCGAGTTACTTCGACGTCCTCTTCGGCCTCAACCGTCAAACGCATCCGGGGGAGAAGCGCCTCGTCGCCCTCGCGCTCGCCACCTGTCCGCTTCACCCGCCGGACTTCGGCCCCGCCGTCGACGCGGTCGTCGCGGCGTCCGCCGCGCCGTGGGGGGACGGGCGCCTCGAAGCTGCCGTCCGCCACCTCGTCGATGGGCTGACCGAACTTCTGATCGCGGAGGGGCTGGTCTAGCCCGATCGGTCGGGCGCGCTCGCCCAAGTCGGAGGTCTTGCGCGTTCCCCCCCGCGAGGGGAAACTTGGCGCATCCGACGGATCAGGAGGGCCGGGGCGCGAATCCGCGCCGGCCCGTCGTTCCCCCCGAGCCGGGGGCGCGGCGCCGGCGTATGGCGAGAGGAGCGAACCCAGGTGAGCACCACGACCGAGCGACCGGTTTCTGGCACCAAGCCCGCCGGCGGTTTCGACACGCGGCACAAGAGCCGGACGATTCTGGACGGCAACGAGCGCGCCGGCGCCCGTTCGATGCTGAAGGGGACCGGCTTCACCGACGACGACCTCAAGAAGCCGATCATCGGTGTCGCCCACACCTGGATCGAGACGATGCCGTGCAACCTGAACCAGCGCCGCATCGCCGGCAAGGTGAAGGAGGGCATCCGCGCCGCCGGCGGCACCCCGATGGAGCTGAACACCGTCGCCATCTCCGACGGCGTCACGATGGGTACCGAGGGGATGAAGACCTCCCTCGTCTCCCGCGAAGTGATCGCCGACTCGGTCGAGCTCGTCGGTCGCGGCCACATGTTCGACGCGATCGTCGGCATCGGTGCCTGCGACAAGACGCTGCCGGGGCTGGCGATGGCCATGATCCGGCTCGACGTGCCGGGCATCCTGGTCTACGGCGGATCGATCCTCCCCGGCCACTGGCACGGTAAAGAGGTGACTATCCGCTCCGTCTACGAAGCGATCGGTGCCAACGCCGCCGGCAAGATGAGCGACGAGGATCTGATCGAGCTCGAGAACGCGGCCTGCCCCGGCGCCGGCGCCTGCGGCGGCCAGTACACCGCCAACACGATGGCGATGGTGATGGAGTTTATCGGCCTCTCGCCGATGGGCTCCGCTTCCCCGCCCGCGGTCGACCCCCGCAAGGACGACGTCGGCCGCCGGGCCGGCGAGTTGATCATGCAGGTTCTCGAGAACAACCTCCGCCCGAGCGACATCCTGACCCGCGAGTCGTTCGAGAACGCGATCGCCGGCGTCGCCGCCAGCGGTGGCTCCACCAATAGCGTCCTCCACCTCCTCGCCCTCGCCCGCGAGGCGGGCATCCCGCTCACGATCGATGACTTCGACAACATCTCCCGCCGCACCCCCCTCTTCTGCGACCTGATGCCCGGTGGCCGGTACGCCGCCGCCGACCTCGACAAGGCCGGCGGCACCCCGCTCGTCGCCAAGCGGCTCGTCGAGGCCGACCTCGTCCACCCCAACCAGCCGACCGTCACCGGCCGCACCTTCGCCGAGGAGGCGAACGATGCCGTCGAGACCCCCGGCCAGGACGTGGTCAAATCCGCCGCCGACCCGATCAAGTCGAGCGGCGGTCTCGTCATCCTCCACGGCAACCTCGCCCCCGAGGGCGCGGTCGTCAAGCTCTTCGGGTACGAGCGGGAGCAGCACCGCGGCCCGGCCCGGGTCTTCAATTCCGAGCACGCCGCGCACGACGCCGTCCAGCACGGCCAGATCACGGAAGGTGACGTCGTCGTCATCCGCTACGAGGGGCCGCGCGGCGGACCCGGCATGCAGGAGATGCTCGGCGTCACCGCCGGCATCGTCGGCCAGGGCCTCGGGGGCTCCGTCGCCCTCGTCACCGACGGCCGTTTCAGCGGCGCTACCAAGGGCCTGATGATCGGACACGTCGCCCCGGAGGCGGCCGTCGGTGGCCCCCTCGCCGCCGTCCAGGAGGGTGACACGATCGTGATCGATATCGCCAACCGGAAGCTCTCCGTCGAGCTCTCCGCCGACGAGATCGGCCAGCGCCTCGCCCAATGGTCCCCGCCCGCCCCCCTCTACCGCGGCGGCGTCCTCGGCAAGTACGCCGCGCTCGTCTCCCAGGCCTCCGAGGGCGCGGTGACGCGGACGGAGCTGTAGGGCGGGCGGACGCCCGTATCCCCGACCCCTCGTTCTCTCGCGGGAGAGAGGGGTCGGGGATACGGGCCGTCCTAACGCTCTGCCCCGAGGATCCCCGCCGCCACCTCCCGTAGATCCGCCCCGACCACGTCCGGTCGCGGCGCCAGCGGATCGAGGACTCGCCCTGGCCGCGCCACGAACGCGGCGGCGCAGCCCGCGCGTTGCGCCCCGGCCACGTCCCAGGCGTGGGCCGCGACCAAGCGCACCTGCCCGGTCTCGACGCCGAGGCGCTCCGCCGCCAGGCGGTACGGCTCCGGGGCCGGTTTCAGGCGGCGCACCTCGTCGGCGGAGAGGACCTGCTCGAAGAGGTCCCGCAGGCCGGCGTTCGCCAGCTGCGCCTCGACGACGGGCAACGCGTTGTTCGTCAAGGTCGCCAGCCGCAGCCCCGCGTCGCGGAGCCGCTCCAGGCTCTCGCGCACCTCGGGGTGCGGCGGCAGCGTCCGCATCCCCTCCCGCACCGCCGTTCGGTCGGCTTCGCCGACCGTGGCGCCGCGCCGCGCCGCGACCATCTCCAGCGCCGCCATCCCGACCGTGCCGAAGTCGCTGTAGGCGTCGGTCACGGTGGCGACCAGTGCCGAGTGGAGGACTTGATCGAACCACGCGACGCGGGCGGCTGCGTCGCCGAACACCCGCGCAAAGATCGGATCGAGCGCTGCCAGGTCGAGCAGCGTCTCGTTCACGTCGAAGACGATCACCCGTTTCACGCGAGAGCTCCCCGATTGCGTCCGTACGATCTACGCCGGGAGGTCCCGCCGCACGAACACGGCGAGGCCGCCGAGAACCCCGACCAACCCGACGGTGCCCAGCACCGCGACATCGATCGACCGGAGGCGACCGTTGACCAGGGTCTGCGCCGGGTCGTAGTAGTTGAACACGCTGAGGAACTCGAACGTCTCCAGCAATCCCCAGAGCGCCGCAAAGTAGTCGACGAAGTACGACACGATCAGGCCGGCGATCGCCCAGGCCACGGCCCGCCCCGACGTGTTTGCCGCCGCCGAGCCGAGCAGCGTGAGCCCCCCGATCGCCCAGAAGAGGAGGCCGCTTGCCAGCGCCGTCGGCAGCAGGTGCGCGTAGACGAACTCCCCCTCCGGCCGGGCGTAGAGGAGACCGGCCAGCAACCCGAGCGGTCCCCCGGCCGCCAGCGCCGCGACGATGATCAGGAGACCGAGGACCCGGGCGCCGTACACTCTGGCGCGGGAGACCGGCCGGGAGAGCGCGAGCTGGATCGTCCCCCGCTCCATCTCCCCCGCCAGGCTGCGGCAGGCGAAGCCGACGACCACCGCGCAGGCGAGGACGAAGTAGAGCGGGTGGGTGAACCCGAACGAGAGGTAACCGGCCAGCCCCGAGACCGCCAGGAACTCCGGCTGGGCGCGGGCCAGCGTCCGAATCGCCGGCGGCAGCGTGTCGAGCAGCGACCCCAACCCCTCGGTCCCGCCGAAGGAGTCGACTACCAGCGCCTGGATGAGCTCGAAGAGCACGATCCCGAGCAGGAGCGCGAGCAGGCCCGGCAGCCCGCGACCCAGGAGTCGCCGCGTCATGGGCACGAGCGCGGTCATCGCCGCCCCACAAGCTCGACGCCCTCGCTCACCCGCTCTGTCAGGTGCTGCCCGTCGTCGGCGGGGCCGTCCTGGTCCCGCTCGCCGTCCGTCCCATCGCCGTAGAACCCCATGAAGATGTCCTCCAGACGCGGCGGCGGGAGCAGCAGATCGACCACATCCTCCCCGGCCAGGAACCGGAGCAGCGGCGCCACGTCGCCGTCGATCGAGAGCTCGACCCGGTCGCCCCGGTGCCCAACGGTCGCCACCCGTGGCACCCGCCCCAGCCCCTCCGGTACCGCCCCTCGGAACACGACCTCCGCGCTCCGCCGCTGGCGCCGCTTGAGTCCGACGATCGTCTCCTCGGCGATCAGCCGTCCGCCGCGGACGACAGCGACGCGCTCGCAGGTCCGCTCGACCTCCGCCAGGTCATGGGATGACATAAAAACAGTCCGGCCAAGGTCGCGCCGCTCTCGCAGGACCTGCTCGAACGCCCGCTGGATCAGGGGATCGAGTCCGTCGGTCGGCTCGTCGAGGATCAGGAGCGCGGGGTCATGCTGGATCGCGGCCGTCAGGGCGAGCTTCTGCCGCATCCCTTTCGAGTAGGTGCCGAGTCGTCGTCCGAGGGCCGCCTCGCTCAGCTCCAGCGCGTCGAGCAGTGCCCCACGCAGGAGGGGAGGGCGGCCGGAGAGGCTGGCCGCGTAGTCGAGCTGGGCAAGGCCGGTCATGTCGGTGTAGAGCGCGTCCGGCGCGACCAGAAAGCCCAGCTCCCGCCGGGCCGCCACGCCGTCCCTCCAGGCATCGTGCCCGAGCACCGTGGCCCACCCGGCGGACGGCTTCACGAACCCCATCAGGAGGCGGATCGTGGTCGTCTTGCCGGCGCCGTTCGGCCCGAGGAAGCCGTAGATCGCCCCCCGCGGCACCGCCAGGTCAAGCCGCGACAGCGCCTCGACCTCCCCGTACCGCTTGCTCAATCCGCTGGTCACGATGGCGGCGTCGATGGGGTGTGAATCGCTCATGCCTAGAGCGTAGCACCGGCCTTCGCGGGACTGCCAACGCGGCGCTCGCGCAAGGCGACACTCCGGCCGATGCCCACCGGAGCGTAGCGTCCGGACAGCCTATGCCCTACCATAACGGAGCCGGGCGGCGTCCCCTCTCATCGTCGCCGCGTGCGTGCTCGCCCCGCTCCCCGGCGGGGAAGCGGGACCGGGTGTGAGGGCCTTCGGTACCGCCGCGAACGGGCCAAGATTCGACGGAGGGATGGGGGCATGAACTGTCGAACGTGTGGCCACCGCGCGGGCCTTGACGATCTCTTCTGCGCCCACTGCGGTGCGGATGTCCGGCACGTGGCGCCCGCGCCCGCCACCCCGCTTCCCGGCGCGACGGGCGCTTCCACCTCCCCGGATGGAGAGTGGCACCTGGTGCCGGAGCGGGAGTCGCGCAACTGGGCAATGGGCGCCCACGTCTCGGCCCTCCTGGGCGGCTTCATGGGCGGCGTCCCCGCCTTCCTCGGCCCGCTTGTCATCTGGCTGATGCGCCGAAAGTTCGACGCCTACGCTGCCGCCCACGCCCGCGCCGCCTTCAACTTCCACCTCTCCGTTCTGATCTACGTCGCCATCCTGATCGTCGTCACGGTTCTGACCTTTGGCCTCGGCGTCCTCCTGACGCTCCCCGCGCTTGTCCTCCTCGGCCTCGCCTGGCTCGTCCTCACCGTCCTCGGCATCGTCCGCGCCGCCGACGATCGCCTCTACCGCTACCCGCTGGCGATCCCCTTCCTCCGCTGATCGCCGCGGCGAGCGATTCGGCGCCGCCCGCCGTTTAATCCTGGTACCATCTGCCCGGCCGCGGAGGCCGCCGGACCCCTGCAGCAAGGTGCACAACACGGGAGGCAAGAGATGGTGATGACGGCACGGCTCACCCCACCGCGCACGACCCGGCGGCTCGCGCTCGCGCTTGCGGCGCTCGTGCCGCTGGTGGCCGCCGTCCCGACCTCGCCCTCGGCCTTTGCCCAGGATGACATCGTCGTCACCATGGTCACCGACACGGCCGGCCTCGGCGACCAGAACTTCAACGACCTCGCCAAGCGCGGTCTCGACCGGGCGGTCGAGGAGCTCGGCGTCCAGGGCGAGGTCATCGAGTCGACGGAGCAGGCCGACTACGTCCCGAATCTCACCCAGGCCGCCGAGCAGAGCGACCTGGTTGTCGCCGTTGGCTTCCTGCTGGCCGATGCGGTCACCGCCGTCTCCGAGCAGTACCCCGACGACCGCTTCCTGCTGATCGACGCCGCGCCGACGGAGGAGCGGGACAACGTGGAGGCCGCGCTCTTCCGCGAGCACGAGGGCGGCTTCTTGGGCGGTATCGTCGCCGGGCTGATGAGCCAGACCGGCAAGGTTGGCATTCTCGGCGGAGAGGACATTCCGCCGGTCGAGCGCTACGAAGTGGGCTTCCGGGCCGGCGTCGAGGCCGTCGCACCGGACGCGGAAGTCACGGTCAATTACACCGGGACCTTCGGCGATCCTGCCCTCGGGATCGAGCAGTCGCTGGCCCTCTACGATCAGGACAACGACATCATCTTCCCGATCGCCGGCGCCACCGGGATCGGCTCGTTCGAGGCCGCGAAGCAGCGCGAAGGCACCTTCGTCATCGCCGCCGACACCGACCAGAGCCAGCTCGGGGCCGAGCAGCAGCTCTGCGCCGTCACCAAGGGCGTCGATACCGCCCTGTTCGCGGCCGCGCAGCAGGTCGTCGACGGGAGCTTCGAGGGCGGGGTCCTTGATCTCGGCCTCGCCAACGAAGGCATGGGCCTCGTCACCCCCGGTGACCAGGTGCCCGCCGACGTTCTCGCCGTCGTCGATCAGTA
>CADCWL010000057.1 GCA_902806405.1 uncultured Thermomicrobiales bacterium | reverse complement strand
GGGTCCGTCGCGGGGAGGGGGCGTCCCGGCGCGCCGGGTCTCCGGCGGCGTCCCTCGCGGCGCGGCCCAGGGTGCGGCGGGCGTGACCCCCGGCGGCGATGGCGCCGAGGCCGGCGGCGACGGCGCGGCGGGTCGTCCTGGTCGTTCGGTGCTGGGGCATGGGGCTGGCTTTCGGATGTCGTTCGACCGCGGCGTCGCGGGGCACGGCACAGTGTCGGCGACGGCCGATCGCGGCGCGGGGCCGGCGGCTTCGGGTCGTCCCCCCCGGCCGCGGGTCGCGACCGCGGCCGCGAGCGGGGCGGTGCGCCGCCGAGTCTTCGCCGCTCCGAAGCGCGCCGCGCGGACCCGATGCCGGCCAGTATGGCGGCGCCGGGCGGCGTCGGCGGTGTCCGTGTATGGATCGCTACGTCGCTTTCTGGGCGTCGGGGCGGCGCGCCGGGGAAATCGACGGAGCGGGGGGCCGGTGCGCGACTCCCTCCATCGGTGGACGGGCGGCGATGGATCGACCCATCCGGGAGCGCGCAACCGCGGTGGCCGCGGACGGGTGTGACGACCCGACAGCATTCGGGGCGTTTTGCGAGCGGGCCGTGCCCCGCATCCACGGCTCCTCCGCCACTGCCGCGATGGGGACTCGGGGGTCAGTGAGGAACTGACGCAGGAGACCTTTCTCGCCGCGGTGCTCGTCGTCTGCTCGGGCCGGCGGATAGGCCCCCCCCCTTTGTGGCTCTTCGCGATCGAACGCCACACCCTGCTCGATCACCACCGGGGCGAGGCGCAGACCAGGGCGGGGACGTTCGTCTCCGGGGAGGCGTGGCATGCCGGAGAGGAGGGTGGGGAGGGCGGGGCGGATCCGGCTGCCCAGCCACGGGACGAGGGGCCGCGGCGGGAGCGAATGCCGGCGGCGCTGGCGGCGCTGCCAACGGCTCGGCGGCGGTGTCCAGTGCGGAGTCGGTAACGCTTCGCCGCCCACCGTGTTCACATTGGTGGCAGGGAGAGACGGCGAGCGGCGGCGGGGGAGATGGGATGGCGAGCGTCGTCCGGTTCGAGGCGGCGCCATCGGCGGCCGGCGGGAGGACGACCGCGACCCCGGCGGGAGCCGCGGAGTTGGACGACGCCGCGCTCGTCACCGCCGCCCAGGCGGACCCGCGCGCCTTCGCGCCGCTCTACCGGCGCTACGTGGGCCGGGTCTACGGCTACTGCTTCCGGCGGCTAGGGAGCCGGGAGGCGGCCGAGGACGCGACCGGCGCCGTCTTCGCCCGGGCGCTGGCGGCGCTGCCCCGCTACCGGGCCGGGGAGCGCGACGGCTCCTTCCGCGCCTGGCTCTTCGCGATCGCCCACAACGTCGCCGTCAACGAGGTGCGCGCGGCGCGGCCGAGCGGGCCGCTCGACGCGGCGGGGGAGGTCGCCGACCCGGCGACCGGTCCGGAGGAGGCGGCGCTGACCGGGGAGACCCGGATGCTGGTCCGCGGCCTGCTGCCGGCCTTGCCGGCCGAGCAGCGCCGGGTGATCGAGCTCCGCCTGGCGGGGCTGACCGGGGCCGAGATCGCGCGGGCGCTGGACCGCAGCCCGGGCAGCGTGCGCGTCGCCCAGTTCCGGGCGATCGCGAGGATGCGTGAACTGCTCCGGGAGACGGGTCGAGGGGAGGGGCGCGGTGCCTGAGCGCGAAGCCAACGGGCCGGACGAGGCGCGCGCGGTCGACGCCGTCGACGCCTACTGGGACGCCCTGATCGATGGGCCAAACGGGGACGCCGCGCCGCCCCCGGCGGTCGATCCGGAACTGGAAGAGGCGGTGCGGCTGCTCCACGCCCAACCCGCGCCGCGGCCGGACGCTGCGTTCGTCGCCCGACTGGAGAAGGAGCTGCTGATGGACATCCACGCGACGGCCGTCGGTCCGCAGCCGGCGGCGATCTCGGCCGGGCCGGCGCCGAACGGGCGGTGGACCCTGCGTCCCGCCGCCTCCGCGCGCCCCGCCCGCCGCCGGGTCTGGAGCCGGGCGCTTGAGACGGTGGCAGCGGCGGCGCTCCTGCTTGCGATCCTGGGCGGGCTGGTTGCGAGCTGGGGGCTGCGCCCGGAGCGAGCGGAACGGGCGCGGACCGGGGCGCCAGGGACCACGCAGGCGACACCGCCGATGGGGACGGACGACGGGGCGGTGATGTTTCTCGGGAACGCGGGGCGGACCGGGGAGGAGCCGGGGCCGGGACCGACCGGGGAGCCGGAGATGCTCTGGCGGGTCCCGATCCCCGAGGGGCAGGGGGGGCACGTCTGGTCGACGCCGCGCGTGGTCGGCGGGATCGCCTACCTCGCCGGGAGCGTCCTCGGCGACGCGGAGGAGCGCCAGACGGAGGCTGGGGTCGTCCTCGCGCTCGACGCCGCGTCGGGGGCCGAGCGCTGGCGCGCCGAGGTGATGGCGCTCCCGCCCGTCGACCCAGGGACCGTCGCCTCCGTCTGGGTTGGGGAGCCGGCCGTGGAGGACGGCGGGCTCTTCGTCGACGTGACCGTCGATCGGTGGCGCGAACGGAGGGAGCGCGACGCGCCCGTTGAGGGCGCGATCGAGGAAGAGGAGGAGGTCGAGTCGGAGACGTCGAGCACGCTCGTCGCGCTCGACGCGGCCACCGGCACCGAGCGGTGGCGGGTCGCGACCGGCGAGACGTACGGACTGTCGCCGGCGGTGGCGGACGGGGTGGTCTTCGCCGGCGGGGGGGAGGGCGTCCTGCTCGCGCTCGACGCCGCGACGGGGGACGAGCGGTGGCGGGCGGCCGCCGGGGCCGCCACCCTGGAGCCGGGCGGGGATCGGTGGCTCGGCCGCCCGGCCGTGGGCGACGGCGCGGTCTACGTGTCGGACCTTGCGGACAACGCAAGCACCCTCGTCGCCTTCGACGTCGCCACCGGCGCCGAGCGCTGGCGGTTCGCACCCCAGGGCAAGAGCGAGGGGGTGACCGAGCCGGTCGTCGCCGACGGCCTCGTCTACGTCGGGTCG
Source organism: uncultured Thermomicrobiales bacterium (assembly GCA_902806405.1). Taxonomy (GTDB): domain Bacteria; phylum Chloroflexota; class Chloroflexia; order Thermomicrobiales; family UBA6265; genus CADCWL01. The sequence goes on along the minus strand of CADCWL010000057.1, from coordinate 5,628 downwards.
CATCCCCTGGGCGACGGGAGGCGTGACCCTGTTCTCGGGCGGCTGCGCGCCTTGGACGCGGCCACCGGCCAGGAGCGCTGGTCGTACGAGACGGCCTCTGAGTACGTGGAGTCGCCGCTGGTCGGCGGGAGGCTGGTCTACGTCATGGAGAGATCCGGCGAGGAGGCGGAACTGGTCGCCCTCGACGCAGCGTCCGGCCACGAGCGGTGGTCGTTCGTCCCGGAAGGGCACATCGACTCTCGTCCGGTGCTGGCCGGTGGCGAACTCCTCTTCACCACCCGGACCGACGGGAACGGCCTCACCGGCCTCATCGGCGATCTCCTCGGGATCGAGGACGACGCGTTCCTGTACGCGGTCGACGCCGCCTCGGGCGAGGAGCGGTGGCGGACGGAGGTGGAGCCGGCGAACGGGGCCGGGCCGTTTGGGGTGGCCGGGGGGGTCATCTACCGGATCGAGGGCCTAGAGGAGGACGGAGGGGCGGGGACGCTCGCCGCCTACGGCGACCGTTGACGCGACGGAGGGTGCCGCCCCCTACCGTTCGGGGTCCGGGTGATCGCCGAGGTGTGGGCGTCGCCCGGGGGTGAACCTCTGGACTGAACCCACGAAGCCCCCGGAGCTTGAGGACGATGCGGGGGGCCAATGTCCGTCCGAAACCGGCGGAACCGCTCAAAGTCTGGCCCGCCGCCCCCAGGTTTGGGGGCGGCGGGCTGTCTCGTTCCCGCCGCGAGGCGCTCGTGATCTTTCCGCGGCTCCCGCGTTTACTGGGCGTGCAGGCACCGAGCACGGTCCGGACCGGGACGCCGACGATCGGGAGGCCGCCGAGCTGAGGAGCGGCGCCGGGTGGACGGGGTCGGCGCGAGGCGGCGAGCGCGAAACGGGGCGTTCCCCCCGACCTTTGGATTAGTGCACCCCCAAAACACGATTAGTGCGTTTGCGGGATGTGCGCTCGGCCGTCCCCCCCTAGAGTAGTCGGCAGGAAAGGGGACGACGCCCCGCGACGGCGCAGGAGAACGAGAAAGGGACGGCGAGATGAGGACGAGGAGGCGGGGCTCGATCGCGGCGCTGGGGGCGGCCCTGGCGCTGATGCTGTCGGTGCTGGGGGCCGGGCTCGCGCCGACGGCCCAGGCGCAGGACGCTCAGCCGGCGTGGCTGACCATCCACAACCGGATCTGCCCGCAGGGCTACAAGGGCACCGACCTCTACCGCGACTGCCACCAGAACCCGGCCCCGGCCGGCCTCCGCTTCACCGTCCGTGGACCGGTGACGGAGCGCGACAAGACCGACCAGGCCGGCAACGTCGACTTCGCCCTGCAGTCGGGGCGGTACGCGGTCCGCGGCGGCGTCCCGGGCGAGTTCGCCACCCTGCGCGTCTTCTGCGCGCCGGCCGCCCAGCCGGGAACCCGCTACCCCTTCACCTACATCCTCGGCGGCGTCCGCGGCCCGAACGACCCGACCGGCATCCGGATCAGCCTCGGCGCCGGCGACCGTGTCATCTGCGACTGGTACAACATCCCGGAGAGCCAGCGCTAGCGCACGGCCGCGGGCGCCCCACACGGACCACTCCCCCCGCGCCGCCAGCCACGGTGCGGGACCCAATTCCCTCCAAGCGGCGACGGCCGCCCGGCCCCCATCAGGCCGGGCGGCCGTCGCCGCGTCCGGAGAGCGGACGCCGCCGGCCCGCTGGGAACCGTCGCACCCCGCCGTGCTCGGCTTCGGTGCGCTTCGCGGCGGTCGCCCCCGTGCTTTCTGCTGCGGCGCCGGGCCCCGGCGGGTTGCTCGGACGGCATCCCCCCGGCGACGACGCGGTGGCAAGCGGGGGCGGACACGGCGGTCCGTCCCGACACCGGCACCGGCGGCGTGACCGATCGACCGCGGGCCGCGCTCACCCTCGGCGCCCGTCCGCCGCGACGCCGGACCTCTCACCGCCCTGGCCGCGTCAGCTCCGGGGCCGCGCCACCGGCGTCGCCGGGGCGGCCACCGCCGCCGCGGCCGGCACGGTCGTTGCCGCCCCGCCGATCGCGCGCTCCCGGGCGATGCGGGCACCCTGGGGGAGGGCGCCGGGGATCTCGCCGCTGCGGATGCGGGGGTGGCGGCCGTAGTACACGAGGAAGACGGCCATCGAGAGGATCGAGAAGCCGATCAGGGCGGCGAAGGTGGCGTCGTAGCCGACGCGGACGATCAAGGCGCCGCCGGCCAGGCTCGCCAGCGAGAAGCCGACGTTCCAGGCCGCCGAGCGGAGCCCGAAGACGCTGGCCCGCGCCCGCGGCGGCAGCACCTCGGCGATGAAGGTCGAGTCGATCGGCCAGGCCATGCTGATGCTGGTCTGGCGGACGACGTGGGCGAGGACGGCGACGGGGACCGAGGGGGCGACGATCAGCAGGACATAAAACGGAACGACCGCCAGCCGCACGATCGGCACCGCCCGCAGGGAGCCGAAGCGGCGGGCGACCGCCGGCGCGGCGAGGCCGACGACCGCGGCGCAGATCCCGCCGAGGGCGAAGACGTAGCCGATCTCCCGCGTGCTGACCCCGAGGCCGCGCAGGAAGACGTTGTAGAACGGCATCACTGCCCCCGCCCCGAGCGCCATCAGCCCGCCGATCAGGACGAAGACCCCCGTGTCGGCGCGGACCCGGCGCCGCGCCTCGTCCCCCTCCGCCTCCTTCGGCGCGGTCGGATCGGTCGGCGCGCGGCCCTGGCGGGCCGGCCCCATTAGGAAGAGGGGAACCAGACCGGCGGTGCCGATCGCGGTCCCGGTCAGCAGCGTCGCGCGCAGGGCGCCGACGTCGCCGGCCGGGATCAGTTCCGGCAGGAACCCGCCGAGGAGAGCGCCGAGGGTGACGGCGAGGGAGATGACCGAGAAGGAGATCGCCGAGGCGTGCTGCCGCTGATCCCGCCGCGCCCACTCGAAGATGAAGGGCATCGTCGCGGTGAACAGAAAGGCGAGCCCGACGCCGTTGGTCGCCGAGAGCAGCAGGAGCGGGATCGGCTGCTCGGCGAGGGCGAGACCGAAGGAGGAGAGGAGGAAAACGCCCACCCCGCCGACGATGCAGCGCCAGATGCCGAACCGGCCGAAGAGGAGGCCGAGCGAGGCGGAGGCGGCCGCCATCGAGAAGGTCTGGGCGGCGTTGAAGGCGCCGATGTCGTCCTCGCGCAGGTTCAGCTCGGTCAGGTAGAGGTTGAAGATCAGCTGAAAGACGCCGAAGCCGACGTTGACGAGCAGGTTGTAGAGCAGAAAGAGCCGGATGTCGCGCCGAAAGCCGCGTATCTGGCGGATGTACTCGCCCATCGCCCCGTCGCCCGCCCCGCGCCACGGCGGGCAATCCCCGGGTCTCGGCGCCGCCCCTCACCGCGTCGGGGAAGTATAGCCCCGACGCCGATGGCGCGGGCGCGCAACGCGGCAACAATCGGGGGCGACATCCGGCCGCGGGGGCGATAATGGCGACGGGTCGAACGTCGGCTGCGAACAGGGCGGCTCGTGGCGCGCAGGCGTCGACTCTACGAGAAGGCGCAGAACAATCCGAGCGGCCTTCGAGGAGTTCATGGCTCTGATCGAGGCGTTCCGCCGCATTCTGGACCGCACCGGTGGGAGCCGCCGTCACCTCCTCCACCCGGCGGTCCCCGAGTTTGCGACCATCCAGCCGGATCGGAACGGGAAGGCCGAGCCGTCCCAGGTTCGGGACCTGTCGCGCGACGCCGAGGATTTTGGGCCGACCTTGGAGGACGAATCGTGACCCCCTGTCCGATCGTGAGCGTCGGGGGCGGCGACGACCGGGCCTCCCGCGCCGACGTGCCCGACGTGCCCGACGTGCCCGACGTGCCCGACGTTGGGGCGTGTTCGGCGCATGGGGAGGCGCCCGAAGCGGCGCCGCGCGAGATCCGCGTCCCCCTCGACCTGCGGCTCGAGGCGGCGCGCGAGCACGGCGGCCCCGCGCCCCGGCCCGGCCGCGTCGCCGCCGTCCTCCAGCCCGCCCGCTAGACCGCGCTGTCGTCCGTAGCCCACCCAAAGGAGCCGTCCGCGTGACCGTCCCCATCCCCCCGATCGAGGTCGACCTCTCCAGCGACACGTCGACCCGGCCGACCCCCGAGATGCGGCGCTTCATGGCCGAGGCGCCGGTCGGCGACGAGCAGCGGCGGGAGGACCCGACGGTCAACGAGCTGCAGGAGATGACCGCCGCGCTCCTGGGCAAGGAGGCGGCGCTCTTTCTGCCGTCCGGCACGATGGGGAACGCGATCGCCTTCTCGCTGCACGCCGCCCGCGGCGAGGCGGTGATTCTCGACCGCGCCTCCCACCCGAACCTCTACGAGGCGGGCGGGCCGGCCTGGCTGGCGGGGGTCATGCTGCGGCCGGTCGACGGCCCGCGCGGCGTCTTTGGCGCCGACCTTGTCCGACCGCTGCTCGACCCGGGCAGCACCCACACCTCGCGCACCGCCCTGGTCTCGGTCGAGAACACCTCCAACCGGGGCGGCGGCGCGGTCTGGCCGCTGGAGACCCTGCACGGCCTGCGGGCCCTGGCCGACGAGCACGGCCTGCGGCTGCACATGGACGGCGCCCGCCTCCTGAACGCCGTCGTCGCCTGCGGCGTGCCGGCGGCGGCGTACGCGGCGCCGGTCGACTCGGTCTGGATCGACCTCTCGAAGGGGCTGGGGGCGCCGGTCGGGGCGGTGCTGGCGGGGACGGAGGAGTTCGTCGAGCGGGCGCGGCGGCTGAAGCACCTCTTCGGCGGGGCGATGCGGCAGGCCGGGATCATCGCCGCCGGCGGCGTCTACGCCCTGCGGCACCACGTCGATCGCCTCGCGGAGGATCACGCCAACGCCCGCCTCCTGGCCGAGGGCCTGGCGGCGATCCCGGGCGTCCGGCTCATCCACGGCGCCCCGGAGACGAACATCGTCTTCTTCGACGTCGCCGGCACGGGCCGCACCGCCGAGGAGATCGGGCGGGGGATCGAGGCCCAGAGCGTCCGGATGGGCGCGGAGGGGGCGGGGGGGACGTCGATCCGGGCCGTTACCCACCTCGACGTCGACGCAGCGGGGTGCGAGCGGGCGGTGGCGGCAGTGCGGGCGGTCTGCGCCTAGCGGCCCGTCACTCCCCGTCGGCGCGATACGGCCTGAGGTAGGCCGAGGGTTTGCCGGCGCTCGCCACCGGGGATCGCCCTTCCCCGGTCGATCGCGGGGCGGCGGGGCTTCGGCGGCAGGGTCAGGGCGGTTCCGCCGGCACCGGGCGGAGGTCGCCGGGCTGGTCGTCCTGGCAGTGCGGTTCGCGATGGCGCTCCTGGCGCCGGTGGTCGCCCCGTACGCCCTGAACCTGCAGGAACGGGAGCTGGCCCGCTTCGGTCAGCCCGCCCCACCGAGCCTGGTTCACCCCTTCGGCAGCGACAACCTGGGGCGCGATTACCTCTCCCGGACCATCTACGGCGCCCGCGTCTCCCTGGCGGTCGGCTTCCTCTCGACCGGGCTGGCGATCCTGGTCGGCGCCGTCCTCGGCGGGATCGCCGGCTACGCCGGGAAGTGGGTCGACACGCTGGTGATGCGGAGCGCCGACGTCCTGCTCGCCCTCCCGCCGCTGCTCTTCCTGATGGCGGCGCTCTCGACCTTCTCCGGGCGCGGCGTGCTCGTCCTGTCGCTGACACC
>CADCWL010000056.1 GCA_902806405.1 uncultured Thermomicrobiales bacterium | reverse complement strand
CCCGGGGCCAACAGCTACGAATCGCTGTCGATCCCGAAGGAGATCCTGCCCGACGCGGCGAAGACCCCCGAGCCGACACTCCTGACTGACGCGGGCTACGACGGCCTGCGTTGCCGCCGCCTCGAAGCGGAGCGCGGGTTCCGGCCGCTCATCCCAGCGCGGTCCTGCATCCCGACCGAGCAGGCCGTCGGTGAGCTGTACGCCGTGAACCCCGGGCTGCAGCGGAAGCGTTACGTGGTCGAGCGAATGCTTGGCTGGCTCAAGGGCTTCCGTCGGCTGCGCCACCGGGGGACCGTACGGCTCCCTCGATTCAGGCGTCTGTGGACTTCGCAGTCCTCGTCCTCTGGGTCCGGCGAATGCTGGCCCCTCCGCCACGTGGCACTTGTTCCGCGGAGGGCCGGTGCATCAGATTGGTCACGGTCTCTAGCCGTTGCGCCCCGCATAGACCGTGCACTCGGACGCCTCGAAGAGGCCAAAGGCGCCGGCGTCGGGGAACGGCCGGATCTGGGTCATGCACACACCCGCTGCCCGGCGCCCGCCGCGCGGGGTCGAGCCAGAAGGCGGTGTTGTACGCTCCCCCTCACGACCAGCCGGCGGCCGCCCGGCCGGTCGGCACCTGCTCCAGGTTGAGCAGCGCCGCGAGCCCCCACCCCTTGGCCAAACCGGGGCGGTAGTCGAAGTCCACCACCGTGCGCCACCCGTCTGGGTCGGCGGCCGTGACCACGCCGGCTGGGAAATCACCGGTTTGGTTGGTCCCCGTCTCAGCCACCGTCTCCGTGCGCAGCACGCGGGCGCCGTCGAGCTGCCCGCCGCCCAGCGGCACGCGCGGGTACCGTAGGTAGTCCGGCCCGGGCGAGTAGGGGCCACCGCCGCCCTCGAAGAAACCGGGGTTCGCCGGCTGCTCGGAGGGGACGACCAGGAGCGAGCCGTCGGGGCGGCGCCGGTGCAGCGCGCCGAGACGCCGCAGCTGGTTCGGCCGGAGGATGAACCCCGTGTCGTGCATCCCGAGAGGGCCGAGGAGGTGCTCGCGGGGGTAGTCCTCGAGCGAGCGGCCGCTCAGGCGTTTGACGAGCTGGCCTGCCCAATCGATGGCGATGCTGTACGCCCAGCGCTCCCCCGGGTCGGCGACCAACGGCACGAGCAGGCCGGCCCTCTTGCCGTCCTCGACGGTCGGCGTGTCGGTGGACACGTGCCGGCAGAGCAGGCGGCCGTCCGACCAGGCGTAGGCGAATCCGGACGTGTGCGTCGGCGAGCGGCACGGTGGCCGCAGGCTGGGCGCGCCTGTGGCGTCGAACCCGTTGAGGACCTGCACCGCGGCCAACTCCGGCAGGTGCGCGCCCGGCGGCTCGTCGAGCCCGATCCGCCCCCGCTCGACGAGCTGCATCGCCGCCACGGACGTGACCGCCCTGGTCATGAACGCGATCGACACCATCGTGTCCAGGCCAATCGGTGCGGCGATGTCGACGTCGCGCACGCCGAAGGCGCCCGCGTGGAAGACGCCCCCGTCCGCCGCCAGCGCGAAGACGCCCGGCACGGCCCCGGCCTCGACCCCACCGATCAGAACCTGGTCCACCTCGCCCGCGACGACCACCGCTCCCTCCTGATGGACGAAACGCGGCCTGGAGGCGGCGGGCCGTCTCCTGCTTGAGGTGAGGATCTCCGTACAGATCGGGGGAGACAAGCGACACCGCATCCGCCCAGCGCTGATGGCGCCCCCATCGACGGCGAAGGGCGGCAAGCGCGCAATTATGAAACGGGTTCGACGGACGGCGGTCCGCTGTTCACGGACGGACACGGCCATCGCGTGGCCCGCGCGGTGGGTGGAGCCCGGAGCCACGCTCGGCGGCGATCTCGCCTGGTGGACCCGCCTCAACCGTCGCGCATGATGCGGGCGGCAAGGGATGGTGCGGCTCGATTCAGAGGGACGAGGACCTTGACGAGCCCGACGTGGATTTCCCCGCGGCCGGCCGCCATCCCGCGCGCGATCTCGGTCGCGACCCGCTCCGGCGAGGTCTTGCGATTCCCGCGACCGCGCGTCATCTCGGTATCGACGATGGGAAGGATCGCTTCCAACACGGAGACGTTGGGGGCGTCCCGCTCCGTCTGGTACCGCAATGCCGTCGAGAAGGCGTGGACTGCCGCCTTCGTCGCGCAGTAGACGGGGGCGCTCCGCTTTGGGACGAGCGCGAGTCCCGACGAGATGTTGAGCACCGCCGCCTCCGGCCACCGTCGCAGCAGCGGCAGCGCGAACGCGGTGAGCGTAATCAAACCGATCAAGTTGGTCGCGATCTTCCGGTGCGCGTCGAGCAGCACCGTCTCCGGGTCGTCGGCGAGGAAGTTGTGCGGGCGTTGCACGCCGGCGTTGTTCACCAGCACGGAGAGACCCCCCATCTCCGCCTCTGCTACGGCGACGAGCCCGCGCAGGTCTTCGTCGCGGGAGATGTCGGCCGGGAAGAAATGGAGACCGGGCAGGGCGGCCCGGGCGGCGGCGAGGCGCTCCGGGTCTCGCCCGCAGACCATGTCCCGGTTGCCGCGCCCTAGGGGTTCTCGGGCGAGGGCGAGGGCGATGCCGGCGCTGCCGCCGGTAATAAGGACGGAGTGATCGGTGAGCCGCATGACTCATGCCTTTCGGGTAGTGGGTGCGGTCACGCCGAAGCGGTCGACCCTGCGCTCTGACCAAGGTGTGCGTTAGCCACTCTCAACGTGTTCGACGTACACCTTGCGCGGCGGGGTGTCAAGATGTACGCTAGTCGCCATGCCATACCGGGCAAAGACGAGCGCGTCGGCGATCCTCGACGAGGCGAGGGGGCAACTCGAGCGCGACGGCGCCGACCGGCTCTCCGTGCGGGCCGTGGCGGCGTCACTCGGCCTCGCCCCCAACGCGCTCTACCGCTACTACGCCGACCGCGACGCGCTGCTCGCCGCCGTTGCCGACGAGGGGGCTCGCCTGCTGCTGGCCGCGCTCGAGGACGCTGCCCGCGGACGGGACGGCACCGACGCCGTGCGGGCCGTCGCCGGGGCCTATCTGGACTTCGCGCGGATGCGGCCAGCGCTCTACGGGGCGGTCGTGGCCAAGCACGCTTTCGCGGAGGGGTTTCATCCCGCCCACGCCGACTTGTGGACCTTCGCGGTTGATTTGCTTCGGGGCGTGACGGGTGAGGCGACCGCTGCCGAGGCGGCCGTCGCCGTCTGGGGCTTGCTCCACGGCATCGCGGGGCTGGAGCGGGCTGGCCTTTTCGACGAGAGGAAGCCCGGCGGCGGGGTCGACTTCGGCCTCCAGGCCCTATTGGACGGCCTTGCGCCGTGAGCGGTGGTCGCGGACGACCAACCGTCCGGCGTCGACCTTTCGCTGCCCGGTCGTCCGACGCGCCACGGGAACGGGTGGGTTCGGAGGCAGGTCTCCAGCGACCGAGTCGGCGCCCCCCTCGATTGGGTCTACCGCCCATCGCGCTCGGGTTCGGCCCCATTATTGGCCAGCCGACGCCGGGGCGAGGGAACCGCGTGACCGAAAGGGGAGCGCGCCACCGCGGAGCGTTCTCGCTCCGCGGCGGCGGGGGCAGGGAGGCGAAGCCCCGCTCGTCGTTCCCCGACGGCCGGAGACGGCCGGCGAATCACCGCGAGCGCGTTGCTCGACCGCCGCGTCCACCCGTCTCTGCTAACCCGGCCCGCGCCGCCGCAGGCGGTCGATCAGGACGGCGACGATGATGACGCCGCCGATGGCGATCTGCTGGTAGAAGGCGGAGATCTGCATCAGATTCAGGCCGTTGCGGATCACCGCCAGCAGGACCGCGCCGATTAGCGTCCCGACGACGGTCCCCTCGCCGCCGAAGAGGCTCGTGCCGCCGATAATCACGGCGGCGATCGCGTCGAGTTCCTCGCCGACTGCGACGTCCGGCTGGGCGGAGTCGAGTCGGGAGCTGAGCATCACGCCGGCGACGCCGGCGGTCAGCCCCATCAGCGAGTAGACGGCGAGCTTGTAGCGGTTGATGTGGACGCCGGAGAAGCGGGTCGCCTGCTCGTTGCCGCCGATCGCGTAGGTGTAGAGCCCGAGCCGGGTGTAGCGCAGCAGCAGGAAGGCGACCGCGAAGACGCCGGCCGTGATCAGCACCGGCGCCGGAATCGGGCCGAGCCCCCCCTTTCCCCACGTCGCGAAGCCCGGCTGAACTTCGGCCAGGTTGAAGAAGTCCTTGCCGTTCGTCAGCTCTAGGGCGACCCCTCGGAAGACCTGCATCGTGCCCAGGGTGACGATGAAGGGGGGGATCCGGCCGAGGGTTACGATCAGCCCGTTGGCCAACCCGCAAAGGGCACCGACGGCCAGCATTGCCCCGACCGCCGGCCACATCCCCCACCCCTGTTCGACCATCAGCAGCCCGCCGGTGACCGAGGAGAGGGCGACGATCGAGCCGACCGAGAGGTCGACACCGCCGGTCAGGATGACGAAGGTCATGCCGATCCCAAGGATCGCTGTGAACGACGCCTGCCGCAGCACGTTCAACAGATTGCCGCTCGACAGGAATCGCTCGTTCTGGGTCCAGATCAGAAAGCCAAGGACGAGCAGGCTGAGGAGGGGCCCGAGGATCTGGGAGGCGGCGCCGAGGGCCAACCCGCGGCGGCGCGCGGCCCCGCTGCCCGGTGGTGGCGCCCCGGCCGCGGCCGATCGCGTCGGCGCATTCACGCCGTTATCCCGCCGGCCGCCGCCAGCGCGCCGCCCTCGCCCACTTCCGGACGGGCGACCGGCGCCGCCGCGTGGGTCATGATCGCCTCCTGTGTCGCCTCCTCGCGCGTCAGCTCCGCCACGATCCGGCCTCCCCGCATCACCGCGATCCGGTCGCTCATCCCCAGCACCTCCGGCAACTCCGAGGAGATCATCACGATCGCCGCCCCCTTCACCAGCAGTTCGTTCATCAGGCGGTAGACGTCGACCTTGGCGCCGACATCGATACCGCGCGTCGGCTCGTCGAAGATAAACACGTCCGCTTCGGTCAGCAGCCACTTGGCGAGGACGACCTTCTGCTGGTTGCCGCCGGAGAGGTTCACCACCCGCTGCCGCGCGCTCGGCGTCCGGATGCGCAGCGCGTCGACGAAGCGGCGCGCCGCCCGCAGCCGGAAGCGCGGCGGGACGAGACCGGCCGGCGCCCCCAACTTGTCCGGCGCCGCGAGGGCGACGTTGTCGGCGATCGCCAGCGGCAACACCAGCCCTTGCTGTTTGCGGTCCTCCGGCAGCAGTGCCAGGCGGTGGCGAATCGCGGCGCGGGGACCGTCGATCCGGACCGGCGTGCCGTCGATCGCGACCCGTCCGGCGTCGATCGGGTCGATTCCGAAGACCGCCCGTGCCAGCTCCGAGCGCCCGGCGCCGACGAGGCCGGCGATGCCGAGCACTTCTCCCCGCCGCACGTTGAAGGAGACGTCGTGCAGCACGCCTCGCCGCGACAGCCCCGAGACCTCGAGCGCGACCGGTCCGGGCACGCACGGCTCCTTCGGATACTGTTGGGTGAGGTCGCGACCGACCATCAGCCGGATCAGGTCGCGCGGGGTGGTGCCGGCCATCGGCAGGGTGGCGACGTGCCGGCCGTCGCGCAGCACCGTCGCCCGGTCGCCGATCCGGGTCGCGTCGTCGAGGTGGTGGGAGATAAAGACGACCGCGGCGCCCCGTGTCCGGAGACCGTCGACGACGGCGAAGAGGCGCTCGGCCTCGTCGGCCGTGATCGCGGCGGTCGGCTCGTCGAGGATCAGGACGCGGGCCTCGGCGACGAGCGCTTTGGCGATCTCGACCATCTGCTGGAGCGCCAGGCCGAGCCGGCGGACGGGCGTCCGCGGGTCGAGTGCGACCCCGAGGGCGGCGAGTTGGGCGGCCGTCGCCGCGTAGAGCGCCGGGTAGTCGACCAGTCCGCCGCGCATCGGTTCCCGGCCGAGGAAGACGTTGCGGCCGACATCGAGGTGGGGGACGAGATTCAGCTCCTGGTGGACGGTGCTGATGCCAAACCGCTGGGCGGCGTGCGGGTCACGCAACGTTACAGGACTGCCCTCAAGCCAGATCTCCCCCGCGTCCGGCTGATAGATACCGGACAGGATTTTCACGAGGGTGCTCTTGCCCGCCCCGTTCTCCCCGACGAGGACGTGGACCTCGCCGCGTCGCAGCTCGAAGCCGACGTCAGCGAGCGCCAGCACCCCGGGGAACCGTTTCGAGACGCCGCGCAGCTCCAAGACCGGCGCCATACGCGTTTCTCCTGGACGGAGCATTGGGGAATGGGGGACGGGCGGCAGGCTGCCGGCCCGGCCAGCGGCCGGACTCGGAGCGCCGGTCCGACCTGCCCTGGCTTGCCGTCATCCCGACGCCCGAAGCAGCCCTGCCAGGTGGGAGCCCTGCGGAGCGGTCGCTCGCGCCTCGGGATGACGGCGAACGGGGGGCGGGCGCCGTGACAGGAACTCTCGGGGAGCCCCTCGCCCCGGCGCCTCATCTCCCCGACCCCTGCCCTACGCCTCCGGCGTCGCCGCGCCGAGGAACTGATCGACGTTCTCCTGGGTGATCAGGGCCGAGCCGGAGTCAACCAGCTCGGGCACTTCCTCGCCGTTAAGGTGGCGAACCAGGAGGTCGACGCCGACCGCGCCCATCACCGCCGGGAACTGGGCAATCTCGCCCGCGAAGCGGCCGCTCGCGACCGCCTGGACCGCCTCCGGGTTGGCGTCGAAGCCGACCAGCACGATGTCGTCGCGGCCGGCCTCCTCGATCACCTGGAGGGCGCCGAGGGCGGGATCGTCGCTGGCGGCGAAGATCGCCGCGATCTCCGGGTCGGAGGTCAGGACGTTCTCGGTGACGGCGACCGCCTGGTCCTGCTGCCAGTTGGTCGTCTGGGAGATCACCTCGATCTCGGGGAACTCGGCGAGCGCCGCCTCGACCCCCTCGCTGCGGGCCTGGCCGGTCTGGTTGGCGAGGTCACCCTGGAGGTTGAGGACCTTGCCGCTGCCGTCGATCTGCTCGGCAATGAATGCCCCGGCGACCCCGGCGGCGGCGACGTTGTCGGTCTGGACCAGGCTGACCAGTTCGCCGCCAGCCGGCGCGGTGTCCACCGCCAGGACCGGGATGTCGGCCTCGTTCGCGGCCTCGATCCCCGGCACGATGCCGGCGGCGTCGATAGTGCCGAGGATGATGCCGTCGTAACCCTGGGTAACGGCGTCCTCCATCTGCGAGACCTGTTCGGAGACGTCGCCCGAGCTGAGGGCGATGACGTCGACCTCGACCCCGGCGGCGGCGGCCCGCTCCTCGAGTGCGGCCTGCAGGATCTGCCAGAAGGTCAGGTTCGGGTAAGGCTGCATGAAGGCAATGCGGTACTCCTCGCTCGCCTCGACCGGCCCGAACTGGTTCAACCGCTCCTCGACGGAGGCCGGGCTCGCCGCCGGCGAAGCGTCCTGGCCCCTGACCGCGCCCGCACCAAGGGTGAGGGCAAAGAGCAGCACCACCGAAACCGCCGACCAGGCGTGCCGCATCCGAACCATCGGCGTCATCGGGTCTCCTTTCGGCCGGGCTCCCCCCGCGCCGTCGTCTGCGCTTCGCCGGACGGCACCGCCCGGCTCTTCATCGTACCGGTTGTTCCTGCCTGCTCGCCGATTCCGGTGATCGTCCCCGTCGGCTCCTCCTTCCGCCCGCCGCCCGGCCCACGCGCTAGCCGCCTCGCTCCGGGACGGGGGAGAAGGCCAGCGCGTGGGCCGGGGAGTCGGGCAGGTCGTGGGGAAGCGACAGCTCGATGGCCTCGCCCACCTGGGACCAGGCGAGTGGAGCGTTCCGGCCGAGGAGACGCACCGTCGTCCCGGGGGCGGCACGGAGTCCGGGCAGGGCGAACGCACCGCTCACCGGTCGATCGAGGAGGAGCACGTAGAGCGCGTCGTCCGTCCGAGTGAAGCGGAGCGGGGTGCCGTCCGCAGCGGTCCCCTCAGCGACGGGCCAGGGGCGGGTCCCAAAGATTGCCTCGCCGTTGAGGTGCAACCAGGCGCCGAGGCCCTCCAGCCGTGCCCGCTGGCCGGGCGGGATCTCGCCGGCGGCGGTCGGTCCGACGTTGAGGAGGAGGTTGCCGTTCTTGGCGACCGTGTCGACGAAGAAGCGGACCAGGTCGGGGACGGAGATGAAGCTCTCGTCCCCCTCGTTCCGATTGTGGCCGAACGAAAAGCCGACGCCGCGCGTCGCCTCGTACGGCGCTGGCGAGAGCTGCTGGTCGGGCGCGTACTCGGCTGTCCGGAAATCGGCGTGGGCGGCGGGCGAGAGATCGGGGTTGAGCCGGAAGCGGTCGTTGACGACCCCGTCCGAAACCGTGGCGTAGTAGTAGGCGAAGAGCGCCTCCGCGTCGAAGGCGCGGGGGTGGCCGATGTCTGCCCAGAGGACGCTCGGCCGGTAGCGCTCGATCAACTCGCGCCACTGGCGGTCGACGTAGGCGACGTAGGCCGGGTCCTGGGGGACGGCGGCGGCGAGTGCGGGCAGGTCGGTGGTGACCGCCGCGTGGAAGGCCCAGTCGAGACCGCCGGAGTAGTAGAGGCCCATCCGCAGGCCGGCGGCGCGGACCGCGCCGGTCAGGTCCCCGACCAGGTCGCGCGCGGCGTGGTAAGGGCCTTTGACCGGGTTCGGGTCGGCGCTCGGCCAGAGCCGGAAACCGTCGTGGTGCTTGGTGGTCAGGACGACGTAGCGGGCGCCGACATCTCGGAAGAGCGCGGCCCACGCCGCCGGGTCCCAGCCGGCGTTCGCGGCGTCGAAGTGGGGGACAAAGGCCTCATAGGGCGTGTCCGCGCCGTAGGTTGTCCGGTGGTGCTCGGCTGTCGGGCTGCCCGGCACACTCAGGGAGTTCCAGTACCACTCCGCATAGGGGTTGCGCCGAAACCAGGCTTGCCACCCCTCGTTGGCGACCACCTCGGTCAGCGGACCGGTCGTCGGCGCCCAGGCCGGGACCGAGTAGAGGCCCCAGTGGACGAAGATGCCGAGCTTGGCGTCCGCGAACCAGGCGGGAAGCGTCCGCGGCGGCTGCCCCGGCGCGACCTCGGCGGCGGGCATTACGGGGCGGTCCGTCTCCACGCCGGGCCTCCGAACTCGCGGCCTCCTGCCGCCGGGGGCGCGCCGGGCCACATCGTCAGCGCGCGGGAACGGCGGGCACGGTAGCAGCGGGGGGCGGCGGCGTCAACGCGGTCCGTCCGGCGGACGGACCCTCCCGCCGCAGCGCGCGATCTCACCGGCCGGCGACAGCGAATGTCACCGACGGCCGATCCGAGGAGGCCGGATCGGCGGACGAAGGGTGGCCGGGTGCGGCCACCAAGCGTGATCCGGGGCCGGGCCGCGACGCTCAGAATCTGAAGAACCTATCGTCTTCGTCGTCGCACGGGATCGGGAGCGGCTCGTCGGTGTCGCGGCACGTCCCGTCTTCCCCGAGAATCCCGAGGATCTGGTTGGTCAGGACCCCGCCGGTTTCCGATTCGTCGGTCGGGCGTCGGGTACCGGGCTCCGTCCCGATGGGGCGCCGGCTCCGGACGTCGCATAAGTCGGCGACGCGGACGTGATGAAGATGGACGTTCTGACCGCGCCGGCCGCAGCCGGCCGCTGCCAATATCTCCTGCTCGGGGAATTCTGGGTCGTCGGGTAGGAGGAAAAGCAGCGCATCCTTCTCGAAGCGCGGACGGAGCGTCGGAGGGATAGTCCCGGCCCGGAGGCGGAGGCTGAAGCGGCCGAACCGCTGGTCGGCTTGCTCCTTGTCTCCCATGCTGTCGGGGGGCGTCACCGCGGCTGGTACGCTCGCGGTTTCGGCCTTTGCAAGAACATCCCATCAGCGGGCCCATTGCCCCTGATATCCGCGACGCCTTCCTTCGACACCCGATCATGCGGCTTGTCAGGCAGGGAGGCGTCTTGTCGATAACCCTGCCGCTCCAGTCGAGGGGAGCGCGATGCGCACCGCCGTGGGCCGTATCGGAGCGAACCACGGTGGGCGCTCGGCCGTCCACCATGGCCCCGTGCCGGGCCGTGAAGCGAACCAACCGACCCTGTTGTTTGACCTGCACCGACTCGAGGGAACACCACCTCTTTCGATGGAGGTCGGACGCTATACCTCTCGGTCTCCCACGCCTCCCGCCACCTGCCTATCGCCCGCTACGCCGCCCCGAGTACCAGGCTCGCGTTGATCCCGCCGAAGCCGAAGGAGTTGGTCAGCAGGTAAGGGACCCGCTCGTCGCGGCCGCCGGGGGGAACCACGTCGAGGTCGCACTCGGGGTCCTGGGATCGGAGGTTGGCGGTGCCGGGGAGGTGGCCGCGCTCCAGGGCGAGGGCGCAGATCGCGGCCTCGATCGCACCGGTGGCGCCGAGGGCGTGGGCGTGGAGCCCCTTGGTGCCGCTGACTGCCACCCGGTCGGCATGGGCGCCGAGGGCACGGCGGATGGCGCGACACTCGGTACCGTCGTTGAGGACGGTCGAGGAGGCATGAGCGTTGATGTAGCCGATCTGTTCGGGCGCGAGGCCGGCGTCGCAGAGCGCCCCCGTCATCGCCCGGGCTGTCTCGGCGGCGTCGGGGCGGGGCGCGGTCATGTGGTGGGCATCGTTGGTCGTCGCGTAGCCGACCAGTTCGGCGTAGACGTGGGCACCGCGGCGGACGGCCCGGCCGTACTCCTCCAGCACCAGCAGGGCGCCGCCTTCGGCCATGACGAAGCCGTCGCGGTCGGCGTCGAAGGGGCGGCTGGCGGTGGCTGGGTCGTCGTTGCGACCGGAGAGGACCTTGATCAGGGAGAAGGCGCCGAAGGTGAGGGGGGCGAGCGGCGCCTCGACGCCGCCGGCGAGCATCACTTCGGCTCGGCCGTCGCGGATCAGGCGGGCCGCCTCGCCCAGGGCGATCGCGCCGGAGGCGCAGGAGTTGGCGTTGGCGACGGAGGGTCCCGTCAGCCCCAGCTCGATCGCGACCGCGGAGCTGGCGGCACCGCCAAAGACAGAGAGCGCTAGCAGCGGGCTGATCGCGCGGATGCCGCGCTCGACGAAGACGCCGTGCTGCTCCTCGGCGAAGGCGATCCCGCCAAGCGCCGAGCCCGTGTAGATCCCCATCCCGGCCGCCGCCGCCTGGGCCGGGGAGAGCCGGGCATCTGCGAGCGCCATCTGGGCGCATGCGAGGCCGATCTGGGAGAAGCGGTCGAGGCGGTGAGCCCGCTTCGGGTCCATGAAGTCGAGCGCCTCGAACTCCACCTCGGCGGCGACCCGGCAGGAGAAGGGGGCGGGGTCGAAGCGGCTGATCGGCCGCACCGCCGACTCGCCCCGCCGGACCCCATCCCAGAGCCCGTCGACCCCGTTGCCGATCGGGGTGATCGGCCCGATACCGGTGATCGCGACGCGACGGGAGCTATCGGTCATCAGCTATCAGCCTTCAGCTTGAGAACGAGAACTGACGGTCATCGTTCCTCCCCAACAGGTGCCGGCGGAATGATAACGAGGGAAGACGCTACGTGACCGCCGACGGCACCCCGGCCGCCGCCCGCTCCCGCTCCACCGTGGCCTTGATCGTCGCCAGCGTCTGGCCGGCGATATAGGCGACGAAGTGGGGGCCGACGACCCGCTCGGCGATCGGGCCGGCGAGGGGCCGCAGCGGGCCGAGTGGCCAGCGCGGCCGGAAGTCGTGCCCGATCCGCACGACGACGGCATCGCCGCTCGGCTCGAAGGTCCAGTCGACGGTCATCCCCTCGGTCACGCCCCAGATGTGGCGGTAGAGGATCACCGGTGTCGGGCCATCCCGCCGGATCTCCTGGATCGCCCGCCACTTCACCGGGATCCGCTCTCGCCGGGCGGCCATCTCGACGACCTTGCGATCGCCGCCGCCTTCGAGCAGCGTGACCCACCGGTAGTGCGGGAGGAGCGTGGGCCAGTCCTCCACGTCGGCGGCAAGCTGGACGATCCGGTCGAGGTCGCCGCGCATGGTGACGGTATTCTCGGTGTGCATGGAAGCCTCCGTTGTCGGGGGTCGGGGGGTGAGGGACGAGAGACAGACAACCGACTTAGGGGAGGCAACCGCCTCGCGCCGGCAAGCACCGACCCGCATCGCCGTCATCCCGAAGAACGCGGAAAGTCTCCCATGCCTACGCCCAGGTGAAGAGATTCCTCCCTGGTTGGGACGACAGGGGAAGGGGTGTCGTTCGTCCCGACGGGGATGCCTCAATCCCCCTCCAACCCTCGACTCTGTCGTTACGGCCGCAGGAGGCGCGCCAGGAAGACGGGCGAGAGTGCCTGCTGAGCGGGGCGGAAGTCCCCCAGCACCCCGGCCAGGGTGCGGCCGAGCGCCGGACGCCGGTCGAGCCGCGCCGCCGCGTAGTCGAGCAGGGCGGGGGCGTGGACGAAACCCTGGACCAGCCAGCAGACCTGCCGCTTGGCGAAGAAGGCGCGGCGGCGGGCGGCGCGGTAGGGCGTCAGGGTTGCGGCGGAGACGTCTCCCGCGCGCAGCGCGGCGCTCGCGACTGGGGCAGCGAGGTGGGCGGCGCGCAGCGCCTCGTAGATTCCCTCCCCCGTGAAGGGATCGAGGAAGCTCGCCGCATCGCCGACCAGCAGGAAGCCGTCGCCGGCCGTCCGTCGTGCCCGCCGCGCCATCGGGCCGACGCCACGGATGCCGCCCACCCGCTCCGCCCCGGCCAGCTTCGTCGCGACCGCTGGCAGCCGCGCCAGGCCGCCCTCGAAGAATCGTTCCAGCGGGCCGTCCCGGCCCGAGACGACGGCGGCGTCGGCAACGAAGGCGACGTTGGTGAGACCGTCCTCCAACGGCGCCAGTCCTGCGTAGCCGTGCCGGCCGACGTGCATCTCACCCCAGGCGTCCAGACCCGTCACGCCCCGGTAGTGGGCGACGAGCCCCGTCTTGCGCGGCCAGGGCGGCGCCGCGTCGAGCCCGAGGGCGCGGGAGACGACCGAGTGGTGCCCGTCGGCGCCGACGACGAGCGGCGCCCGCAGCTCCGCCCGCGCGCCGTCGATCGTCGCCGCCACCCCGACGACGCTCCCCCGCTCGACCAACACATCCCGGACGTGGGCGCGCTCCATCACCTCCGCCCCCGCCGCCGTCGCGCGGCGGAGCAGCAGGTGATCCAATTTGTGGCGGGAGAGGCCCAGCGCGGCACGGCCCACCTCCGCCTCCGCGAAATCGGCCAGGAAGCGGCCGCCGCCGGGGGTATGGATCAGCATCGCCGCCATCCGGTGCGCCCCCAGTGCCAGCGCCTCCTCCTCCACCTCGAGATCCCGGAGCAGGCGTGCCCCCTCCGGGTTGACGTACTCGGAACACGCCTTATGTCGAGGAAAGCCGGCCTTGTCGAGCACCAGCACGCGGTGCCCGGCGTCCGCCAGCAACGCGGCCGTCGCGCTCCCCCCCGGACCGGCGCCGACGACGATCGCTTCGTAATCCGAGGGCCGGGTCGCGGGCAAGGGGCGGCGTTGGGGGGTGCTCATGCGTCGCCGTCCTCGTTCTTTCTCGCGCCGAAGCCCCCGGCCCTCGGTCCGCGGACGGCGGCCATCCGGAAGAGCGGATGGGTGGTGACGAGGGCGCCGGCGACGCCGGCCTGCTCGAGGAGGTCCGTCAGTTCGGCCGGGGTGTAGGCGCGGAGGACGGAGAGGGGCATGTCGTGGCGCGTGAGGCGGTTGCGGGTGGCGAGGCGGGCGGAAAGCCGGGCGGCGAGGTGGCCGGGGACGCTCCGCCGGATGTCGTTCAAGACGAAGCCGGCGCGGGCGAGTCGGTCCATCTCCCGTAGCACGGCGACCGCATCGGCCGGCGGGAAGTGGTGGAGGGCGAGGGCGCAGAGGACGACATCGACACCCCCGTTCGGCAGCGGCACGAAGCGGGCATCGTAGCGGATCAGGGAGATCTCTGGATAGCGGGCGAGGTGGCGGCCGGCGACGGCCAAAATCTCATCCGAGGCGTCGCTGGCGATGATCCGCAGCGGCCGTCCGCGCCGCCGCGCCCACCGCGCGATCGCGAGCGGGATATCACCGGAGCCGGTGGCCAGGTCGAGGATCGTGGCCGGGCGGTCGGCCGGCACGGCGGCAAGAAGCCGAGGCAGGTGGCGGAGCGTCGTCCGCGTCCCCCCCCCCAGGAGATTGACGCGGCGGATGTCGGCCAGGTTGGCGGCGAGCTCGTCGGCGTCGTGACCCGGGCGGTCGAGCAGTTCCTCGGCGTCGCGGCGCGGCGCCGGGCGGAGCAGCGCCCGAAGCGGGGCGCCGCGAAGGGGGACGGCGGCGATCTTGGGGGGCACGGCGGGCCTCTCGCTCGGCGGATCGTCCCGGTCTGGGGCGCCGTGACCTGGCACCGGGCACGGAACCGCGCGGACGCGGCACGATACGCCCTCGCCCTGTGCCGCCGCAAGCCCGCCCGCGATGTGGCGCTACCCGCCGGCAGGATGCGGTTGGGGGGCGGGCCCGTCCGGGGCCCAATACCATGGCATTAACACCTTGGGGCAGCGGGTGCCGTATGGTGGACGGGCGATGCTCGGCGCCGGCGCCACGATCCGCGGACGGAGCATTCCGTGCCCCGAGGCCGTACCTTGTCGGCCGCCCTCCTCGTCCACGCCGCGCTGCTTCGCGTGCCGCTGACCGCCCTTGCCCAGGTTGCCCCGCCGGCGGCCGTCCACGCCGCGGGCGATGCCGACCCGGCCGAACCTCCCCGCCGAGCGGGGTGTGGTCGCGGCGGAGACCGCCGACCGCCTCGCCAGCTCCCGGTTCGAGGCGACGCTTCGCCTCGAACCCGACGCGACGCCGGGTGCCGCCGCCTCTCTGCGGGGTCCACCCCTGCGGTGGCCGGTGCTTCCGCCGTTGGCACGGTGGCGACCACCGAGGGGACCGAGGAGGTCCGGTTCGTGAACGGCACCGGCGGGGAGCCGGAGGAGGTGTCCCTTCGCCCCTTTCCCAAAGTCACCCCTTGGTACCCCGCCCCTGGCACCGCCGACGCCGGTGGCCTTGAGGCCCGCGACGTGATCGTCGACGGCGACCCTACGGTGCCGAAGTCGACCCTCGGCGGGAGCGTGCTGCGGGGTCCGCTCCCCATGCCGCTGCCGTCGGGGGGCACGACCGACCTCCGCTTCGCCTTCATTAGCATTGTCCCGACCGCGGCCGAGGGCAACCCCCTCTACGTCTCCGAGACGACGACCGGTCCGCTGATCCTCCCGCATCGATCCCCGGTCCGATCCGGCTTCGACACCGAGACCGGCCGGTCGATCGACCACTTCGGCCCGTCTTGCGCCCCACCCTTGGGGGGCGCCGCCCTTCTCGCCGTCGACGTCACCGCGCCGAGCGCGCTCGCGCTCTTTGCCTCCGGCAGCCAGGTCGGGGAGGAGCGCCGGGGGGAAGGGACCGTTTCGCGCGTCGCCACCGGCCCCGCCCGCCGTTTCGCCCGCGCCGCCGACGAATTCGACGCGATCGAGCGGGAGGTCGACGATACGACCGCCACCTCCTCCTTCAACCGGTGGCACGAGGCGACTGGGGGAGTCGGTGCTAGAGGCCCAGATGGCGGCCCTGACCCGCTCCAACGACCGGCTTCAGCGCTACCCCGACGACGATCTGGACCTGGGCGAGACCCCGTTCTCCGGCTTCGGCGGCGTCGCCTTGGAGCAGACGCAGTTCGTCCTCATGGACCCGGCCTTCGACCGAACGGCTGGCGGGGAGACGCCAACGACGGAGGCCACGACGGCAACCGTTGCCCACGAGGTTGCCCACCTTTGGTGGTACGGCCCGGTAGGCCACAACCGGAACCGCCACGCCTTGAGCGGCAAGGGGATGGCCGAGCTCTCGACGGCCCCCTTCCGGGAGCATCGCTCTGGGCCGGAGGCGGGGGAGACGCAGCGCAGGGACGTCCGCCAGGGCTTCGAGGCGTTCGTCACCTGCGCCGGCAACCAGGTCGTCGACCACGTTGTCGGCCCGCCGGCCGACGCTTTCTTCCCGTCGGAGGCGTCCTTCCCGACCGGCTACCGCCGGGGTCCGCCGGGCTTGCTCGGCGGGCGAGATGAGATCCGCGGTGACGGCTAACCCGCCGGCTTCGAGCGGGCCGCCGACCGCCCCCGGGGACCTTCTGGCGGACCTGGTTGGAGACGGCGGGACCGCCGCCGGTCGAGGCTACGGCGCCGCCGGTCGCGTCACCGGCGGCGCCGGCTCAAACGGCACCGGCCCGGCCGGGCGCCCGCCTGGCGTTTCCGTGGCTGGCGGGCGCCGGGCTAAGGGGGGAGATCGTCCGTGCCGACAGCGTCCTCCGCGCCGTCAGCGGTCCGTTCGGCTCTACTCCTCCCCAAAGACCCCGGCGCGGACCGCTAGCGGGGCGACGGGCGACGGATGGCGACGGAAACCTTCGGTTGGGGTGGCGTCTCATCCGGCGATGAGGTGGCTTAGGATGGATGGGGCGCACGCGGCGCGGGGAGCACGGCGGAACGGCCGTGCCGCACCCACGCCGACGATCGCCGCAGACCGGGGACCGCCTCGACCGCCGCCCCGAAACGACGGACGGGCGATGCGAGCAAGGAGGAGCACGATGCGACACAGGCGTCCAACCGCCCTCACGATACTGGTCGCGGCGCTGGTCGCACTGGCGTCGTTCGCGCCGACTTTGGCGCGGCAGGCCGCGCCGGAGATCCATGGCATCGACCCGGCCAATATGGACCTGACGGTCGACCCAGCGGCGGACTTCTACCGCTTCGCCAACGGCGGTTGGCTCGATCGCACCCAGATCCCGGCCGACGAGGGCCAGTACGGCGTCTTCAACGAAGTCAACGACCGTACCACCGCCCAACTGCTCGATCTCCTGGGGCGGCTCTCGACCGAGGGCGGCGTTCAGGGCGGCACCGACGAGTGGAAGGCGGTCGAGATGTTCCGCCAGGGAACCGACCTCACCACCCGCAACGCTCAGGGCGTCGACCCGATCCGGCCGACCGTCGCCGAGATCGACGCGATCCGCGACCTCTCCGGCGTCCACCAATTCCTCGAGGGCGCCACCTTCCGCGGCGTCAACGGCCTCCTCCCGGTCCAGGTCTTCGCCGGTCTGGACGATAGCACCGTCAACGCTACATACCTCGGCGGCCCCTACCTCGGACTTCCGGAGCGCGACTACTACCTGGAGGAGGCCCCCGGCAACGCGGAGGTCCGCGCCGCCTACATCGAAACGAGCGCCAAGCTGCTCGGCTACCTCGGCTACGATCCGGCCCGCGCGGGGCAGGCGGCGCAGGGCGTCTATGATCTCGAGCGCCGCCTCGCCGAGCCGACCCTCTCCCGCGAAGAGGGGCAGGACATCTCGCTCTACAACAACCCGACCCCGCTCGCCGACCTGGCGGCGCGCTACCCGCTGATGGACTGGCCCGGCTACCTGGAGACCCTCGGCCTGGAAGGGGTCGATCCGCTGGTCGTGACCGAGACCCGCTACCTCGACGCTCTCCCAGGCATCATCGAGGCAACCCCGATCGAGGTCCTCAAGGACTACCTCAAGCTGGAGCTGATCTGGGGCGCCAGCCGCACCCTCAGCGAGGAGATCGAGGCGACCGCATTCTCGTTCCGGGGCACGGTCCTTGGTGGTGTCCAGGAGCAGCGGCCAATCGAAGAGCGATCGCTGGAAGGGGTCAACTACCTCCTCGGCGAGGCGGTCGGCAAACTCTACGTCGACGCCTACTTCCCGCCCGAGGCGAAAGCCCAGATCGAGTCCCTCGTCGCCGAGTTGATCCGCGCCTACCGCCTCCGGCTCGAGGCGAACCCGTGGATGACGCCCGCGACCAAGGCCACGGCGCTCGCCAAGCTCGACAAGATGCGGGTCAAGGTCGGCTACCCGGATCGCTTCCGCTCCTATGGCGCGATCGCGGTCGAAGGGTCCTACGCGGCGACCGTCCAGAACGCCCTCAATGCCGAGACGCGGCGCTTCCTAGGGAGGGCCGGCAAGCCGGTCGACAAGGAGGAGTGGGCCCTGCCCCCACAGACGGTCAACGCCTTCTACAACCCCCAGAACAACGAGATCGTCTTCCCGGCCGGCATCCTGCAGGCGCCGTTCTTCGACTACCGGGCCGACGCTGCCTCCAACTACGGCGCCATCGGATACGTCATCGGCCACGAGATCACCCACGGCTTCGACATCGGCGGCTCCCAGTTCGACGGCGACGGCAACCTTGTCAACTGGTGGAGCGAGGCCGACGCCACCGCCTTCCAGGCCCTCAACGAGCGCGTCGTCGCCCAGTACAACGGGATCGAGGTCCTGCCGGGCGTTACCGTGGATGGCCAGATCACCGTCGGCGAGAACGTCGCCGACCTCGGCGGCCTCCAGGTGGCCCACGACGCCCTGATGAACGCGATCGGCGCGACGGGCATCGCGCCGCTCCCGCAGACCGCGGCGACGCCGCTCGCCTCACCGGTCGTCGACGCCGTCGCCACGCCGATCGCATCGCCGGCGGCCTCGCCGGTCGCCTCCCCCGAGGCAGCCGCGTTCGCGAGCCTGACCGCGGAGCAGCGCTTCTTCGTCGCCGCCGCCACGGTTTGGCATGAGGTGACGCGGGAGGAGGCGCTGCGAACCCAGGTCCAGGTCGACGTCCACTCGCCGGCGAAGGTCCGGGGCACCACACCGCTCCGGAACATGGACGAGTTCCACGCCGCGTTCGGCATCGAGGCCGGCGACCCGATGTACCTCCCGCCGGAGGAGCGCGTCGTCGTCTGGTAGGCGCCACCCAGCAGGGAGGGGAGTGCCGCGTCGGCCTGCCCCGTCGAGGCGCTCCACGCCGTGCGCCCGCCGACGGTGGGCGGGGGGACCCCCCCCGGACCGTATCGTTTCCGGCGCCCCGCCGTTTACCCCGGCGGGGCGCTGTCCGTCCCGCAGTCCGGCGAGGTTTCGCCTCGTCCCATTAGGGAAGGGAATCACGGTATGGTGCACCGTCTCATCGCCTTCGTTGTGGCGGCGCTCCTTGTCGGGGGCTCGACGCTGCCCGCGGCGGCGCAGGACTCCTCTCCCGTCGCCAATCCGGCCGCCGCGGCGACCACCGAGGGGGTCTACGCCGACCCCACCGGCCGCTTCACCGTTCCAATCCCAACCGGCTGGCGGGCGGAGACGGTCGACGGCCGCGGCGTCCTCACCGACCCGGACGGATTGATCGTCGTCCATGCCCTGACGCTGGAGGGTACCGACCCGGTCGCCGCCGTCGGCGAGGGCTGGCGCCGGGTCGACCCGGCGTTCGCGCGGGAGCCGATCGATGTCCAGGAGCCGCCGCCGCCGGCCAATGTCGAGCGCCTGGCGGTCGTCACCTACGACGGCGGCGAGGCGAGCGGCCGGGTTGTCCAGGGCGTGGCGCAGATCGCGGACGGCGTTGCCTACGTTCTCCTCTACGACGCCGACCTTCTCACCGCCCAGCGCCGGCTCTCGCAGTTGAGCGAGATCGACTCCGGCTTCGCCATCACCGGGGCGGTGGAGGTCGACCTTGCCGGCGTCCGCCCGGCGACGCTGACCCCGGAGCAGTTCGCGGAGTTCGACGCCTTTGCCGCAGATCTGCTGGCGCGGACGGAGGTGCCGGGGGCGGCGATCGCGGTCGTCCAGGACGGTCGGATCGTCCACAGCAAGGGGTTCGGCGTCCGGGAAGCCGGCCGGGCGGAGCCGGTGACGCCCGAGACCCTGATGATGATCGGCTCCACCACCAAGTCGATGACGACGATGATGACCGCCACCCTCGTCGACGAGGGGAAGCTCGGCTGGGACACGCCGGCGGTCGAGCTCCTGCCCGGCTTCGCCGTCGCCGATCCCGTGCTGACGCCCCGGATCACGGTCCGCAACCTCTTCTGCGCCTGCACCGGCGTGCCGCGCCGCGACTACGAGTGGCTCTTCAACGCCGAGGATCTGAGCGCGGAGGACACCGTCGCCTCGCTGCGCGACTTCGAATTCTTCACTCCCTTCGGCGAAGCGTTCCAGTACTCGAATCAGATGGTCGCCACCGGTGGCTACGCCGCCGCCGCCGCCAGCGGCGAGCCGGGCGACCTCTACGACGCTTACGAGCGGGCGATGCGCGGTCGCGTCCTCGACCCGATCGGGATGACCGACTCGACCTTCTCGTTCGAGGCGGTCCGCGCCGACGACGACCACGCCACCCCCCACGGCGCCACCCTGACGGGGACCTACGACGCCCTCTCGCTGGAAACCGAGACGGCGCTCTCGCCGATCGCCCCGGCCGGCGCCCTCTGGTCGAGCGCGGCCGAGATGGCCCGCTACGCGATCACGGAGCTGAACCGCGGCGTTGGGCCGGACGGAAACCGCGTCGTCTCCGCCGAGAACCTGGCGGTCACCTGGGAGCCGCAGGTCGCCGTCGACGCCGAGACGGGCTACGGGCTCGGCTGGCTCGTCGGAGAGCACAAGGGAGCGCCGCTGATCGAGCACGGTGGCAACACCTTCGGTTTCACCTCCGACCTCGCTTTCCTCCCCGAGGCCGGTCTCGGGATCGTGACGCTGGCGAACGCCCAGGGCGCCAACCTCTTCACCGTCGCCGTCCGCGAGCGCCTGCTGGAGATGGCCTACGGGCAAGCGTCGGAGGTTGCCGCCAACGTCGACTTCTACCTGGAGCAGGGGCAGCAGGCGGTCGCCGACCTCCGCCTCGGCAGCGAGATCGACCCAGCGGCGGTGGCCCCTTTCGTCGGCGACTACGTCAACGCGGCGCTGGGCGAGGTCTCGCTCGAGTTGACGAACGGCGCCTTGGTCCTGGATGCCGGCGAGTTCCGGACCGAGCTCCTGCCCACCCTCAACGGGGCGGGCGCGGTCGCCGGCTACATTACGGCCGACGCGCCGGTCGCCGGCGCCCTGGTCGCGCTCCGTCGGGAGAATGGCGCCCCGGTGATGGTCGTCGGCGCCGGCGTCGACGAGTACGACTTCGCCCGCGCCCTCCCGTCGCCGCCCGTCCTGACGGGCGCCGCCTGATCGCCCCCGTCCGCGCCGTTCGACCGTGGGGGGGCGATTAAGCCATTCGGCGGATGCCGGCCGGGCCGGGCCGTGACAGACTTGGGGCACCGAGCCAGCGCTGCCTCGTGCCCTTGACCCGGACGTTGCGTCGGGGTCTATCGTCGACGTCCGTCCGGCGGCGTCCATTGCATCGCCACGGGGAGTTCACAACCTCTTCACAGCGCGTCGCTACCATGGTCGTCACAGGTCTCGGCAATCAGACGGGGTCGGGCACCGGATGTCCCCCCAACGCCCCCGGTCGCGCGGCGGCCGAACACGCCCAGGAGGAGCACCCGATGCCCAGCCTTCGCCGATCGAACGGGACGAACGGAACGCACCGCGCGAACGGGAGCGTCGCCGGTGGTGACGCCATCATCCGCGCCGAGGGAGTCGTCAAAACCTACGACACCGGCACCACCAAGGTCCGCGCCCTGCGCGGGGTCGACTTCGCGGTCGGCCGCGGCGAGATGGTCGCGGTGATGGGGCCGTCCGGCTGCGGCAAGACGACGCTCCTGAACTGCCTCTCCGGCCTGGACGACGTCGATTCCGGCACGATCTATCTGGAGGGGCAGGATCTGGCCCGGATGGGCGACCGGAAGCGGACCGATTACCGCGCCAAGCGGATGGGGTTCGTCTTCCAGGTCTACAACCTGCTGCCGGTCCTGAGCGCGATCGAGAACGTCGAGCTGCCCCTCCTGGTCTCCGGCATTCGTCCGAAGGAGGCCAGGGTCAAGGCGACGGCGGCGTTGGAGACGGTCGGCCTCGGCGAGTGGGCGAAGCACCGCCCGGCCGAGCTCTCCGGCGGCCAGCGGCAGCGCGTCACGATCGCCCGCTCGCTCGTCAACAACCCGGCGTTGGTCTGGGGCGACGAGCCGACCGGCGCCCTCGACTCGTCGACGGCGACCGAGATCATGGACCTGCTCCGCGAGCTGAACCGGAGCCAGGGACTGACGCTGATCCTGGTCACCCACGATCCCGGCGTCGGCGCCCAGTGCGACCGGATCGTCCGCATGCGCGACGGCGAGGTCGTGGGCGAGGAGCGGGGCACGCCGGCCGCTGCTCAGACGCTCGGCGGCACGCTCTCGACCCAGGTGGTCGGCGTGCATTAGAGGGCGGGCGTCGGGGGGGGAGCCAATTCGGCCCGGGTGGACGCGGTCCCGACGCCGCCGTCGGCCAGCGGCCCGCCTCTCTTTTCCCAGTCGCCCGACCCTCGACACCCGACCCCGACCCCCAGATCCCAGCCCCCAGAAAGGACGCGCCGCCGTGAACGAGCTCTTCACCATCCAGATGTCGACGATCCTGACCGTCCTCCTGGTCATGCTCGGCCTCTGCCTGCTGACCGTCGCCTGGGTAGCGATCCGGCGGCCGGTGATCTTCAAACTGGGGGTCCGCAACATCCCTCGCCGCCCGCCGCAGACGGTGCTGATCGTCGTCGGGCTGATGCTCTCCACCCTGATCATGGCCGCCGCGCTCGGCGTCGGCGACACCTTCGATTATTCGCTCTCGAAGAGCGTCTACGACGTGCTTGGGCCGGTCGATGAGATGGTCGTCTCCGCCGGTGGCGGCGACGTCGACCCGTCGAGCGCGCGCAACAGCACCATCCCTGCCGGGACCCTCGCCCTCGTCGACGAGTCGGTCCGCGACGACCCGAACGTGGACGGCGTACTTCCCTACTTGCTGGAGCAGGTGCCTGCCCAGAACACGGCCAAGGGTCAGGGCGAGCCAGGGGTCTGGCTCGCCGGCGCAGACCCGGAGCGTCTCCGCCAAGTCGGCGGCCTGGAGACCGTCGACGGCGAGGCGATCGACCTCGGCGCCTTGGCGACGGACGAGGTCGTCGTCGCCGAGAAGACCGCCGACGCGCTCGACGCCGCGGTCGGCGACACCTTGACCTTGTCCTACAACAACGCCCCCTTCGATCTCCGCGTCGGTGCCATCGCGGGCGACTCGATCCTGGCCGGTCAGCTTGATCCGACCCAGCTCGGGATGGTGATTCCGCTCGACCGCCTGCGGGAGCGGACCGGCCAGACCGACACCCTCAGCTTCGTTGCCATCTCAAATGCCGGCGACGATCGTGGGGGCGTCGGGGCGACGGACGCCGTCATCGACAAGTTGGAGCCGGCGCTCGAAGGCCAGGGACTCGGCGTCGCCGCCGTGAAGCAAGACAATCTGGACGAAGCGACCCTCGTCGCCACCGCCTTCACCGGCTTCTTCCTCGTGCTTGGCCTCTTCTCGATCGCGGCCGGCATCCTCCTGATCGTCCTGATCTTCACGATGCTCGCCGCGGAGCGGCGGCCGGAGATGGGGATGGCCCGCGCCGTCGGTGCCCGCCGCTCGCAGCTCTTCCAGCAGTTCGTCGCCGAGGGGACCGGCTACGCCCTACCCGCCGGGATCCTCGGCGCCCTGCTCGGCGTCGGCGCCACTTACGGCATCGCCGCCGTGATGCGGGGCCTCTTCGGCGACTTCTTCCCGATCGAGGCCCGCGTCACCCCCCGCAGCATGGTCGTCGCCTTCTGCCTCGGCGTCGTCATCACCTTCCTCGCCGTCACCCTCTCCTCCTGGCGGATCAGCCGCCTCAACGTCGTCGCTGCCGTCCGCGACATCCCCGACGTCACCAATCCGACCCGCAAGAAGCGGACGCTGCTCGGGGGTGCCCTGGCCGTCGTGGCCGGGGCGGGCCTGATCCTCCTCGGCCGGGACACGGAGCAACTCGCCTGGTTCACGATCGGTGTCAGCCTGGTCCCCTTCGGCCTCGCCCTCGTCCTCCGCTTCTTCGGCGTGCCAAGCCGGCCCGTCTTCACCACGGTCGGCCTCGCCCTGCTCGTCTTCTGGCTGATGCCGGACGACCTCTTCACCCGCATCTTCGGCGAGTACAACGGCAACTTCGAGATGTTCTTCGTCTCCGGCATCTTCATGGTGCTGGCGGCCACGATCGTGATCGTCAACAACCTCGATTCGCTCCTCGGCGCCCTTACCGCGCCGACCCGCTCCCTGATCGCGGGCGCGGTCGCCCTCGCCGCCGGCTACGCGCTCCGCTTGGTCGAGGCGGGCAGCGTCACCGCGGACGTGCTCCGCCTGGCGGGACAGATCGTGCTCGGCCTCGGCGTGGTGCTGCTGGTGCTCGGCCTGCTCGGCCTCGTCGTCAACCTCTTCCCGCGGGTGGCGGTGCCGGCGGTGCGGACGGCGATCTCCTACCCCGGCGCCGCCCGCGGCCGGACGGGGATGACGATCGCGATGTTTTCCCTGATCGTCTTCTCGCTCGTGATGATCGCCACGATGAGCACCAACTTCTCGGCCCTCTTCCTCGGTGACGAGGCGAACGCCGGCTGGGACGTCCGCGCGACCGCCAGCGACGCCAACCCGATCGACGACTTTGAGGGCGCGCTGGCGGCCCAGGGGGTCGACACCGGGCGCTTCGCGGCCGTCGGCGAGGTGACGACCCCGGACGCGAGTTCCCGCGTCCGCCTGGCAGGGGGCGAGTTCAGGCCCTACCCCGTCAACGGCATGGATCCGAGCTTCGTCGAGCATGCCGAGATCGTCTTCGGCCAGCGGGCGGAGGGGTACGCCGACGACGCGGCCATCATGGAGGCGCTTCGGACCCGACCGGACGTGGCGATCATCGACGCCTCGGCGTTGGAGGGGAACGGTGACCCCGACGGCCTGGTGCTCGAGGGACTCCGGCTCGACGACGAGACCTTCGCTCCGATCGTGGTCGAGGTCGAGGACCGCGACGGCGCGCCGGTCCCGCTGACCATCATCGGCGTCATCGATCAGGCAGTCACCAGCCTCTTCGGCTTCTACGCGCCGCGGGCGACGATCGACCCCATCTTCCCGCAGGTTGCCGCGACCGAGTTCTGGGTCGCCGGCGACGACCCCGACCAGGCAGACCAGATCGCTAAGGACATCGAGGCCGCCCTCCTCCCCCAGGGCGTGGCGGCGGTCTCGATCCAAGACCAACTGGAGGAGGGGCAGGCCCTCTTCGGCGGGTTCCTCTCCCTGATCCAGGGCTTCATGGGGCTCGGCCTGGTCGTCGGCGTCGCCGCCGTCGGCGTCATCGCCTTCCGCTCGGTGGTCGAGCGGCGGCAGCAGATCGGGGTGCTGCGGGCGCTCGGCTACCAGCGCTCGCTCGTCTCCCTCTCGTTCCTGATCGAGACCGGCTTCATCGTCCTGCTTGGGATCGCCTCCGGCACCTTCCTCGGCGTCGCCCTGGCCCGCATCCTCCTCACCAGCGACGACTTCGGCGGGATCGAGGAGTTCCTTGTCCCCTGGCCGCTGATCTCCGGCATCCTGCTGGCGACCGTCGTTGTCTCCCTGCTGATGGCCTGGGTGCCGTCGCAGCAGGCGGCCCGGATCGCGCCGGCGGAGGCGCTGCGGTACGAGTAGGGCGGGACGACGCCTTCACTCCCGACCCCTCTCCCTCACGAGGGAGAGGGGTGCGCTTGCAAACGGGGACGGGGATGCGATCGCGGGGGCGGAGTGGCGGTGGCGATTCCACCCCCCCGCCGCGTCGGAGACGTGTTCCCTGACCGGCTCCGCCAAAGGGCGGCCGACCGCTACGGGTTCCCGTTCTCCTCCCCTTCGCGCAGTACCTGCTCGATCTCGGCCCGCGCCACCCGAAACGGCTCTTGGACGGCCAGCCCGTCCGATGGCATCGGCCCCATGGACAAGGGCGCTGCGAAGGCCAATGATCTGCCGGCGGGCGGCGATCTGCGCGGAGCGGTCCCGGGAATGATGGTCGAGCGGGTTTACTGCCTGGCCGATGACCTCGAAGTTCCGCGCGACCGTTCGTGGCGGTCGCCGGTCGCGCTGCCAGGCGGCGGAACTCATCCCCGCCGTGTCGTCCACGGCGAGTCCGGCTGCTTCGTCGATATCTTCCAGCAGTCCGAGGATGTCACGTCGCCGAGAGCAGTGCCGGGTCTCGTTGACGGACCCGAGGAAGCGCGGATAGCGAATGGCGCCGACCATGACGCGACCGACGGGACGGCTCAGCAATGTCTCCAACCGCTCCTTCAGATCGTCGGAGCGGGTCAGCTGGATCCCGAAGGCGTCGTCGGGCGCGTCCTCGAGAATAACGCCGATGCCGGACGTCGCGGGATGAACGGCGTCGGTGATCGCCGAGCCGAAGACCTCCACCCGGGCGACGCCGTACGCGCGGCAGCGGGCGCGGACCGTTTCCGGGTGTTGGGTGACGAGTGGAGTTATGCCGACGCGCTCCTCCGCGGGCGAGGCAATGCGGGGCATCGACCGCCATCGTCCCACGGCGATCCCCGCGATGGAGGCCTGCTCACTCACCCTACCGCCAAAGCCCGGCGGCGAACGTCTCGAGCAAGCGGCGGAAGCTCTCGTCGCGATCGAGGGGGATGCCCAAGCCGTTGGCGGCGTCGAGAGTGATGGACCCGCGGACAAGGCAACGGAGGCCGAAGACCACGTGGACGGCATCGCCGTCCGCGAGGGTGTAGGTGGCGAGTGCGGCGAGGACGAGCGCGACCAGCCGCTCGCTAGCGGCGATGACCACCGGGTCGTCGTCGGCGGGGGCATCGACGGTGACGGCAGAGCGGCCGCGGTGAGTGCTGGCGTAGGCGCGGTGAGCATTGGCTAGGGCGACGAGGGCCGCGTCGTCCCACCTGCCGGCGGCCGCCCGCTCCAGCGTCGTCGTCAGTTCGCCGCGGGCTAGGAGGGTGAGCTCGTGGTGGAGATCGGCTAGGTTGGCGACGTGTTAGGAGAGCGACGGGGTGCGCACCCCGAGCCGGTCGGCCTGGCAGGCCAGGGGGACCGCCTCCAGCTCGGCGCCGTCGGCGAGGGCGGCGACGCGGGCGACCGGCTGGGGGTCAAGCCCCTCCTGAGGCGACTCTGTCTGCCTCCTCGGCACCCACCTCGCCGAAGGCGCGGCGGGCGGCGGCGAGGGCGCGGTCTAGCTCCGGCAGCGGCGCGGTGAGGACGGGGCCGTGGCCGACGGCGAGGCGGGCCGGCGCCAGGGCGCGCAGCTTCTCGGCGCTGCGGAGTGCGGTCGGCTTGTCCCAGGTGAAGAAGGCGGGGAAGGGAAAGAGGGGGCGGATGACCCCGGAGACGGCGAGCCCGGCCCGCGTCTGGAAGGCGTCGCCCGCGATCAGCGTGCCGTCCCGCGTATCCAAGAACGCGACCTGGCCGGGGGTGTGTCCCGCGGCAGCGACGACCTCCAAGGAGCCGACGCGGTCGCCCACGTGGAGGAGGCGGGTCGGCTGGGTCTTCGTCTTCGGGAAGCCGCCGCGCGGCTTGCCCTGCGGCTCGTCCGGGTCGATGCTCTTGTCGCCCGCCAGGAAGCGGGCATCGCGGGCAGAGATCGCGACCTCGACCTGCGGGAGGGCCTTGCGGAGGCCGTCGAGGCCACCGACGTGGTCGCTGTGGGCGTGGGTCAGCGCGATCCGAACGATCGGGGCGTCGAGGTCGGCGGCGGCGGCAAGGACGTCGCGCGCGCCACCGGGGACGCCGGTGTCGACCAGCGTCAGGCCGTCCGCCTCGCGGACCAGATAGACGTTGACGGGGAAGACGCGGGGGAAACGGGTGAGTTGGACGAGGTGATCGCCGTGAGCGGTAGTCTGCACGGTCGTCTCCTTGGCGGGCGGCCCCGCGGAACGGATCGGGTACGGACCGATCGTGTACCCATGTCGTTCGTTTTGCAAGCGTCGGGGGATCGATGCGTCCCGTCCGCCTCCCGTTCCTCGCCACCGCGCTCCGCGGCGGCCGACCCGACGTAACCTTCGGCGTCGGCCGCGCCGTGCTGCCGACCGTTCCCGGCTCGTTCCCGATGCGGTCCCCATGATCGGTAAGGAGTTCGCGATGGACCGAATGGACAACCCGGTCGCGACCGTGCTCGCCTGGCACGCGGCGCTCAACGCTGGCGACATCGACCACCTCGCGGCGCTGTCGGACGACGAGGTCGAGTTGGGCGGGCCGCGGGGGCCGGCCCGCGGCGTGTCGGCGCTGCGGGGATGGGCCGAGCGCTCGGGCATCCGGCTGGAGCCGGGCAGAATCTTCCGTCGAGACGATGCAGTCGTGGTCGCCCAGCGGGCGACGTGGCGGGCCGTCCCCGATGAGGAGGCGAGCCCGCCGGTGGCGGTCGCCTCCGGCTTCGTGGTCCGACACGGGCGGGTGGCGCGCGTCGAGCGCCACGACGACCTGGCTGCGGCCTTGGTGGCCGCCGGGCTCGGCGAAGGGGACGAGGCAGCAAGCCCAGGGGAAGGTCGGTCCGATGTCGGCGAGGCGACCCAGGGGGGACGCTGACCGAGCGGGAGCTGCCCGAGCACATCCGACGCAACCGCGCCGCAAGGGACGGCCTGGCGGTGCGGCACGCGGACCGGGGTCGGGAGGGTTGGACGGCGGAGCCAAC
This sequence comes from uncultured Thermomicrobiales bacterium, assembly GCA_902806405.1. Taxonomy (GTDB): domain Bacteria; phylum Chloroflexota; class Chloroflexia; order Thermomicrobiales; family UBA6265; genus CADCWL01. Next base: position 9,328 of record CADCWL010000056.1, on the reverse strand, counting down.
CTTTAGCATCTATGACTCGCTGGAGGTGAACGTCGGTCTGCTGCGGGAGAGTGGCGGCGGGCGGGACGCGGTTAGGCTTGGCTGCGGCACCGCCCAGGTCTCGGCATGGCTGGCGTGGCGGGGAGCGCAGCCGGTCGAGATCGACGCTGCCCCGGCCCAGCCCGCGACGGCGAGGGCGCTCCCGGCGGCGTTCGGCCTCGCCTTCCCGGTCCATCTCGGCGATGCGGGTGCAACGCTTGCCCCGCCGTGAGCTTGGCACTCGGGTTCGGCGAGCACGGCACCTCCCTCTGGTGTGGCCGGTCCACCTCGATCCCGGACGCGGCGCGGCTGCTGCGAGCGGGGTGGAAGGTGGCTGGACTTTCTCCTCAAGCGCACGAGCCAGATCTTCTTCGCCGCCGACGCCCGAGGTCTCCCGTCGACGCCCCCCTGTGGCGCGACCTCGTCCCGCTGCGCCGCTCGGTAGTCGATGAACTGGCATGGGCGGTCGGGTTCCACCCTGGTCACGGCGGATGGGTCTCGCTGCTGCTCGGCACCTACTTCGGGATCGAGGATCTGATCGAGGTCAGACCTCCGGACGCGTCGGTCACGCGGTATCCGTACGTCGTGATCGAATGGGCGCGGCGGAGGTCGGCCCTCTGCCGCTGGCCGCGCCCGTGGCACCCCGAGCCCCCTCTCCTTTGCGAGGGGAGAGGGGGCTCGGGGTGCCACGGGCTCCCTACAAGCCCCCGGCGAGCGCTAGTCCCCCTCGCTTAGCAGCAGCGTGGCGTAGGCCGCCAACCAGCGCTCGACCGGGTTAGTCGCCGCCGACGGCGTGCGGCAGCGCCGCCGTCGCGTGGCGCTCCGCCGCGGCAAGCAGCGGCGAGACCCGTGGATCGTCGCCGGGCAGGCGGCCCGCCAGCGCGACGAAGGCCCATGCACGGCTCAGATTTAGGCCGTGGAGGTGGCCGATTTGGCCGTCGGTTGCGCCGGAAACGTTGACCAGGCGGAAGAGGCCCGCCGGCCGATCCTCGCCGAGTCCGGGCAGAAATCGCGCTAACCAGTCCGGGAAGGCGGCCGGAGCGAGGAGGCGCGACATCAGTTCCGCCTCGACGAGGGCGGGGGAGAGGAAGTCGGCGCCCGAGGGCTCGTAGTGGGCAGGGTAGTCGACGTCCTGCCCGAACCAACGACCTGCCGCCTCCTGGATGCCGGCTAACAACGCGCCGTCGCCCCCCTCCGCGCGGCGCACGGCGTGGTCGAGGGCGCGGGAGAGGGCGAAGGCGGTGTTTGAATGGACACCCGTCCGCTGCGGGTAGGTCAGCCGGGGCAGCCAGGACAGGAGGTTGGCGGCGAGGAGGTCGGCCAGCGGTGCCACCGCCGCCGCCCAGCGACGCGCGTCCGGGTCGTCCCAGGTTGCCAGCTCGTGGTGGAGGGCGAGCAGCCAACCCCACCCGTACGGGCGCTCCAGGGAGCGATGAGCCGGCTCAGTGAAGAACGTAGCCTCGGCCCGGATGTTCCCATCGGTCAGGAGCCCGACGAGGGTGGCGCGGGCCTCGGTCTCGGCAACGATCGCTGGCACACGCTTGACCAGCCGGACGGTGGCTCACTGCATCGCGACGGCGGAGTGCCAGTCGTAACATCCGAAGAATGCGGGGTGGCGTTTCCGGTGCGTCCGGTGGGCATCCGGCCCGGTGCCCACGAACAGGGGCAGGTGAGGATACTCGCGGACGATGCCACTGAGGGCGGCCTGGACGTAGCTATCGCCCCATTCTTGCAGCAACGAGGTGCGGTCGCTCTAATCAAACGCCATCCTCGTCTCCCAATACCGCGTCCTGCGGAGGGCATGATCCACATTCATACCATTGACGTGCTGGTCCAACAATTGTTACGAAAATCCGGTACCGAGTCCGAGCATTGGCTTGGATCAGAAGGTCTTTGGTCACGGAGTTGCTGGCCGCACAGGGGTCCCCCGCACCCCGCATCACTCGTAGACTAAGGGTCGGACAACCATCTGTCCCTCGTCGGGACGCACGTCGAGGACGACCTCGGGATGGTTCGGTAGGAGGATGTCGGCGCCGCCGTCGGGTGGGGCGACGACGAGGACATCGTGCGCGCCCGTCTCCATCACGTCGGCGACGCGGCCGAGTGCCGTACCCTCCTCGTCGATGACCTCCAGCCCCAACAGTTGGTAGAGGAAGTACTCGCCCGGCGCCGGGGGGCGGGCGTCGCTGCCGGCAATCCGGACCGGCCGGCCGCGTAGCGCGTCGACGGCCTCCGGCGTGGTGATCCCCTGGATACGGAGCAGCGCCTGGCCGCCGTGGAAGCGGACGCCGAGGAGGCGACGCGGGCGCGGTTCGTCGCCAATAAACACGCGGGGGACGTGTCCCAGGTGCTCCGGATCGTCCGTGACGACCCGCAGCTTCACCTCGCCGCGGACGCCGTGGGGCCCGACGATCGTACCGACGACGAGGCGGACCGCGGCCAGCGGGGTGGCCGCGTCGGGTCCCATGGTCTCGGCAAGGCGCTTCGGGCGCGCAGGCACGCGGACGGGCCGCGGGGTCCGCGTGTGGCCTCGGGACGCGGTCGGGCGAGAGGCAGCGGGCCCGGTTGCGGTCTGCTCCGGGGAAGACCCGGGTGGGGTTTCTCCAGTGCCACCGGGGAGAGCGGCGAGTGGCAGGGTGCCCGTGGGGGGCACGGCCATCACCGGGGACGCGGAAGCGTCTTGTGTCACCTGACCCGTGCCGACCGGCACCGAGGCCCCGACACGCCGGGGCCGCCGTCTACCCCTCGATGTCGAGGCTGGCACGAACATCGTCACGTGAGCCGGCGATCATCAACGCGGTCCGCATCGCCCGCGCGATCCGCCCTTGGCGGCCGATCACCTTGCCCAACTCTTCCTCCGGAACGCGCAGCGTGAGATGGACCCCCTGCCCGCGGCGATCGGCCTCGACCACGACCGCGTCGGGCGCGTCGACCAGCGATCGCGCCAGGTAGAGGATCAGACCCCGGAGCCGCTCGGACGGATCGACCCCGGACGGGGTGCCCGCGCCTGGGGTACCCATGGTTTCGTCGTCGAACCCCTCGTCCGCCCCCGACCCGATGTCCGGTTCTGGGTCCACCATGCGCGTGACTCTCCCGTGGAGCATTCTGCCGGTGCCATCCCCTGGTCCACGAGGCTCGCCACGGCTGAGTGCTCGGTCATCACCGATCGGCCTTGCCCCGTCCTCGGTGCCGACGGAGGACGAGCGGCTCGCTCGCCGACCGGAGACCATAGAAGCACGATCGCGTGCCGCTCGCGGCCGCCAAGCACGGGGGCGCTTTGTTGTCCGCCCTGGAGGTCAACGACCTGTCGGCGAGGACGCCCGTATTACGCGATCGGAGACGCCGCCTCCGAACTTGGGTCGGCGGCCGTCGCGTCCGGCGTGCCATCGACACCCGGCGTCACCTGCCCCCCGATGAGCCCTTCCCGGCGGAAGATGTCGCGCACCGTGTCGCTCGGCTGGGCGCCGACGCTCAGCCAGTGGCGGGCGCGATCAGCATCGACCCGGACCGTGGCGGGGTCGGTCACCGGATCGTAGAGGCCAATGGACTCGATGATCCGCCCATCCCGCGGGGAGCGGCTATCGGCGGCCACGATGCGGTAGCTCGGCCGCTTCTTGGCGCCCATCCGGCGGAGGCGAAGTTTGATCACGCGGTGTTGCTCCCTGTATGCCCATCATGCCGCAGCGCGCCGACGGTGGGCGCGTCCGGTCCAGCGTGCCCCCACGTGCGGCGCACACCCGCCAGCGAATCGGCCGCGAGGCGTGGTGAAGACCCGCGATCCTAGCACGCTCCCGACGCCGACGTCAACGACGGCCACGGCGACGACACCGATCCCCCCGGTCCATCGCGTGCGCCGACGAGGCGCTTGTCCGCGCCCCGCGTGCAACCACCGGCGCGTGCCCGAAGGCGATCCCGCAGCGCTCCCTAGTCAGGCCGGTCCCGGGACGTCGCGGCGGGCGGCGGTGAGCGGATCGACGGCGGTCTGGCCGCAGGCGGCAAGCATCGCCCGCGTCAATGCCGGGCAGATCCCGAAGTGGGCCGCGCGCTTGACGATCCGCCGCGGCCCGTGGCGCTGGACCAGCGCCTCGGCGATCAGGCGGCTCACGCGGAGCGACGGCTCCGACGTTCCGGTCCCATTCGGCATGGCGGACTCGTCCCCTTTCCGCTCGGGGCGGGACAGCTTCTTGGGGCCATCCCACCGGACCGAGGCCGGCACAAACCGTAGGGCGGGTGGCCCGGACCTTGACTCTCTTCCGAAATCGATCCTAGCCTAAGGAGCACCTTCTGGCAACCCCCTTGACAAGATAGTCACCAAACGTGCGCGTTCCGCGTAGCGCGCCCTCTCCTTCTTAGTCGCCGCCCCCGACCTCCTCCTCCGCCGGCTCGTCCCTCGCTGCCAACCCGCTTCCACCGTCGCCGGCCGGCCCCTCCTCAGGGCCGCGCGCCGCCCGACCGGGCAGCGGCGCGGCCGGTCGCGTCGGTTCGGGTTGGTCGGCTGCGTCGTCCCGTTCCTCGTCCTTCACGATCGGCCTCCTCTCGTCCCCGCCTCGAGCGTCGTCGCCTCATCCCGCGGCGGGACCATGTCGTCCCCGCCGTCCCGTTTGCCCACGAGCGCCTGAACGGCGAAGGCGGAGATGACCGCCGCGACAGCGAGGCCGATGTGCAGGATCGATTCCCGCCCGTCCCAGTCGACGACGTAAGGGAGGAAGGTCACCCCGAGCAGCACGACCAGCACGCCGACCAGTTTCCCCTTCAGTTCGTCCAGGTCGGAGACGCGCAGCCAGGGAGGCACCGGCAGGTTCGGGTCGATGAACAGTTCGTAGAGCCCGAGCGCCACGATCAGGAGGACCGCCCCGAGCAAAAAGGCGTCGGTCAGCTCCACAAAGGCGATCGTCAGCCGCTTCGCGCCGTCCGGGCTCGGCGCGCCCGCGACGAACAGGTCGAGCACCGTCCGCCCGACCACCAAAGCCGCGTAGACGATCAGGGTCGTTGCCGCGGCAAGGAGGCCGAGGACCCCGACCACGATCACAATCCGGCTGCCGGCCAGCAGCCGCACCACCCAACCGTACTGCCGCGCCGCCGGCTTGACCGCGTCGCTGCGCCCGGACAACGCCCCCGCGGGCGGTAGCGGCAACGGTGCTCCGTCGCCTCCCGATCCGGCCACCGGCCCGCCCCTCCCGTCTTTTCCCCGCTCGCCGTCGCCCACGACCCGCTCGGCGTGGGGCCGATCCCTCTACCCGGCGCCGGCGCCGACCGGCTCCGCGCGTCGCCCCGCCTCCTCGTACTCGCTGATCACCGCCACCTTCGCCGCCGAGGCCGACGACGGGTCGAACGCGTAGCCGAGCCACTCGTCGACGAGGCGGGCAGCCAGCTCCGGTCCGATCACCCGCGCCCCCAGCGTCAGCACCTGGCAATCGTTGGAGAGGACCGAGCGCTCCACAGAGTAGGAATCGTGGGCGACGGTGGCCCGGATGCCGGGCACCTTGTTGGCAGTGATCGCCATCCCGATCCCGGTACCGCAGACCAGCAGCCCCCGCGTCGCCTCCCCCCGCGCCACCGCCTCCGCCACGTTCAGCCCGACGTGCGGGTAGGCGGTGTTGTCCTCCAGGTCCGGCACCCCGAAGTCGCGCACCTCGGCCACCCGTGGGTCCTCCTCTAGGCGCCGCTTCAGCTCGTTCTTCATCCCGGCGCCGGCGTTGTCCGCGCCGATCGCGACGACGTAGCGTTCGTTCGCCATGCCGATTCCTTTCTAAGGAGGCGCTCGATATCGCACCCCGCTCCAAACATCGAGAGGGCCAGGCTCGGGGGGACGGCGCCCGGCTGTGGGCGTGGACCGTCGATCCCGCCCCCTGCCCCTTGTCCATCCGGGGGCTGTCGGCTAGTCGGCCAGCGCCTCGCCGAACGCCCGCAGCACGTACAGCATCGAGGTCGCCCCCGCGTCCTGGTGGCCGCGGCTGCGCTCGCCCAAACGGGAGGCGCGACCGCGCTTGCTCACCATCTCGGCGGTCGCTCGCATGCCCCGTTCCGCGGCGGGTAGCGCCGCCGCCCAGGCCGTCGCCGCGTCCCCGCCGCCCTCTGCCGCCTCTGCCAGGGCGGTGCCGAAGGGGGCCAGGGTGTCGACCATCGTCTTGTCGCCCGGTTCCGCCCCGCCGAGGCGCCGGATCGCGCCCAGCCCCGCGTCGACCGCCGCGCCCCAGGCTGCGGCGTCGACCGCCGCGTCGTCCGCCGGCAGCGCCCCGCCGAGGGCGATCAGCCACCCCCCGACCAGCGCCCCTGAGGCACCGCCGGCGGCGTCCTGGAAGGCGGTGCCGCCGCGGACAAGACTCTGGCGCGCCGTCCCCGCGAAGCCGTCCACGCCGGCGACCGCCGCTCGAAAGCCGCGCACCATCCCCAGGCCGTGGTCGCCGTCCCCGGCCGCCGCGTCGATCCGGCCCAGCTCCGTCTCCGCCGCGGCGACGGCCGCCAGCGCCCCGGCCAGCGCGGCCCGTGCCCGCTCCCCGGCGCGGCCGGGTGCCCCCCCATCGTCACCGGGTGCCGCCGTTGCGGCGGAAGAGGCTGTGCCGCTGCCAATCGCCCCGGTCGTGGCGATGTTCTCCGGCCGCGATCCGGCGGACGCGGCGTCCGGGCCGATCCTCGTGTAGGCCGGCGTATCCGCGGTGGCGTCGTGAAGCGTCCGGAGGTCGTCGTCGAGCCAGAGGAGGGAGAGGGAGCAGCCAGTCATGTCGAGCGCGGTCACGAACTCGCCGATCTGCGGCTCGTACGGCTCGATCCCGGCGGCGGCCAGCAGCGGTGCCACCCCCCGGTAGAGGACGAAGAGTTCCTCGTACTTGGTTCCGCCGAGGCCGTTGACAAGCACTGCCGCCCGGCTCCCCGCGTCCGGCGGGGCGTCGGCCAGCAGCGCGTCGACGAGCAGACGCGCGATCTCCCGCGCCGGCAGCAGCTCCTGCGTGCGGATGCCCGGCTCGCCGTGGATACCGAGGCCGACCTCCATCATCCCCGGCGCGACCGTGAAGAGCGGCTCGTCCTGCCCGGGGATCGTGCAGCCGGCGAAGGCGACACCGACCGTCCGGACGCGGGCATTCGCCCGCCGCGTCAGCGCCTCGACCGTGGCCAGATCGTCGCCGCGGGCGGCACTTGCGCCGGCGGTCTTGAAGACGTAGAAGCCACCGGCGATACCGCGCCGGCGCTCGGCCTCGTCCGGCGGCGCCGAGAGGACATCGTCGGTGACCAGCACCGTCCGGGCGTCGATCCCTTCGGCCCGGAGGCGGGTCTCGGCCATTCCGAAGTTGAGGACATCGCCGGCGTAGTTGCCGAAGCAGAAGAGGATTCCGGCGCCGCCGTCAACCTCCTTCGCCACCCGGTACGCCTGCTCGCCGGAGGGGCTGGTGAAGACGTCGCCGATCGCCCCGGCGCTCGCCATCCCCGCCCCGACCAGCCCATAGAACGCCGGGTAGTGTCCCGACCCCCCGCCGACGACGACGCCGACCCGCCCCGCCGTCGGCGCCCCGACCGCCGCGATCCCCGACGCCCCCGGCACCCGCCGCACGTAGCGCCCGTAGGCGGCGACGTAGCCCTCGACCATCTCCTCCCGAAACGCCGTCGCCTCGTTCAGCAGTCGCTTCACGCCGACTCCCCCCGTCCTTCGTCGTCGCCGTCCTCGTTCGCCATTGCCCCCACGCTCCCTCTCGCCTCCGGCAGGTGCGCGATCAGAAATCCGCGGACCTCGTCCGGTGAGGCGGCGATCAACGTGCAGCGCGCGAGGGCGTCGGGCTGCGGCGGGTAGACCGGGTTCGGGATGGCCACCACGGTCAGACCGGCCGCGGCGGCGCTACGGATGCCGTTCGAGGAGTCCTCGATCCCGACGCAGCGTACCGGGTCGAGCCCGAGTCGGCGCGCCGCCTCGGCGTAGACGTCCGGCGACGGCTTGCCCCGCGGCACCTCCTCGCTGGAGACGGTCGCGTCGAAATGCGAGAGCAGACCGGTCGCCCCCAGCACCGCCGTGATCAGGCGCCGCGGGGCGGACGAGGCGACGGCGATCGGCACCCGCTCGGCGGCCGACGCCACCATCCCCGCCGCCCCCGGCAGCAAGCCCACCCGCCCCCCGTCGAGGTCGCGGATCATCCCGTCGATCACCGCCTCAGCGATCTCGGGCGCGGTGCCGCGCCCGATCCGCGTGGCCATGTAGCCGGACCACTCCGGCACGCTCATGCCCTGCACCGTCGCCGTGTCGTCGGCCAGCCAGCCGTACCCGTTCGCGGCGGCGTAGGTGGTCCAATTCTCCTCCCAGAGGTGCTCCGACTCGACCAGCACCCCGTCCAGGTCGAAGACCACCCCGTGGTAGATGCCGACCTCGACCGCGATCCGGTTCACCATCTCCACTGCTCCCTTCATCACCCTCCATGGCCGCAGCAACGACCGCGCCTCCACGTCGGACTCCACGTGCGGGACGCTGCTCGCCAGCCGGTACCGAGGGGTGTCCGCGAGGCGTCCCCGTGACCTAGAGCGGCGCCACCTCGAACGGCACCTTCGACTCCCGCAGTTCCCGCAGCTGGGCCTCGTCGGCGCCGGCGTCGACGACGATCAGGTCGAAGTCGGCCAGCGGCGCCAGTTTGTGGAGCGCCGTCTGACCGAGTTTGCCGTGATCGACCAGGAGCACCCGCCGAGTCGCCGCCGCCAGCATCGCCCGCTTCACCTTGACGATCTCCTGCTCCTGGTGAAAGGCGACGCCGCTGGACACCGCGGAGGTTGACATGAAGCAGAGATCCGCCCGGAGCGAGGCGATCGCCGCCTCGCAGACGACCCCGGTGAAGGAGTCGTGGCTCGGTAGGTACTCGCCGCCGAGGGCGATCAAGCGAACGCCCCGCTTTTCGTGCAGCGCCCGGATCGTCGCGAGGTAGTTGGTGATCACGGTCACCGGCGCCAGGGCGGGGAGCAGCCGGGCCAGCGCCAGCGTCGTCGTCGCGTCGTCGAGCAGGACCGCCTGGCCCGGCTCGATCAGCCGGAGGGCGAAGCGGGCCAGCGCCTCCTTCTCGGGCCGGGCGGCGGAAAGGCGGTAGCGGACGTTGCTCTCGAAGAGGCTGGAGGGCTGCGGCGTGGCGCCGCCGCGGACCTTGCGCAGGACGCCCTGCTGCTCCAGTTCGTCGAGGTCGCGGTGGACCGTCATCAGGCTGACATCGAAGCGCGCCGCCAGCTCTCTCGCCGGGACCACGTCCCGCCCGAGAACGTACTCGGCGATCCGCTCGCGACGCGGCCCGGGGGCGAGGCCGAACACGCCCTCCCCCTCCGTCCCGCCCCGCCCCGCCCGAACCTC
>CADCWL010000055.1 GCA_902806405.1 uncultured Thermomicrobiales bacterium | reverse complement strand
CAAGACGAGCTTCCCCACTGTTTCGACAGGTAAGACCCCCGGCAGACGACCGGGTCGATAGGCGGCGGGTGGAAGGCGGGCGACCGACCGGAGCCGAGCCGTCCTAATGGTCGAGGGCGGGCACTCCGCAAATGCGGCGTGCGGGCCCCGGCGGCGGTCGCGGGTATGCGTCTCGGTGTGCGGCACGCGGGCGGGGGGCGGGGAGGCCCGGCCCCCCATTGCGTGCGCGATTAAGGCGGCGGCCGTTCGCCGCCGGCCGGTCGCGCGATCCTCGCGCGTGTCGCGGAGGGTAGCGGCGGCGCATCGTGCCCGCGCCCCCCCGGCACGGACCCGGAACCCTCCTCTCCTAAAGCTGCAGAACAAGCAAACACGAGCACCCCCCCGCCACCGGCGGGGGGGTGCCTGCGTTTGTCGCGGCTGCCTATCCCGCATCTCGAAGCAACCCCGGCCGGGCGGCCGGGCGGCCGATGCAACCCCCGCCCGGCTTGTCGTCTCCGCGTGAGCGCCGCCCCCGCCGGCACGCGGGGGCGGCGCTGCCGCGTGCACGGGGTTGCCGCGACGCCACCCCCACCGCCGCGACGCCACCCCCACCTGCCGGCACATGCCGAGGACGGGGCAGGTCGAGCACCTGGGGCGGACGCCGGTGCAGACGTGCTTGCCGAAGGGGACGAGCAGCGCGCTGATCTCGGCGTCGTAGCGGACCGCGGACGACGTCGCCGCTCGTGTGCTGCTCGCTGTCGGGATCGGCGCCGCACCCGTTCGGGGAGATCCGACGCCGCGTACGCAACCGACCTTCGCCGCCTGCGGCGCGACGCTGGCGAACCGGTTCGGCGAGGCAGTCAGTAAGGTGGGGCCTCGGCGATGACCACCGAGCCGGGCGTCGGAATGCAACGCTGGGAGCGATCCACGTCGGGTCCGCGACCTCAGCCTCGACGGACGATGTGGTCGCTGCTCGGCACCTCGGTCGGTCTCCACGTCCCGGTCGGTCCAGCGCAGCACAGCGCCATTGCATGCGCCGCCTCCCGAACTTCCGGTCATCGCTCTCCCGCCAGGTGCTACTGGACGCGGCGGCGCTCGAGCGACTCCCATGCGTCGCCGCGACGTCCCAGGCCCCGAAACGAATAACCGCGAGCGCGAAGCATTCGACGAATCGGGGGTCGATGGCTCTCAGCGTATTCATCATGAGGCCCTTAGGTGGCGGGTTGCCCACACCGTCGCCCGGAGGCGACCCCGGCCGCGGTGAGGCGGACCGACGGACGTGACAGTGCCCGGGTAAGGACCGCTGCCTCGTCGCGTCGTGGTGGGAAGAGGGATCGGCCCCTGACCACGAGGCACTTCACCTCTACAGCTTCAAGGAACGCCGGCTGGCGGCGGCGCTAGGCCAAGCGAGATGGCTTTCGATGGCACCGGGCGGTGGCGCCGCGAGAGCGTCGGCTCGTTGTTGGGCTACATCAAGGGACCGTCACCAGCATTCCCCGCGGTCCTGCCGGCCAATCGACAATGCCGCACATCGAGATGCCGCCAAGGTCTGTCTGGCTTATGAGCCGGCGGCGATGCCTGCACCGAAGGGGTCGGCGCCGCCGTAGCGGAGCCCGGTCGCGGGATCGACCGCCACACCCGTCGGGCTCGCGAAGATCCGCGGCGAGAACGAGACCTCGGCATCGACGACGTTGTGCCCCATGGCCCGCAGCGCGTCGCGCGCGGCTGGGTCGATGCGGTCGTCCACGAGCAGTTCCGATCCCGCGCAGTCGATCAGGGGTGCCGAGCAGGCTGCTTGGATGTCCATCCCGAACTCGAGGACATTCAACGCCACCTGGAGGCACGTGTCCATGATACGTCGGCCTCCGGGGGCGCCGAGCGCGAGGACCGGGGTGCCGTCGCGGACGGCGACGACGTGGGCCATGCTCGACGCGGGCCGTTTGCCGGGGGCGATCGAGTTGGCCCGGCCGGGGACCGGGTCGAACAGGTTCATGCTGTCGTTGAGCAGCACACCGGTGCCGGGGACCGTCACCGCGGAGCCGAAGATCAAGGTCAGCGTCTGGGTGACGGAGACCATCGTGCCGTCCCGATCGACGATCGACAGGTGGGTCGTGCACCCCCCGTCGGCGGCGGGGCGTGGGGCATCCATGGCTGCCGTGCTCGGGGGGCGTGAAATGCCCGCGCCAGGCCCGGGGGTCGATGCCCGGGACGGGTCGATCTCGGCACGCCGCTCGGTGGCGTAGGCGGGCGAGGCGAGGCGGTCCCAATCGGTCGAAACATAGTCTGGATCACCGACGTAGGCGAACCGGTCGGCATACCCCCGTCGGCTCGCCTCGGCGACGCGGTGCAGCGTCGCCGAGGAGTTATGGCCCGTGGAGCGCAGGTCCATGCCGTCGAGGATGTTGAACGCTTCGCCGATGGTGATGCCGCCCGCCTGGAACGGGAGGAGCACCAGTTCGGCGTCGCGATACGCCAGCACGAGCGGGTCGACCACGGTCGGTTGGTAACCGGCGAGGTCGTCCATCGAGAGGATGCCGCCGCCGTCGCGGAGGCTGGTTGCGATCCGCTCGGCGACCTCGCCGCCGTAGAAGCCGGCCGGGCCTTGGTCGGCGATGCGACGGAGGGTCCGCGCGAGGTCGGGCTGCGGCAGCAGCGGGGTCGGCTGGCCGAAGAGCGGCGCCGGGGGAACGCCGTTGCGGAGGAAAATCCGCTCGGTTTCGGGGTCACGACGGATCACCGCCTGCTGCGATGCGAGCAACATGCCCCGGTACCAGTCGACCTCGAAGCCGCGCTCGGCGAAGTCGATCGCGGACGCGCTCGCCTGGTCCAAGCCGATCGTGCCGAACCGCTCGAGGGCGAGCGCCATCCCGGCGACCATCCCCGGAACGAGAACCGATCGCGGTCCGTAGGCGTTCGCCTGGTCACGGACGCCACCAAAGCCGACGACGCTTGTGCTTGGACCGTCGACCAGTTCGTACATGTCCGGGGTGGCGGCGAGCGGCGCCCGGCCGAAATAGTCGACGACGGCGCGGCGGCCGTCGGCCGTCTGGATCGTCATGAAGCCGACCCCGCCGATCCCGCTCATCCAGGGTTCGACCACTCCGATCGCGAAGGCGGCGGCGACGGCGGCATCGACCGCGTTGCCGCCCCGCGCCAGAATGTCGAGGCCCGCCTGCGTCGCCCACGGATGCTTGGTCGCGACCATCGCGTGTTTGCCGACGGCAAGATCGCGCGAGACGCGGAGGGTCGTCGCTTGGCTCGTCTGGGTCATGCGGCCCTCTCTCGTGCCCCGTGCTGTCGCACGCGGAGATCGTTGCTAGTGCCCGGCGCCGCCCGGTGCCTGAGCCGCCACCGCCGCCTCGATCTTCCGGTTCGCGCCCGACAGTTCGGCAAGTGGTTCGCCGGATCGGAGGCGTTGCCGCGTGATCGGCTCGCGCTGGGCGATCGGCTCGCACCGCTCGACGAGGGCCGGGACCTGATCGGGCGGCAGCACCAGGACGCCGTTGTCATCGGCGAGGACGATGTCACCGGGCGCGACGGTGACGCCACCGCACTGAACGACGGTATTGATCTCGCCGAACTGGGCGAGCGACCGCGTGGTGATCGGCGAGACGCCGCGGCTGAAGACGAGGTAGCCCATCTCCTCGATCTCGACGACATCGGTCGCCGGCCCGTCGACGATGGTCGCGGCGAGGCCGCGGACGTGGGCCGCCAGTGACGTCATCTCGCCCCAGCAGGCGTGTTTGGTGTCGCCGGTGCGGTCGATCACGAGGACGTTGCCGGGCGCGGCCACGTCGATCGCCTTGTGGACGACGGTGCTATCGATCGCCATCGTCCGCACGGTCGTCGCCGGCCCGCAGATGGCGAAGCCGCGTCGGCCGATCGGCCGCAGGGCCACGTCCATAAAGCCGAACGCCAGGACGTGTCCGATCGTCGCCGGCGGGATACGACGGAGCCGATCAAGCAGGTCGGGCGCTAGCGTTGCGGGCGGTTGGTCGTTGACGACGATCACAGTCTCCGCTCCTCCGTCGTGTGCTTGCTTCCCTAGGTCCTCCGGTTTCAAACGCGGAGCCGGGGATCGAGGACGTCGCGCAGCCCATCGCCGGCCATGTTCACCGCCAGCACGGTGAGGGCGATGGCGAGGCCGGGCATGGTCGCGATCCACCACTGGCTGCTGAGGAACTGGCGACCGTCGGCGAGCATCGAGCCCCACTCGGGGCGCGGTGGCTGGGCGCCGAGCCCGAGGAACGAGAGGCCGGCCGCGGCGAGGATGGCGGTGCCGACCGAGAGGGTGGCAAGGACGACGATCGGGCCAACGACGTTCGGCAGAATGTGGCGGTAGAGGATTGTCGCATCGCGGACGCCGGTCACCCGCGCGGCGTCGACGTAGAGGGCCTCCCGCGCCGAGAGGACGGAACCCCGGACGAGCCGCGTGTACCGGGGAATTTCGCCCACGCCGACGGCGATCATCACGTTCGGCAGGCTCGCGCCGAGGATGGCGACCACGACCAGCGCCAACAGGATCCCGGGAAACGCGAGCATGGTGTCGATCAAACGCATCACGATCGCGTCGAGGAAGCGACCGTAGTAGCCCGCCAGCAGGCCGAGCAGCGTCCCGACAAGGGATGCGATAACGACCGCGATCAACCCGACCGGCAGCGAGATGCGCGCCCCATAAACCACCCGCGTGAAGATGTCGCGGCCGAACTGGTCGGTACCGAGCCAGTGTTCCCGGCTCGGGGCCTGGATGCGGTCGGGAGGGTTGATCTTGATGGGGTCATAGCGGGTGATGTAGGGGGCGGCGACCGCGGCCCCGATCACGACGAGCAGGAGCGCGACGCCGATCACCGCCCCGGAGTTGCGCAGGAGATCCCGGAAGAGCCCGCGACGATGGTTCGGTGTCGTGGCCGCCTCGGCGCGGAGCAAGGCGGCGCCGGCGGGTAAGCTCCGTTGCATCGCCATGCAAACCCCTAGCCGTACTTAATGCGAGGGTCGAGCCAGGCGTACGAGAGGTCGACGGCCAAGTTGACGACTACATAGCCGACGGCGGCGACGAGGATGGTTCCCTGGACCATCGGGTAATCGCGTCGCAGGATCGCCTCGACGGCGAGCCGCCCGAGGCCGCGACGGGCAAAGACGGTCTCGATGATGACGGCTCCGGAGAGAAGCGCGCCGAACTGCAATCCGACGATGGTCACCACCGGGATCAAGGCGTTGCGGAGGGCGTGGCGCAGGATCACCACCCGGTTCCGCAACCCCTTCGCCCGGGCGGTGACGACGTACTCCTGGCGCAAGACCTCAAGCATCGTCGAGCGGACCAACCGGGCAATCACCCCGGAGGCGACGAGGCCGAGGGTTGCGGCGGGCAGGACCACGGAGGAGAACCCGCCGGTCCCGGTGCTGGGCAACCACCCGAAGCGGAGCGCGAAGATTTGGATCAGGATGAACCCGAGCCAAAAGCTGGGCATCGCCAGGCCCACGAGCGAGAGCGCCATCGTTGCGTTGTCGATCCAGGAATTGCGGTGCAAGGCGGCGACGACACCCAGGACACCTCCGATGACGATGGCGAGGCCGAGGCCGACCACCGTCAGTTGCAGGGTGTAGGGGAGTACCTCCCGGATCGAGTGGCTGACGGGGCGGTTGGTCTGGAACGAGCGGCCGAAGTCGAGGCGGACGGCATCCGCGACGTAGTTCGCGTATTGGACGGGCAGGGGGTCGTTGAGCCCGAGTTCTCGACGCAGGTTTTCGTATGCCGCGTCGGAAACGTCGCCGGAGGCGGATCCACCGCCCATGTCGCCGAGCAGCAGTTGCGCCGGATCGCCCGGAATCAGGTGAAGAATCATAAAGGTCAGAACCGAGACGCCCATGAGAACGGGCACGGTCAGGAGCAGCCGCGTTCGAGCGTACGACAGCACGGCGATCCCTCCCTCGGCCGAACCGCTGCGTTGGAGCGAGGGCGTCGATATCTGCGGCGCCCCCGCCCCCGCCGCTTACCCCTGTTGCTTCCAGACGTCGTAGAGCCAGACACCGCCGAGCGGCTGAAAGTGGACGCCCTGAACGGAGGAGCTGGCTCCCCAGAGCACAACTTCCTCCCAGAGCGGAATCATCAACGCCTGATCCATGATGTACTGCTGGATCTCGACGTACATTTGGCGCCGCCGCTCGGGGTCCAGCTCGGCCGTCGCCGCGTCGAGCCGCCGGTCGAGCTCGGGGTCGGGCTTCATCGTCCGGTTGAAGTTGGTGCCCGGGATGTTCCGGGAGTGGTAGAGGGTGCTCAGTACGACCGGATCGGTGTGCGAGAAGTAGACCCGGGCGATGTTGTGGTCGCCGGCAAGGAAGGCCGCGGCCATCGCCGCGTACTCGACTTGCTGCAGGTTCACCTCCATCCCGGCCTCAAGGAGGTATGCCTGGATCAGCTCCCCGGCTTGCCCTTGGACCCCGCTGAACGTTAGGTACTCCAGCCGAAGCCGCTGCCCGTTCTTCTCCCGAATGCCGTCGGCACCCGGCGTCCACCCGGCCTCATCCAACAGCGCCGCGGCGCGTTCCGGGTCGTACGGATACATCGACTCGATGGCCGGGTTGTACGCGACCGTCGGCGACGAGAGCGGCCCCTTGGCGGCCTTGCGCGTGCCGTACCAGAGGGTGTCGATGATCGTGTCCCGATCCGTGGCGTGGAGAATCGCCTGCCGAACCGGCAATTCGTCCGTGGGCGATTTGGCACCGTTGAGCGGCAGGATCTGCGGTGAGCCTGGGACCTCGGGCATGAGCATCTGGAAGTCGCCGTTGCCCTGGAGTTGTTCGACCTCCTGCGGCGGGACCGCGTCGACGATGTCGGTTTCGCCGTTCTGGAGCGTTCCCAGCATGGTCGTCGGCTCAAGGATGAACCGGACGACGACCTCGTCGAGATAGGCGGGCCCCTCGTGCTGGTAGCCGCTAATCGGCCAGCTGTACTCGGGATTCCGCACCAACGTCATCGAGACCTGCTGCTGCCAATCCTTGAAGATGAAAGGGCCGGTCCCGACCGGGCTGCGTCCGAAATCCTGCCCAAGCTTTGCGACCGCCGTCGGCGAGACCGGCGACAGGACGCTGTGGGCGAGGTTGTTCAAGAAGGGGGCGTAGGGCTCTCGGAAATGAACGTTGATGGTGAACGGGTTGACCACTTCCGTTCGTTCGTAGGGGCCGAGGTAGCCGATCGCGGTGAGGGACTTGAGTTCCGGTTCGAGGATGCTGTCAAACGTGAATCGGACCGCCTCACCGTCGAACGGGGTACCGTCGTGGAACTTGACGCCCTCGCGCAAGGTAAAGGTGTACATCAATCCGTCGGGGGACATCGTCCACGACGTCGCCAGTCCTGGGAGGAAATCGCCCGTGGCCTGGTCGAAGACCACCAGGGGGTCGAAGATGTTGTAGAAGAGCCTCCAGGCGTGCGTGGCTCCGGACACGCGAGGATCCATCGTCGGCGGTTCGCTGCTGTACCCGAGGGTGAGCGTCCCGCCCGGCGTCGGAGCTTCCTGCGCCCGCGGTGCGAGGGCGCCACGGCGCGGTGCCGCGGCGCCGCCGATGGCGAGGATCTGCCCGATGACCGCAATCGACAGACCGAGTCCGAGCCCGCGACGCATCAGCTCGCGACGGGAGTACCGGCCGCTGGCCGCATCGGCGAGAAGACTCCGGATCGCAACCGCGCCTGTTTCCGCCATCGGGGTGCTCCTTCCGTTACGCCGGCGACCGATTCGCACAGAGGCGACGAACCGTCCGACGGCGTCTTGTTGGGGACGCTACCATCGTCCACTTGGGCTGTCAACGACCGAAGCCCCCGTGCGCCCGCCCCATCGGGGAGGCTAGGGTAGTGGGGTGAAAGGCGGCCAAGAGGCAATGGCGGAGGTTTGGTGCAATCGCTCCTGGTCGATGAAGGCGCGCCTCCCGCGCAACGGGACGGGGCCATCGGGATGGGTGGCTGCACGTCAATTAATTGAACCTTGCGGGGCGCACACCCGAGCGAAAAGGTCGATAGAGCGAGGTCATCGTGGGCAGCGACCCGTCACCCAGTCGTAGCGTGGGTCGTCGTCGACGATGGGGCCGGTCGGCCGGGTCCCGATCCCGGCCCCGCCATCCACGCTCCAGGTCGCACCCGTGACGTAGCCGGCGGCGTCCGAGGCGAGGAAGAGGACGACCGAGGCGACCTCGTCAGGGTTGCCGGCGCGCGCCAGCGGCAGCGCCGGGATGCGCCGGCCCAGCGCCTCGGCCATCGTCGGCGGCAGCGGCTTCGGCTGGGTGTCGATCAGCCCCGGGCTGACGGTGTTGACCAAGATTCCGTGCGGCGCCAGTTCGACCGCGGCGACCCGCGAGAAGGCCTCGACCGCCGCCCGGCTGGAGGCGTACGCTGCCGCCCCCGGCGAACCCCGTCGGCTGACCCCGGACGAGAAGTTGACGATCCGTCCGCCCCATCCGCCGGCGATCATCGCCCGCGCCGCCTCCCGCGTCATCAGGAACGTACCCCGGCAATTCACCGCGTAGACCCGATCCCAGACCTCGGCCCGCTCCTCCAGCAGCGCGGCGTGCGGGGCCACCGCCGCGTTGTTGACGCAGACGTCCAGCCTACCGAACCGCTGTACCGCCTCCGCGACGATCCGCGCCGCGTCCTCCTCGACGCCGACGTCCCCGACGATCTCCGCCACCCCTGCCTCCGGCAGCCCCGCGCACGTCTCGGCCAGTCCCGCCTCGTCCCGGTCGGCGGCGACCACCGCCGCCCCCGCCGCCGCGAAGCGGCCGACCATCGTCCGCCCGATCCCCCGCGCCGCGCCGGTCACGACCACGACCCTGTTAGAGAAGTCGAAGCTGGCGGTCATCGGGACTCCTTCGCGCGTTCGTGGCAGTGCCGACCGGCCGGGCCGGGCGAGTGTACGGGAGGGGGACCGGGACCGGGCCGTCCAATGCGGTCGCCGGCTGATCCCCGGACCGCCCCGACCCGTGCTCAGCCCCGGGAGGGGCTTCGTCGGTTCAGCGAGGGGTCTTCAGCCCCTCGCCGGCGTGGGGTCAGGAGGGCTTGGACCCGGCGCTCGGAACGCCCCGAGGTTCCGGTTGACACGGCCCCCCGCGTGCCGGACGATGCCCCTCCACAAGGCGGCGACGGAATCGGGGATTGAGAGGCGTGGGCCGGCGCGAACCGGCCCCGTCGGGGAGGAACGACGGGCATGGTGGGTCCCATCGCCGGGCGCCCGGTGCGGGTGGCGGTCCTTGGGGCCGGCACCTGGGCGAACTTCGCGCACCTGCCGGGTTGGGCGCGGGACCCGCGCTGCGAGCTGGTCGCGGTTTGTGACGTCGACGAGGCGCTGGCGAAGAAGGCGGCCGCCGACTTCGGCATCCCCTCCGTCGCCACCGACTACCGCGCCGTGATCGAGCGGGCGGACGTCGACGTGGTCGACGTCTGCACCCCAAGCGCGACCCACTTCGATCTGGCAACCGCCGCGCTCGGGGCCGGCAAGCACGTCCTCTGCGAGAAGCCGGTCGCCTTCGACTTCCGCGAGACCGCGCGCGCCGCCGAGCTGGCGCGAAGCCGCGGCCTCAAGACCAAGCTCGGCTTCACCTTCCGCTACGCGCCGGCAATGCGCTATATGCGGGAGTTGGTCGACCAGGGCTTCTGCGGCGAGCCGTACATCTACAACGCCTACGAGCAGAACTCGCAGTGGATCGACCCCAAGACGCCGCTGCGGCAGGTCGACGTCAACGCCGACCAATCCCAGATCCAGGTCTCTTCTTTGGAAGGTTACGGCGCGCCGGTGATCGACATCGCCCGCTGGATGGTCGGCGCCGACCTCGCCAGCGTCGTCGGCACCCTCCGCAACTTCGTGCCGGAGCGGATGGTCCGCGCCACCGGCACGACGATGCGGATGAACATCGACGATGGCGACATCTTCATCGGCGAGTTCGCCAACGGCGTCATCGGCTCGATCCAGACCAGCTACGTCACCGTCGGCAACTACCCTGGCATCGAGGTCCGGCTCTACGGCTCGGCCGGCGCGATCATCGTCCGCCTAGTCGAGGAGTTCGGCGTCGCCGAGACGATCAAGACAGCCCGGCCGGACGACGTCGAGTTCAAGCAACAGGAGGTTCCCGCCCGCTTCTACCCGGCCGGCGGCAGCGCGCGGGAGAGCTGGCGCACCCTCTTCTACGCCAACCTGATCAAGGACTTTCTGGACGAGCTGACCACCGAGACGGACAAGAACGAAGGCAACTTCGACGATGGAGCATGGGTCCAGGAGGTGATCAACGCCGTCGAGATCTCATTCCGCGAGCGCCGCTGGACGGAGCTGCCGCTGCCGCGCTGAGACCCCGTTTCGAGACCACCCGCGGCGTCTCCGTCCCCAGTCCCCGTGGGGGCTCTGATGGGTTCGGCGCGGCGTCGTCAGCCCCGTGCCGGGACCGTGTCGGCCGGTCTTGCGAGGCACGGAGGCGATCAGGGCCTCGGGCGGTGGCTTCCATCGTTCCGGCGGACACCGAAAGACGGAGAGATCGAGATGGCAGACGCCGCCGTCCCCCACCGCGCACCAGACCCGGACCCGGCCGCCCGCCGGGCGTGCGACGCTTGGCTCGACGACTTCTTCGCCCACTACTATCGCTGCCGCCCCGTCAACGCCACCTTCGTCGGCGTCCACGAGCACGACCACGCCCTGCCCGACTTCTCTCCAGAGGGCTCCGCCCGCACGGCCGCCGAAATGCGGGATCTGCGCGCCCGGCTCGCGTCCATCCCGACCGCCGGTCTCCCCGAGGCACGGCGCCACGATCTCCTCCTGGCGGACGGTTTCCTCGAGATCCAGCTCTGGGAGGACGCTGCGCCGCACTTCCACCGCGGCAACCCCGCCCTCTACACCGGCGAAGCCGTCTTCTCCGTCCTCGGGCTCTTCCTCCGCGACACCGAGCCGCTCGCCGAGCGGGCCGAGGCCGCGATCGCCCGCATGAACGCCCTGCCGGGCTTCCTCGCCCAAGCCCGCGCCAACCTCCGGGAGGCGCCCGTCGCCTGGACGGAGCAGGCTATCCGCGAGGCCCGTTCCGGCGTCACCTACTTTCGAGATGGCCTCCGCATCCTCGCCGCCGAGCGCGGTATCGACGCGCCCGGCTTCCTTGCCGCCGCCGAGATCGCCCGCGCCGCCTTCGCCGAGCACGCCGCCCGGCTGGAGCAGGATCTGCTCCCGCGTTCGTCCGACGCCTACGCCTGCGGCCGCGAAGCGTTCGACCGCTACCTCGCCCGCGGCCACTGCCTGACGTCGGGGCACGACGCGGCCTGGGTCGAGGCGTACGCCCAGGCGGCGCTGGAGCGCCACCGGGCGACCCTGGTGGAGCGAGCACGGGAGATCGACCCGTCACGGACGCCGGAGGAACTCCTTGCCGGGTTGGCCGATCGCCACCCGACCGTCGAGGGTTACTACCGGGCCTACGCGGAGGTCTGGGAAGCGGCCCGCCAAGCCGCGCTCGACCACGACCTTCTTTCGTGGCCGGACCACCCGATCGCCTACGTCCCCATCCCGCCGTCCGATCGGGAGGCGGCGGCCGGCCTCTACTACCTTCCCTACCGCTGCCCCCCGCCGTTCGGGCGGCATGAGGTCCACCGCTACCTCGTCCCGCCGGTCGAGCCGGGGATACCGCCCGCCGAACAGGAACGGCGACTCCGCGCCGCGAACGACTCGGTGATCGCGCTGAACCACGTCGTCCACCACGGTGGCCTTGGCCACCATGTCCAGAACTGGCACGCCTTCCGCGCCGACTCGCGGATCGGACGGATCGCCGGGGTCGACAGCGCCTCCCGCCTCGCCCTCTTCTGCGCCGGCACGCTGGTCGAAGGCTGGGCCTGCTACGCCACCGACCTGATGGACGAGATCGGCTTCCTCACCCCGCTCCAATCGCTCGCGGAGCAGCAGAGCCGCGTCCGCATGGCCGGCCGCGCCGTCGTCGACGTCGCCCTCCACACCGGCGCCCTTACCCTCGACCAAGCCGCCGCCTTCTACGAGCGAGAGATCGGTATGCCCCCGGCCGCGTCCCATGCTGAGGCGGTCAAGAACTCGATGTTCCCCGGCGCCGCCATGATGTATCTCATCGGCACCGACGCCATCCACGACCTCCGCCGCACGAACGCCGACCGCGACGGTGCTGCCTTCTCCCTCCGCGCCTTCCACGACCGCTTCCTGAGCTACGGCGCGATCCCTGTCCCGCTCATCGCCGCGTCGATGCTTGCTCGGGAGACCCCGGTTGGGACGGCCATGGCCTAGCAAGACAGGTCGGGTCGCCCGACCCGCCGCGGACAGCACAGGCGGATCAGCCGGTCTCGGCGCTCGGCCGGACGCCATCCTCCCCGAGGAGAGGGGACGGGGGTACATGCTTCCCCACCCACGGACGGGGACGGGATTCGGACCATCGGCGTGCGATGCCCGAGCACGCTCTCGAACACGCCGACAGCCGGCCCAGGTCCCGACGGCGCGCTCGGGATCTTCCCCCCCTTCGCTCTCTCGTCGCGGCGGCGGTTCGTGTGAGGGTGGTCGTCCAAAATCCGGCCGACGACCGTAGCGTCCGCGGCCCCTTGGCGGACGGTCCCCATGCCTCGGTGCCCACCCGACGTCCGTGTCAAAGCCCAAACATCGCCACGCTCTGCGTCGAGTGCATCCGGTCATACACGTAGGAGACGTAACCCGCCCACCGTGCCCGGTCGTCCCGCACCCGTGCCCAGACCGCGCCGACGCTTGGCTCGCCCCACCAGTACGACCAGATCAGGGCCGCCCGGTCCGGCTTGGAGACGAAGCGCATCCGGGTGGCGACCCACCCCTCGCCACCGGTCAGCGCATCGCGCCGCAGTTCGTCGTGGACCCGGTCCGGCGCCCATCCCTCGGCGTGGAGGCGCCAGGCGGCGCGGGTGCCGAGCCCCGAGCGGTAGCGGGCGAGGAGCGCCGCCAGGCGGTCGTCCGGCTCCTTCGCCCAGCCGACGACATCCATTCCGACGTCAGCGATCCCCTCAAAGGTCGAGGAGTTGGCGGTGTTGACGACCGAGAGGAGCGCGTCGGCCGGCACCCGCCCCGCCCCGTAGCCGACCTGACGCCGGATGAACTGCAGGTAGTGGCCGGGGTACCCCTCGTGGACGGCGAGGTGCTTCAGCCCCGGCCGGGTCAGCGTCGGGTCGACGTTGAGGCGGATCAGGCGACGGCCGAAGTCGCACATCGCGTTGTAGGGAACGCCGCGAACGGTCTCGACGCGCATCCCGTCCGATTTGTCCGTGGGGATGCCGAACCGTTCCGCCGTCCGATCCCACGCCTCGTCCAGCAGCCCGTTGAGGACCCCTTGCACCTCGTCCGCCGGCACCCGCTGCCGCGCTTCCCAGGCGGTGAACCGCGCTTCGAGGTCGCCAGTGTCGCCGAGTTCGGCCAGTACGCCGCCCATCGCCGCCCTCAGCGCCGCCAGTTCGGCCTCGCTCGCCGGCGCGGCCGGCACGTGGAGGAAGCCGGCGATCTGCTCCGGGAAGGGCAGCCCGCCGTCCCGCCACGTCGCGAAGGCGATCGCGCTCTCGCACGCCTGCCGGTAGTAGAGCCGCCGGTCCGGCTCCGGCAGCGCCGCCGTCCTCGCCGCCAGTTCCCCGAACCGCGCCCGCGCGTCGGCGTAGGCGGCGAACGGCTCCGGCACGAGCCCGGTTGAGAGGTTCAGGACCACGAGCCGGTCGATGTCGGCGCCGGGTGCGGCGTCCATGCCCCGCTCCGCCCCGTAGAGGGAGTCCAGCCCGAGCAGCGCGGCGGCCACCTCCTCGGCGTAGTCGAGGGTGACGTCGCTCAGCATGGACAGAGTCCCCTCCTTAATGGATGTCGGCCATCCGACATAGGGCGCGCCGAGGGAGGCGGCCTTCGTGCTCAGCCCGCGAGGGGCTTCGTAGGCTCAGCGCGGGGGTTCAACCCCGGGCGACGCCAAGGCGGCGCTGGAGGTGATGCGGTGCGGCCGACAGTCGGCTAGAAGCGTGGTTGACCCCGCGTGGTGCCCGCTCGGCGCCAGAGGTCACCACCCGCCGTCCCCGCTTCACCGGTTCCGTAGGCGCGGGTCGAGCGCGTCGCGCAGCCCATCCCCGAGGAGGTTGATAGCAAGGACCGTCAGCATGATCGCCAGCCCCGGAAAGAACGAGACCCACCAGAAGTGGCGCATCATCGACCGTCCGTCGGAGAGCATGTTGCCCCACTCCGGCTCCGGCGGCTTGATCCCCAACCCGAGGAACGAGAGGGTCGAGCCGAGGATGATCGCGCCGGCGATGCCGAGCGTCACCAGCACGATAATCGGCGGCAGCACGTTCGGCAGGATGTGCCGCAGCACGATCGCGCGGTCGCGGGCGCCGATCACCCGCGCCGCCGTCACGTACTCGGTCTCGCGCACGCTCAGGGTCGTCCCCCGCACCACGCGCGTGTACTCCGGGATCGAGGCGATGCCGACGGCGAGCATCAAGTTGAACAAGCTCGTCCCCAGGATCGCGACCAGCGCCATCGCCAGCAGAATCCCCGGGAAGGCGAGCATCAGGTCGACGCCCCGCATCACCACCCCGTCGACCCACCGCCCGTAGTAGCCGGCCACCAGGCCGAGGGCAACGCCGACGACCGCCGCGATCGCGACCGCGATCAGCCCGACCGGCAGCGACTTCCGCCCGCCGTACAACACGCGAGAGAAGATGTCGCGCCCGAAGGCGTCCGCTCCGAAGGGATGGTCGAGGCTCGGTGCGGCCCGGATCGCCTGCGAGTCCTGCTCGATTGGGTCGTACGGGGCGACCACCGGGGCGAAGACCGCGAGCAGTATCATCACCGCGAGCGTCACCGCCCCGGCGGCCGCGCCGGGGTTGCGCCAGAGGCGACGGAGGGCGTCCTCCGCCAACCCCCGCGAGCGAACCTGGCGGCCGAGCGGCGGCGTCGCCCGGGCGGCCGGCCTTCGTGCGGCGTCAGTGACGCGCAAGGCGCTCCCCGCCTCACCCATACCGAATCCTGGGGTCGATCACGGCATACGACAGGTCGACGATCAGATTGACCACCACGTAGATCACCGCCGCGACGAGGACCGTCCCCTGGATCAACGGAAAATCTCGGTTGCCGATCGCCGTCACCGCCACCCGCCCCAGACCGGGGCGGGAGAAGACCGTCTCGGTGACGACGGCACCGGTCAGCAGTCCGGCCAGTTGAATGCCGAGGAATGTGACGACCGGGATCAGCGCGTTCTTCAACGCGTGCCGGACGACGACGAGCCGCTCCACGACCCCCTTCGCCCGCGCCGTGACGACGTAATCCTGCCCCAGCACCTCCAGCATCGACGATCGGACCAGGCGAGCAATGTAGGCGGACGAGGCGAAGCCGACCGCGACCGCCGGCAGGACGAGGTAGCGCCAGCCGCCGGTCCCGGTCGCCGGGAAGAGGTGGAGGTTGAACGAGAAGGCAAAGAGGAGCAGGAGCCCGAGGTAGAAGATCGGCATTGAGACGCCGATCAGCGCCACGACCATCGCCCCGGTGTCGATCCAGCTGTTGCGGAAGATCGCCGCCAGGACCCCAAGCGTCACGCCGAGGAGGACGGCAACGACCAGGCCGGCCAGCGTCAGCTGGATCGTCGGCAAGAGCGCCTCCCGGATCGTCTCCCAGACCGGCCGCTGGCTGTGCAGCCCGCGACCGAGATCGCCCCGCGCCAGGTCCGCCATGTAGTCGCGGTACTGGACCCAGAGCGGCCGGTCGAGCCCGTACTGCCGCCGGACCTGCGCCGCCCGCTCCGGGGAGAGTTCCCGCTCCCCGGCGAAGATCTGGACCGGATCGCCCGGCACCAAGTGGCTCATCAGAAAGGTGAAGAGCGTGATCCCGAGCAGCACCGGAATCGCCTGGGCCAGCCGCTGCAGGATGAAGGTCGTCATAAGGGGCCACCCGATGAGCCGTGAGTTGCGAGTCTTGGGTTGCCGATCGCCGCCGAGTCTTCGAGGACCGGCCTGCTTCGGCGGTCCAACGTCCGCTACGCTGTCATCCCGAGGAACGAGGAATCTCTCCACCGGGAAGGCCGCGTGGGAGGGATCCCTCGTTCCTCGGGATGACGGAGAGACGGTGCGCACGTTCCCGAGCGTGAGCGCATTGGAGCAGCGGCCGCCGTCCGGCGGCGAATCGATCGCCCGCTACTCCGCGAACCGGGCGTCGTTCATCCAAACGTAGGAGGCGAGGTAGTCGAGGATCTCGCCCTGGAGGCGGCGCTGCTTGGCGTTGTAGACCACGCTGTCGGCCAGCGGGATCGTCACCGCCTCTTCCAACACCCGCAGCTGGATCTGCGAGTAGAGCTGGGCGCGGACCTCCGGGTCGCTGCTGGCCGCGGCCTCGTCGAGCATCCGGTCGATCTCGGGGTTGCTGTAGTTGGCGCGGTTGTAGGCGCCGATGTTCTCGGAGTGGAAGATGGCCCGCAGGATGTCCGGATCGGCGTAGGAGAACCAGAGCATCCCCACGTCGTAGAGGCCGGCGATGCGCCGCTCGCGCGCCGCCGCCAACTCCAGCGGCTCGACCTGGAGATCGACCCCGATCTCCCGGAAGGAGCCCTGGAGGAAGGTCGTCATCGCGTTGTCCTGCGGCCGGTCGATGATCGGTTGCACCAGGGCCAGCGGCTGGCCGTTCTTCTCCCGGATGTCGCCGTTGAGCACCCAGCCTGCCGCGTCGAGCATGCTCGCGGCCCGCTCCGGGTCGTAGGAGTAGAGCCCCTCCGTCCGCGGCTCGTAGCCGAAGGTCGGCCGCATCAGGGGACTGGCCGCCGGCACGTTGGTGCCGCCGAAGACGGCCTGGTTGAACGCTTCCTTATCGACGGCGAACGACAGCGCCTGGCGGACCGCCGGCTCGGTCTGGGGCTTGTCCTCGCGCGCCAGGTTGAAGAGCAGGATCCAGCCGGAGCCGGGCTGTGGCCGCTCGACCACCTCCAGGTCCGGGTTGGCCCGGACGTCCTCGAGTTGGAGGGGGTCAATCTCCTCGATGTACTGCGTCTCCCCGGAGATTAGCGTCCCGGATCGCACCGCCGCGTCGGGGATGATCCGGTAGATGATCTCGTCGAACGCCGGCGGGCCCTGGGTCGTGAACACCGGCGAGCCACCGACGTAGTTCGGATTCCGGAGCAGGGTGACGTGGTCCTGCTCGACCCACTCCCCGAACATGTAGGGTCCGGTGCCGACTGGGGCGCGGTTGAACTCGGCCAGGCCCATCGTCCGCACCGCCGTCGGCGAGACGATCCCGAGGTAACCGTTGAGGCCCGAAAGGAACGGCGTGAACGGGCGGCTCAAGACGACCCGAATCGTGTGGTCGTCGACGATCTCGGACCGCTCATACGGTCCGAGCTGGTTGTACGACTGCCCCGGCGTCAGCACCGTCGCCGGGTCGGCGACAGGGGTCGTGCCGGGCGCGGCGGTCGCCGTGAGCCTGTCGAGCTCGACGACACGGTCGAAGGTGAACTGGACCGCTGCGGCATTGAAGGGGGTGCCGTCGTGGAAGGTGACGCCCTGGCGCAGTCGGAAGGTGTAGACCAGCCCGTCGGGCGAGACCTCCCACGAGTCGGCCAGATTCGGCACGATCTCCGTCGCCGCCGGCATCCAGACCAGCGGCTCGCAGATGTTGAGGGTGACGCGGATCGTCGTGTCGAAGTTGGTGCCCTGCGGGTCGAGCTTCTCGTCGAAGTCTCCGCTCAGGCCGTACGTCAGCGTGCCGCCCGCCTGCGCAGCTGGCCGCAGGAGCCGCGCCGATCCCGGCCGCGCCCCACCCGCCGCGGCCATCGCGTCCAACCTCGTCGCCGCGAGGGCGGCGACCCCGGCGGAGCCGGCCACGAACGCGCGGCGGGAAACCGTCCGCTTTGGGAGAACCACCCGGCCCCCCTCGCCTGCTGCTGCCATCGAGTCTCCTCCTCCGCCACTCCCGTCGGTCGGCGGCGCCGATCGGCCCGACAGATGGCCCGTCGCGCGCTCCGGCGCCCCCAATCGGGGCCGCCGGGACGACGAGCTGCGCTCCGCCCCGGTTCTGCGTGTGCTGGGTGTCCTGCCCGGCAGGGTAAGGGGCGCAACAGATCGTGTCAACGGGATCGGTCTGTGCCCGTGGGCGAGGGCGAGGAGACCGGGATGGTGGCCCTTGGCAGCGCCGCGCGGCGCGGGCGGCGACCGATGCCCATCACCTTGACCCGGACTTGATAAAGCCTCCCCCTCGTGCGACCGTCTCGGGGCGTGGACGATGGACGGTCATCGGGGAGGGCACGAGCGGTGGCGGCGAGCAAGGACGACCCGATTCGGCGAAGCGGCAAGCTCGTCGCCATGATCACCTCGCCGTTGGAGCCGGAGCACGCTGGCCACATCGCGGCGGCCCACCCCGACCGCGTCGAGCTCGTCTACCGTCCCGACCTGCTGCCCCCGCCCCGCTACGCCGCCGACCACGGCGGCGACCCCGCTTGGCGCCGCACCCCGGAGCAGCAGGCCGAGTGGCGCCGCCAGCTGGGGCGGGCCGAGGTCCTCTGGGACTTCGCCGTCGGCGAGACGGCCGGCCCCTTGGAGCTCTCGCCGAACCTGCGCTGGGTGCAGACGACCTCGGCCGGCGTCGGCCAGTACGTCAAGCGACTCGGCCTCCAGGAGAGCGACCTGATCGTGACGACCGCCAGCGGCGTCCACGCCCAGCCCCTCGCCGAGTTCGTCTTCGCCGCGCTGCTCTTTCATGCCAAGCGCCTCGCACACCTCCAGGCCGAGCAGCGCGCCCACCGCTGGCAGCGCTTCCACGCCGGCGAGCTGCGCGGACGGGTGATGGCGATCGTCGGCCCCGGTCGGATCGGCCGCGAGGTCGCCCTCGTCGCCCGCGCGTTCGGGATGACCGTCTGGGCAACGGCGCGCGACAACGATCCGGCCCGCGCTGCCGCGCTCGGCGTCGACCGCCTCTTCGCCCGCGCCGAGCTGCCGGCGCTGCTGGCCGGCGCCGACTGCCTCGTTCTCTGCGCGCCCCACACTCCGGAGACGGACGGGCTGATCGACCGCGCCGAGCTCGCCGCCCTCAAGCCGGGCGCCGTCCTGGTCAACATCGCCCGCGGCGCCGTGGTCGACGAGGACGCGCTGATCGACGCCCTGCGGGAGGGGCGCGTCGGCTTCGCGGCGCTCGACGTCTTCCGCGCCGAGCCGCTGCCTCCCGACTCTCCCCTCTGGGACCTGCCGAACGTCCTGGTCAGCCCCCACTCGGCCAGCACCGCCGACACGGAGAACGCGAAGCTGACCGACCTCTTTCTTCGGAACCTCGCCCACTACCTGGACGGGGAGATCGACCTCATGGCCCCCGTGCTCGACAAGCGGCGCCTCTACTGATGAGCGGGCCGTTTCGACGACGTCCCGCTCGCCCCCGTGCCCAGCCCCCGATCGGCTTTGTCGGCTCAGCGCGGGATCCTCGACCCCGCGTCAGCGCGGCGTCGGCGATCCCGAATGACGCTCCCCAAACCAGCCTGGCGCGGACATCGACGTACCCGTGCGGCCTCCTCCCGATCGGCCCGTCGCACGGCCGCGGGCGCCCGTCGTGGGGGAGCGGCGATTTCGTCGCGCGGCACCCGCGACGGGATGCGATCATGGAGCATCGCGGTCGGTGAAGTGTGTACGGACGGAGGGGCACGGATGATCCTGCTGGCGTTTTGGGACGGGGACGAGGCCCGCCTCGGCGTGAAGACCGACCGCGGCGTGGTCGACGTGGCGGCCGCCGGGGCGGCGCTGGGGACCGGGGCGAGTGGTCCGGCCCCGCGCGGCATGGACGAGCTCCTTGCCGGCGGTGGAGCCGCCCGATCGGCCGTCGAGGATCTGGTGCGGCGGGCCGGCGAGGCCGGCCACGCCGACCCGGCCTGGCTGCGCCGGGAGGACGACCTCCGCTTCGCGCCCTGCGTGCCCCGCCCGGGCAAGATCGTCTGCGTCGGCCTCAACTACCGGCGCCACGCCGAGGAGTCGGGGATGCCGATCCCCGAGACCCCGGTCCTCTTCTCCAAGTTCGCCAACACCCTCGCCGGCCACGGGGAAGAGGTCCCCCTCCCCCCGGTCGCCACCCAGTACGACTACGAGGCGGAGCTGGCGGTGGTGATCGGCCGCACCGCGCGGAACGTCGCCGAGGCCGACTCGCTGGACCACGTCTTCGGCTACTGCGCCGCCAACGACGTCAGCGCCCGCGAATTGCAGACGCGCACCACCCAGTGGCTGCTCGGCAAGACGCTCGACAAGTTCTTCCCGCTTGGCCCCTACCTGGTGACCGCCGACGAGGCCGGGGACCCGCGGGCGATGCGTGTCCGGTGCTGGCTCAACGGCGAGCTGCGGCAAGACTCCTCGACCGCCGACCTGATCTTCGGCGTCGCCGAGGTCGTCAGCTACGCCAGTCGGTTTTTCCCCCTGGAGCCCGGCGACGTGATCTCCACGGGAACCCCCGAGGGCGTGATCCTCGGGATGGCCGAGAAGCAGTGGATGAAGCCCGGCGACGAGGTCGAGGTCGAGGTCGCGGGCCTTGGCCGGCTGCGCAACCGGATGATCGAGGGGTGATCGCTGGCCGCGGCGCCGATGCCCCGCTGGCGATCGTGGGCAACCTCAACCCAGACCAGTGGGTCCAGACCGTCGAGCGCTTCCCCACCTGGGACGAGGAGCTGATCGTCGGGTCGGCCCGGCTCGAGGTGGCCGGCACCGCCGGCCACGCGCTCCTCGTCGCCCGCGCCCTCGGCGTGGAGCCGATCGTCGTCTCCACGCTCGGCGACGACGTCTTCGGCCGCTTCATGATGGCGGAGTTGGCCGCTGTCGGCGTCGACGCCGCGGGCGTCGAGGTCCTGCCGGAGGAGGAGACTCCCCTCGGCATCGTCTTCGTCGGGACGGGCGGCCGCCGCGCCATCCTCTCCACCGTCGGCGCCCATGCGCGAATGGGGGTCGACGTTGCCGAGCGC
This sequence comes from uncultured Thermomicrobiales bacterium, assembly GCA_902806405.1. Taxonomy (GTDB): domain Bacteria; phylum Chloroflexota; class Chloroflexia; order Thermomicrobiales; family UBA6265; genus CADCWL01. The sequence goes on along the minus strand of CADCWL010000055.1, from coordinate 16,705 downwards.
CACGACGCCCGCGTCGCGGCGTGCGCCGAGGTCCTCCTCGGCGGCACCTACATCCTCCCCCGTTTCTCGACGGCCGACGTCCTTCCCTATGCCCGGCGCCTCCGCGATCGCGGCCAGCTCGTCGCCTTCGACCCGAGCTGGGACCCGACCGGCTGGGGGGAGACGACCCGCCGCGACACCTTCGCCCTCCTCGAAACCGTCGACGTCTATCTCCCCAACGCCGAGGAGCTCACGGCCTTGACCGGCGCCCCCGCCTGGCAAGACGCCTTACAGTTGGTCGAAAGTCGGGCGGACGAGACAGTCCTCAAGCGGGGCGCCGCCGGCGCCGTCTACGCCCGCGGCGCGGCGCGGATCGAGGTCCCCGGCTTCGCCGTCGACGCCGTCAACACGGTCGGCGCCGGCGACGCCTTCGACGTCGCCTACCTCTATGCCCGCCGCCGCGGCTGGCCGCCCGTGCGCCGCCTCCGCTTCGCCTGCGCCCTCGCCGCCCTCATCGTCTCCCAGACGGGCGCGCGCACCTACCCGGATGCGGCAGCGGTCGACGCGTTCCTGGCCGCGCGGATCCGTTGACGGGGAGCTGCGCGCCCGTCGATCCCGCCGGCGTCGGTCGCCCGACGCGGTCGGTGCCGGCCGGGCACAGGTGCGGTGGCCACGAACGGAGCGCCCGGCCCTGCGTTCGGGCCCGCGGCACGGGGAGCAGCGCGCACGGCGGCTTCCCGAAGGCTTCCCGAGGCGCCCGGTCCAGCGCGGCACCCCGTTGAGCTGCCGATTCTTAGTCAGACGCCCGCCGCCCACTAGCCGGATCTCGTCAGCAGCCGCCTCCGGCTAGCGGCCCGTGCCGCCACCGTGCCCGGCGACGACCAGCTTCGGCCGTACGGCAGCTTGGGGGAGGGCGTCGGGACGCGGGAACAAGGCGTCCGAGGCGGCCCATCTGCACCCCAACGAGGACCGACCCGTGTGCGGTGAGCGGGCAGGTCGACCCCGTCGAAGCGCGCGCTACCAGCCGTCCCGGTCTGCTCGTGCCGGGTCGTGCGCAAGGGAGGTCGCCCCCGATACCGTCGCCCTCGCTCAACGGCTGGATGCGCGTTCGGGTTCCGACGACAATCCTGCGGGAGCGGGTTTCCGCCCACGTTCCGGGTAGCCGACACGAACCCACCACCGGTGCCATCGGCGCACGCGGCGGATCGGACCACCCGGCACGCGCCACGTCGTCGGTCGCACCCGTCCTCCCTCCCGCCGGCGCGCTGCCTCCCCTGCGCGGCACGAGCCCGGATTTACGGCCGGCGTCTGGGAGCGGGGGTAAGGCGGCGGGCATGGTCGCCCGCCGTCGATTGCGGAGGACGCAGAACGCGAGCTTCTGCGCCGCCTCGGACGCCCCACGGAGGAGAGTTGGCATGAAGGAACGGAACCTGAGCCGCCGCCGGATGCTGCAAGTCTCGGTCGGGGGCGTCGTCGCCGCGCACCTGGCGTTGCCGGGCCGCTCGGTGGCGGCACCCCTGCGGAGGCCGTCCCGCCAGGCCGCACCGGCCGACCTCGCGTACAAGGGAGAGGTCGAGTTCTGGGACTGGGAGTTCGCCGCTCGCCAAGCCGCGGTCGATGCGCTGATCCAGGAGTGGAAGACGAAGCACCCCGACGTGACGGTCAAGACCACCGTTCAGGGGTACGAGGACGCGGGGACCAAACTGCTGACGGCGGCGACGGCCGGCGAAGGCCCGCCCTTCGCCAACGTCCACTTCAACTGGCGCGTCGACCTCCAGCGCGCCGGCGTGCTCGCGCCGTACCCGGCCGACCTCTTCGCCTACGACGAACTGATCAGCACGCCGTTCAACCGCGACCCCAAGACCGGCAACATCTACACCTCCGTCTTCGCCAACTACACCGACCAGGTCTACTTCCACCTCCCGCTGCTGGAGGAGCAAGGGATCGGGCCGGAGCAGATCCCCCGCCGCTGGGACGATTTCATGAAGCTGGCCGTGCAACTGACCAAGCGGAACGGCGACCGGATCGAGCAGGCCGGCTGGACGCTCAATCACTACTACTCTCGCGAGTGGATCTGGACGACGATGGTCTACCAGCAGGGCGGCTTCCTCTGGAGCGAGGACGGCACCCAGGCGCTCTGGAACTCCGACCAGGGGGTCCAGGCGCTGCAGATGATCCAGGACGTCTACCACACCCACAAGGTCGACAACCCGGACTTCCTCGGCATGTTCGACGCCTGGGGCAACCGGGTTGCCGCGATGTACATCAGCCAGGGCTACACCGGCTCCGGTTGGGAGGCCGACTACCCCGAGATCACCGACCAGTGGTCCACGGCCGTCACGCCCACCTTTAGCGGCGGCCCGACCCCGGCCTGGGGTTTGATGACGCCCGAAGAAGGCGTCTGCGTCTTCACCAAAGCCGCGCCCGAGGTCCAGGCCGTCGCCTTCGCCTTCATCAAGGACCTGCTCGGTACCGACGAGCAGCGCGTCCGGTGGGCGCTGATCTCGAACGGCCCGCCCGACAAGCAGGCCCTCGTCGGCAACCCGGAGATCGTCCAGAACGACCTCGGTCGGAGCATCGCCACGCAGGCCGAGACGCTGCCGTACCGCATCAACTACGGCGAGCGCCCGCTCGAAGCCGAGCAGATCTGGCGGACGATGTTCGACGAGGTGATCCTGAACAAGACCGCCCCGAAAGCGGCCCTCGACACGGCTACGGAGCAGATGAACGCGGCGCTCAAGGAGTCCGGCAAGCCGCGCCTCTTCACGGAGCGCGCCTATAAGCCCCCCGCGTAGGCGGACGGTGGGGGTGCGAGGGGGCGCCCCGTCGTCCCCTGGGGGCCGCCGGGCACCGGCGGGTTCGGCACCGGCGGCCCCACCGGAGCGATGGGGCACGCCCCCAAGGGGCGGTCTGCGGCCCGGAGTGCCCGTCCCGGAGACCGGGAGTTCGGTCGGCAGAGCAGGAGAGGCGGTCGTGACCAGTCGATCGACGCAGGCCGTCGCCGGTCACGCCGTCGGTCCGGCGTCGGCGCTGGCCGGCGGCCGGACGCCGCTTGCGGCCGCCGAGGAGCCGGCGCTCGCCCGGCGGCGGCGCCCGGCGCCGACTCGCTACCTCCTCTGGCTCCTGCTCGGCCTCGGCTCGGTGGCGATGATCGGGCCGTTCTACTGGATGGCCATCACCTCGCTGAAGCCGCGCCAGGAGCTGCTCGCGTTCCCCCCGACCTGGTGGCCCGAGGCGTTCACTCTCGATCATTGGCGGTCGCTGAACGACCTGACCACCGGCAGCTTCCCCGTCTTCTTCCGCAACAGCCTTTTCGTCACCACCTCGATCACCCTGCTCACCCTGCTCACGAGCGCGGCGGCTGGCTACGTGTTTGCCAAGATGGATTTTCCGGGCCGGGACCGCCTCTTCTGGGTCGTCCTCAGCATGATGATGATTCCCTTTACGGTTTCGATCATTCCATCGTACGCCCTGATGTCGCGGCTCGGCTGGATCAACACCTACTGGGCGCTGATCGTGCCGGTCGCCGTCAACCCGTTCGGTATCTTCTTGATGCGCCAGTTCATCTCGTCCATCCCCAGCGACCTGCTCGACGCGGCCCGGATCGACGGCGCGTCGGAGTTCGGCATCTTCTGCCGGATCGTGATCCCGCTCTCCCAAGCGGCGCTGGCCGCGCTCGCGATCCTGACCTTCATCGCCCAGTGGGACAATTTTCTCTGGCCGCTGGTCGTGCTCAACGAGCCCGACCTCTACACGCTGCCGCTCGGGCTGGCGCAGTTCCGCGGCCGCGTCGGGACCGATGTCGGCGCCACCGCCGCCGGGTCGTTGGTCTCGGTCATCCCCGTCCTCGTCGTCTACGCCTTCGCCCAGCGCAAGTTCATCGAGGGGATCGCGCTAAGCGGGCTGAAGGGCTGAGCGCGGTCCGGGGTCGGACGAGGCCGCCAGGATCGGGTCTGGGAGGCACGAGTCGATGGCACAGGTCGGCACCGTACCGCTCCGCGCCGTGAGCGGGCGCCCGCCGCGCAAGGGTGGTCGCAACGCGGCGCAGCGGCGGTTCGTCTACGCGACGCTGGTACCCCTGGCGCTCCTCTTCCTCGTCTTCTGGATCTACCCTGTGCTGAACGGGCTCTGGGGCAGCTTCACCGATTGGCGGGCGTTCAGCCCCGACCGTCAGTTCGTCGGCCTGCGCAACTACGCCAGGCTCGTCAACGACTCGATCTTCATCACGGCGCTCGTCAACACCCTCCAGTTCGCCGCCATGTACCTGCCGCTTCAGATCGCCTGCGGCCTGGGGTTGGCGCTGGCGATCGAGGCGAGCGGCAAGCTCAAGAGCTTCTTCCGCACGGTCTACTTCCTGCCGGTGGTGACGTCGGTGATCGCCACCTCCCTGATCTTCAAGTGGCTCTACCAGCCGACGCTCGGCCTCTTCAACCAACTGCTCGAGCTGGCCGGGCTGCCGACGCTCGGCTTCCTCCAGTCCCCCTCCCAGGCGCTGGCGTCGATCGTCTTCTACACCCTCTGGAAGAGCCTCGGCGTCACCATGGTCCTCTTCATGGCGGGGCTGAACGGGATCGACCGCTCCTTCTACGAGGCGGCAAAGGTCGACGGCGGCAGCCGCTGGCCGATCTTCTGGCAGATCACCGTGCCGCTCCTGCGGCCGACGACGATCCTCGTCCTCGTGACCGGGATCATCAACACCCTCCAGGTCTTCGAGCCGATCTTCATCATGAGCAGCGTCGGCGAGAACTCGCCCCCGGGCGGCCCCGCCAACTCGACCACCGTCGTCGCCATCTATCAGTGGGCCACCGCGTTCGAGGAGCTCGACCTCGGCTACGGCATGGCGATGGGGATTGCCCTCTTCGCCATCATCCTGGTCGTCACGCTGGCGCAGTCGCGGTTGCTCAAGCAGAGCTGGGAATACTGAGGCGGGGAGGCGGAAGCCGCGGTGAGGCCGTCGCTCCTCCGCCCTTCCGGCACGATGGGCGTTCCGGACGACCGCCCGGCGCGGCTCGGCGCCGGCTTGCCGCGGTTCATTCCCGCACTTCAGACCGCGGCTGTGGTCGACGAGGTTCCGGCGGAGTTCGAGCGACGGTTCGACGTCCTCTCCGCCGATCGTCCTTCCCGTACAGCGCGCGCCCCGGCCGTGCCGGGTCCAACCCCGCGCTGTCGGCATCAACCACGTCCCCGGCACCTCCCGTACGCGGACACGGCGCTTGCTGCCCCCGCCTGCACCGCCCCCGGCCGCCGCCGGCGGCCCTGGCCGGCGGAGCGTCGGAATCGGGGCGATCGCGGGCCCGGCCGTCTCTGGGGGGCGACGATCGCCGCCCGGTCGTGGTAAGAGCATAGCGGAACTGGTCCGCGCAACCCAGGCCGCGTTCGCCCGCCCGGGTCGGACCCCCTGGCGGTGCGAGGGCGAGGGGCTCGGTGGTGAGGGCCGCCTCTCCGCCCAAATCACGGAATCGAGGTCTCGCCCGTGGCACTCCACGGTATCACCCACCGCGCCGAATTCGAACGGATCGCCGGTGCCGTGACGGAGCGCGCCGCGGAGCTGCTTCGCGCCCGCGTTCGCGTCGTCGACGACCGCGGCGTCGTCGTCGCCAGCAGCGACCCCGACCTCGTCGGCCGCCGGCCCGAGGAGGGGGCCAGCGACGGCGGGACGACCGACATCCGCGTCCCGCTCCGCCTCGACGCCACAGCCGGCGGCACGGCCAACGCGGGCGAGGTGATCGTCGACGCGCCGCTCCCCGGCGAGGACGCCATCCCGCCCCGGCTCGCCCAGGCCCTGGTCGATCTCGTCGTCACCCAAGTCGCCGTCGTTGATCGCCTCCCGCATCAGCCCGAGGCGCGCAACAAGTTCATCTACGACCTGCTCCACGGCGCCGCCGGGGACCAGGCGGCCGTCCTCCGCGACGCCAAGTTGCTCGGCATGGACCTCGCCCCGCCCCGCGCCGTCGTCCTGATCGACGCCGCCGCCTTCGTCCGCGGTGTGGCCCCAGACGCCGTGCCATCCCAAACCGAGGTCCGGCGCCGCTCCCAGCTCGTCGTCGCCAGCGTCGTCGGCTTCTTCCACCTGCCCGACGACACGATCTGCGTCGCGGGCGGCGACGGCGAAGTCGCCGTCCTTAAGGCGAGCGACTCCAAGAACCTGGCGAGCTGGGTCGACCACGACGGCGACCCGGAGCCGGCCGGTGCCTCCTGGGCGAACCTCGTCGCCCTCAAGCGCGCCGGCCGCGCCCTCCTCGCCCGCCTCCGCCACGACACCGGCGCCGTCGTCAACGTCGGCATCGGCCGCTACCACCCGGGCATTCCCGGCCTCGCCCGCTCGTACGACGACGCCCGCGCCGCCCTCCTCCTCGGCCGCCGCGTTCACGGCCAGAACCGGGTCCATTGTCTGGACGGTCTCGGCATCGCCGCCTTCGTCGGACTCGCCGACGAGCGAACCAAAGTCGACCTCGCGACCCACCTCCTCAGCCCGCTCGACCACGAGCCCGAACTCCTCCGGACCCTCGACGCCTTCTTCGAGGAGGACCGCGGTCCCGCCGCCACCGCCGCCGGCCTCGCCATCCACCGCAACACCCTCGCCTACCGCCTCGCCAAGGTCGCCTCGCTGACCGGCCTCGACCCCCGCCGCTTCGACGACGCCGTCCAGATCCGTCTCGCCCTCGTGCTGCGCGCCCTGGCCGCCGACGCCGCTTGAGGCCGCCCCGGTCCGCCTGGATCGGAGCCGAATGCGACCAGCATCTCCCCCGCCCTTGCGGGAAGGAGAGGAGCAAGGGACGTCCCCCGGCTCCGCCTCCATCTCCCCTGCTCAGTGAGGGCACGCGTCCCACCGGCATGCGAAGTGTGCGTTTGCCTAAGAAGAGACAGAAAGAACGGACGAACGCTTAGGCCGTTGCCCAACGACGGGACCCCCTGGCGATCGGTAGCATGGCGCGGTGCCTCGGAGGCACCGCTCTGGCGGAGCGGTTCGCGCGGTTGGGGAGTCGGGGGGGCGTTTGGATGCAGGTGAGCCAGCTCGACGTCGTCGACCTGCCGCCCTCCGTTGCGCCGGCGGCGCGGTATCGGGCGCCGCTCGCCGCCGCGCTCGCCGCGCGGGCGACCGCCCTCGGTGCCGCCCTCGACGGGGTGCGGGCCAGGCCGGACGTCCTCGCCGGCATCGCCGCGGTGCTCGTCGAGGCGCTCCGGGCCGGGGGCAAGGTGCTCGTCGCCGGCAACGGCGGCAGCGCCGCCGAGGCGCAGCACCTCGCCACCGAGCTGGTCGGCCGCTTCAAGCGGGAACGCGCCCCGCTGCCCGTTCTCGCCCTCTGCTCCGACGGCGCGGTCTTGACCGCCCTCGCCAACGACTACGGTTACGCCGAGGTCTTCGCCCGCCAGATCCGCGCCCTCGGCCGACCTGGGGACGTCCTGGTCGCCTTCAGCACCAGCGGCGAGTCGGAGAACGTCGTCCGCGCGGCGCTCGCGGCCCGCGAGCGGGGGATGACCGTCGTCGCCGCCACCGCCGCTGCCCCCAGCCGCCTTGCCGGGCTGGCCGACCTCGCCCTCCGGGTCCCGGTCACCGACACCCCGCTCGCCCAGGAGATCCACGTCGTCCTCCTCCACCTTCTCTGCGATGTCGTCGAGGCGGAACTGGCGGCGACCGGGCCGAACGCCGATGGCTGATCGTTCCTCCTCGTCCTCCACCGTCGACGTCGTCCGGGGCTTCCGGGGCCTGCGCGCCCTGGTGATCGGCGACGCGATGCTCGACAGCTACCTGGAGGGGACCGCGACCCGCCTCTGCAAGGAGGGCCCCGTCCCGGTCGTCCGCAAGGCGGCCGAGGCGCGGACGCCGGGCGGCGCCGCCAACGCGGCCGCCAACCTCGCCGCGCTCGGCGCCGAAGTCGTCTTCGTCGGCCTCGTCGGCGATGATCCGGCCGGAGCGCTCCTCCGCGTCGCCCTCCGCGAGCGGGGCGTCGACGACCGCTGGCTCGTCGTCGACCCGGCGGTCGAGACCCTCCACAAGCTCCGCGTCCTCGCCGACGGCCAGTACGTCGTCCGCTTCGACGAGGGGGAAAGTCGCGACTGCTCCGCCGCCGGCCGCCATCGTCTCCTCGCCCACGTCGAGGAAGGCTTCCCGCGCTGCGACCTGGTCGTCGTCGCCGACTACGGCTACGGCGTTGCCTCCGACGCGGTGATCGACCGCCTGCGAAACCTGCGGCGGAGCCGGCCCGTCCCGCTCGCGGTCGACGCCAAGGAGATCGCCCGCTTCCGCCGGGCCGGCGCAACGATCGTCACCCCGAACCTGCGGGAGGCCGAGCGCGCCGTCGACCCAAGCGCCGCGGCCGCCCCGGCGGTGGGCCTCGTCGCCGCCGAGGGGGTCGCCCGCCGCCTGCGGGCGATGCTCGATGCCGACCACGTTGCCGTGACGATGGCGGCCGACGGCGTCCTCCTCCTCGATCGGGCGGGGAGCCTGACCCACCTCCCCGTCCACCCCGTCCCCCGCGCCGGCGACGTCGGCGCTGGCGACTCCTTCACCGCCGCGCTGGCCCTCGCCCTTGCCGCCGGTGCCGACCCCGCCCAGGCGACGCGGATCGGGATCGACGCCGCGGCGATCGCGATCACCCGTCCCCGCACCTCGGTCGTCCCCTACCAGGAGTTGCTCCGCCGCGCCAGCCTCGACGACCAGGCCGCCCCCCTCTCTCTCAAGGAGCTGGCCGCCCGCCTCGACGCCGAGCGCTTCGCGGGGCGGACGATCGTCTTCACCAACGGTGTCTTCGACATCCTCCACGCCGGCCACGTCCAGCTCCTTCGGCGCGCCAGGGCGCTTGGTGACCTCCTCGTCGTCGGCGTCAACGGCGACGCCAGCGTCCGCCGCCTCAAGGGCCCGACCCGGCCGATCAACCACGAGCGCGACCGCCTGGCCCTCGTCGCCGCCCTCGACCCGGTCGACGCCGCCATCCTCTTCCACGAGGACACCCCGGCCGAGACGCTCCGCGCCCTGCGCCCCGATGTCCACGTCAAGGGGGGCGACTACACCGCCGAGACGCTGCCCGAGGCCGACGCGGCCCGCGAGGTGGGCGCCCGGATCGAGATTCTGTCGCTCGTCGAGGGCCGGAGCACAACCAACGTCATCGCCCGCATCGCCGCCCTCGTCCACGACGGCGCCCTCGGGGCCACCCCGTGAGCGTTTCCCCAACCGGCATCGACGAGCGGTGGCGGTCGGCCCGTCGCGTCCTCGTCGTCCGCCTCGACAACCTCGGCGACGTGCTGGTGACGACCCCGGCGATCCACGCCGTCCGCGCCTCCTTGCCCCGCGCCCGGATCACCCTCCTCGCCGGCCCCGTCGGCGCGCAGGCCGCCCGCCTCAACCCCGACGTCGACGACGTCATCGTCCACCGGGCGCCGTGGGTCGACCCCTGGCAGGAGCTACCCCACGACAGCGACCGCGAGCGCCGGGCGATCGAGGCGGTCCGCGCCGGCCGCTTCGACGGCGCGATCGTCTTCACCTCCTTCCGCCAGAGCCCGCTCCCGGCCGCCTACCTCTGCTACCTGGCCGATATCCCGCTCCGTCTCGCCGCCTCCGTCGACGGTCCGGGCTCCCTGCTGACGACCCGCCACCGCCACCCCGAGCGGCCGATGCACGAGGTCGAGCGCGGCCTCGACCTGGTCGGCGCCGTCGGCCTTGCCACCGACGAGATCGATCTGGTCCTGCGCGTCCCCGGCGACGCGCGGGACCGAGCGCGGGCCTGGTTGGCGGGCGGCGAGACCCGCGACGGGTACCCCGGCGGACCCCTCGTGGTCCTCCACCCCGGCTGCACCATGCCCGCCCGGACCTACCCCTGGCAGGGGTACGCCCACGTCGTCGAGGGCTTGGTCGCGCGCCTCGGCGCTCGGGTCGTCCTCACCGGCGTCGCCGGCGAGCGGGATCTGGTCGCCGCGCTGCACGGGGCGCTCTCCCCGGCGGCCCGCGCCGCGACCCGACCCTGCGCCGGGGAGTTGTCGTTCGCCGATTTCTGTGCCCTGATCGAGGCCGCCGACCTCGTCGTCACCAACAACACCGGTCCGATGCACGTCGCGGCGGCCGTCAAGACCCCCGTCGCCGCCCTCTTCGCCCTGACCGACCCCCCGGAGCGGTGGGGTCCCTGGCGCGTTCCCCACCGCCTCCTCAACCGCGACGTCCCCTGCCGCGTCTGCTATAGCCGTGTCTGCCCCTACGGCCACGAGTGCCTGCGGCTGGTCGCACCCGACGAGGTCGTTGACGCCGCGGCCGAATTGCTGCAGGAAACCGGCGCTGTTGACGGGGCTGGGCGCGGGGCGCTGCCCCGGTCCGTCACCACCGACGGCCCGCGCCCGGCGACCCTGGTCAGGGCCGCGTCCCGCGGGCTGCCCCGATGACCCCCTGGCTCGCCGCCCGCAACCTCCTCGCCGTCCGCCTCGACAACGCCGGCGACGTCGTCATGCTTGGCCCGGCGCTGCGAGCGGTGAAGGAGGCCTCACCCGCGGCGCGCGTCACCCTTCTCGCGACCCCCGGCGGCGCCGCGGCGGCGGCCCTGCTGCCCTGGGTCGACGACGTCCTGGTCTGGAGCCCGCTCTGGCAGCAGCTCAACCCGCCCCCGTTCGACCCCGGGCGGGAGCGCGAGCTGATCGACCTCCTCGCCGTCCGGGGGTTCGACGCCGCCCTCATCTTCACCTCCTTCAGCCAGACGCCGCACGTTCCCGCCTACGTCTGCTACCTCGCCGGCATCCCCCTCCGCGCCGGCGAGTCGAAGGAGTTCGGCGGCGCGACGTTGACGACGGAGCTGCGCGGCGCCCCCGACGACCTCCACCAGGTCGAGCGCAACCTCCGCCTCGTCGAGAGCGTCGGCTTCCCCGCCGTCGACCGCCGCCTCGCCGTTGCCATCACGGAGGAGGCCCGGCGAAACGTCCCCGATCTGCTCCGCCGCGCCGGCCTCCCGCCCGATCGCCCTTTTGTCCTCCTCCACCCCGGCGCCAGCGCCCGCGCTCGGCGCTACCCGGCGGCGCGGGCCGGCACCGCCGCCCGCGACCTGATCGACCGAGGCTGGCCCGTCCTCGTCACCGGCGTCGAGCGGGAGACGGCGACCGTGGCGGAGGTGGTCGCCGCCGCCCCGGGGGCCGGTACGCTCGTCGGCGGCACGACGCTCCCCGAGTACGCGGCCCTGGTCGCGCGGGCCGCGCTCGTCGTCTGCGGTAACACCCTGCCGATGCACCTCGCCGACGCCGTCGGCACCCCCGTCCTCGCCCTCTACGCCGGCACCGACCTCGAGGCGCAGTGGCGCCCGCGGGTCACGTCGTCCCGCCTCCTCCGCCGCCCGACCCCCTGCCACCCCTGCTACCGCTTCGACTGCCCGATCGGCCTCCCCTGCCTCGACATCCCCGCGGCGGAGGTCGTCGCCGAGGCCGAGACGCTGCTGGCGACCGGGGCGGGCCGTGCGCTGGGCGCCGACGTGCCCACGAGCGCCTCGCCATGACGACCTCCGAGCCGGTCGTTGCGACGTCGCCCCCCGCCCTCCCGCTCGACCGCGAGCCGCGCCGGATCGCCGTCTTCCGCGCCCTCTTTCTCGGCGACCTTCTCTGCGCCACCCCGGCGCTGCGCGCGCTTCGCCGCCGCTTCCCCGCGGCCGAGATCACCCTGATCGGCCTCCCCTGGGCGGCCGACCTCGTCGCCCGCCTCCCCTCCCTCGACCGCTTCGAGTCGTTCCCGGGCTTCCCCGGCTTGCCGGAGGTCCCGGACCGGCCCGAGGCAACGGAGGCCTTTCTGACCCGCGCTCGCGCGCACGGCTACGACCTCGCCCTCCAGATGCACGGCAGCGGCCAGGTCAGCAACGGCGTTGCCGTCGCCCTCGGCGCCCGCGCCACCCTCGGCTACGGGGCCGAGTCCGACCGTCGCCTCACCCTCATCCTCCCTTGGTGCGACGACGAGCACGAGACGCGGCGCTGGCTCCGCCTCGTCGCCGCCCTCGGCGCCTCAACCGACGACGCCCGCCCAGAGTGGCCCCGGACCGCCGCCGAGGACACCCACGCTGCCGACCTCCTTGCGCCGGCCACCGGAGCCGGCCCCCTGATCGGCTTCCACCCGGGCGCCAAGGAGCCCGCCCGCCGGTGGCCCCCGGCCTGCTTCGCCGACCTCGCCGACACCCTCGCCGACCGCCGTGGAGTCCGCGTCGTCCTCACCGGCGTCCCGTCCGAGCGGGATCTGACCGCCGCCGTCCGTGGTGCGATGCGCGCCCCGGCCCTCGACCTCGCCGGCGCCACCGACCTCGGCGCCTTCGCCGCCGTCGTCGCCCGCCTGGACCTCCTCGTCACCAACGACACCGGCGCCTCCCACCTCGCCGCCGCCGCCGGCACCCCGAGCGTCGTCCTCTTCGGCCCCTCCCGCCCCGCGCGGTGGGCGCCGCTCGACCGCGCCCGCCACCGCGTCGTCGATGCCCTCGCCCTCGCCGACCCCGCCGCCGACCGCGCCGCCGCCCTCGCCGCCCTCCCGGTCGCCCCCGTGCTCGGCGCGTGCCTTGCATCTCTCGACGCCGCCCCGCGTTTTCCCGGAGCCGAAGAGATCGCCGCGTCCCTGCCCCGACCGGAGCGGAGCGCCGCCGCCACCGCCCCCTTGGAGCACCGATGCGCCGTCTGAAGATCCTGATCTGGCATATCCACGGCAGCTACCTCAACGCCCTCGCCCGCATCGACCACGACTGGTACCTCCCCGTAAAGCCCGATCGCCCCGAGGGGTACGGGGGCCGCGGCCCCACCTTCGACCTCCCCGACCGGGTCCACGAGGTCCCCGCCGAGCGCGTCCGCGACCTCGACCTCGACCTCGTCGTCTACCAGACGCCGAAGAACCGGATCGAGGACGCCGCCGAGATCCTGAGCCCCGCGCAGCGCCGCCTGCCCCAGATCTACCTCGAGCACAACACCCCCCGGCCGGACGCCGTCGCCACCCGCCACCCCGTCGACGACCCCCGGACCCTCCTCGTCCACGTCACCCACTACAACCGCCTGATGTGGGACACCGGCCGGACGCCGACCGTCGTCGTCGAGCACGCGGTCGCGATCGACCCCGCCGTCTCCTACCGCGGCGATCTCCCCCGCGGCGTCGTCGTCGCCAACGGCATGCAGAGGCGCCCTCGGGTCGCCGGCCACGACCTCTTCCTCGCCGCGCGCGAGGCGGTCCCGCTCGACGCCGCCGGCATGGGAACGGAGGCGTTCGGCGGCCTCGGCGACGTGCCGTACCGCGATCTACATCGCCGCGTCGCCGCCTATCGCTTCCTCTTCAGCCCGATGCGCTACACCAGTCTTCCCCTGGCCGTGGTCGAGGCGATGACGATCGGGATGCCGGTCGTCGCCCTCGCCACCACCGAGTTGCCGACCGTGATCGAGGACGGCGTCACCGGCTACGTCTCCTGCGACCCCGATCGGCTGATCGACCGCATGCGCCGCCTCCTCGCCGACCCCACCCACGCCCGTGCCCTCGGCGCCAACGCCCGCGCCGTCGCCCGCGAACGTTTCGGCCTCGACCGCTTCGCCGGCGACTGGAACGCCGCCTTCGAGCGAGTTCTGAGCTCTGAGCGATGAGCGACCAACCACTGCCATTCCCCGCTCGCGGCGACACCAGGAGGTTTCCATGGTCGCTTTGACCCCTCACGCTCGCGGCGTGACCTGCCGACCGCCCAGCGTTCAGAGCTCATAGCTCGCATGGCGCGTCTCCGCATCGCCCTCGTCAGCGAGCACGCCAGCCCGGCCGCCCTCCTCGGGGGGGCGGACGCCGGCGGTCAGAACGTCGCCGTCGACCAGTTGGCGCGGCACCTGGCCCACCTCGGCCACGCCGTCGACGTCTTCACCCGGCGCGAGGCCGCCGACGCGCCCGCCGTCGTCGACTGGGCGCCGGGGGTACGGATCGTCAACCTCGACGCCGGCCCCCCCCACCCGGTGCCGAAGGATGCGCTCTGGCCGCTGATGCCGGCGTTCCGCGACGCCCTGCTCGCCTTCATCGTCCGCGACAGCGCCCACCCGGACCTGGTCCACGGTCACTTCTGGATGTCCGGCTGGGTGGCTTTGGAGCTGCGCCGCGCGCTCGGCGCGCCGGTCGTCCAGACCTTCCACGCCCTCGGCCGGACCAAGCGGCGGGAGCAGGGGGACGCCGACACCAGCCCCCCGGAGCGGATCGCCGTCGAGACGGCGATCGCCCGCGCCGCCGACGCCCTGGTCGCCCAGTGCCCGAGCGAGCGGGAGGAGCTGATCGACGGCTACGGCGCGGCGCCGTCCCGCGTTGCCCTCGTCCCGGCCGCCGTCGACGTCGACGCCTTCCGGCCGATCTCCCGGGTCGCGGCGCGCCGTCGGATTGGTCTGGCGGGGGCCGGCGGCGGCCCGGTCGTCGTCTACGTCGGCCGGCTCCTCCCTCGCAAAGACGTCGGCAACGTCGTCCGCGCCGTCGCGCTCCTCCGACACAGCACCGCGCCGCCGCCCCTCCTGCTCGTCGTCGGCGGCGCGACGGCCGCGCCGGACCCCGTCGCCACCCCGGAGATCGGCGTCCTGCGGGCGTTGGCGGCGTCGCTCGGCGTTGCGGACCGGGTCCGCTTCGCCGGTCGGCGGCAGCCGGCGGAGCTGCGTTATTGGTACGGCGCCGGCGACGTCGCGGTCACCACCCCCTGGTACGAGCCGTTCGGTCTGACCCCGCTCGAGGCGATGGCCTGCGGCCGTCCCGTCGTCGGCGCCGCCGTCGGCGGCATCCCGTACACCGTGGTCGACGGCTTGACCGGCGCCCTCGTCCCGCCCCGCGACCCCGCCGCGCTGGCCGAGCGCCTCGGGGCGTTCCTCGCCGACCCGGCGCGATGCGCTCGTATGGGCCGCGCCGCCCGCGCCAGGGTCGAGCGGGAGTTCACCTGGGCCGGGACGGCCGGGCGCACCGCTGCGCTCTACGCGGCGGTCCTGGCCGGGCTCCCGATCCCGGAAATCGAGGCGACCGGCCGTCCGGCGGTCCCCGCGCCCGCCGACGATCGATTCGCCATCGCGGCCCACTCGGGTTGGCCGTAGGGGCCTTTTGCGGGCCCCCACTCCGCCGCGCCGGCAGCGGGGACCGAATCGAGAGACGTCAGAACGATCGAGGGAGGACGAGAGATGACCGACGGGGATCTGGGCGGCAAGGTCGCGCTGGTGACGGGGGCGGGGAGCGGCCTCGGCGAGGCGACGGTCCGCGCCTTCGCCGCGGCGGGCAGTGCCGTCGCCTGCCTCGATGTCGCCGGGGCGGCGGCGGAGCGGGTCGCCGCCGAGATCGGGGCCGCGGGCGGGCAGGCGATCGCCGTCGCCTGCGACGTGGGGGACGCGGCGGCCGTTTTCGCCGCCGTCGCGGAGGTCGTCGCCCGCTGGGAGCGGCTCGACGTCGTCGTCAACTGCGCCGCGGTCGACTACACGCTCTCGGTCGACGAGATCACGGTCGAGCAGTGGGACCGCGAGATCGCCGTCAACCTACGCGGCCCCTTCCTCGTCGCCAAGGCCGCCCTGCCCACCATGCGCCGCCAGCGTTCGGGCCACGTCGTCAACATCGCCTCGACCGCCGCCGTCCGCGCCTGGGGCAACGCCTCCGCCTACCACGCCTCCAAGTTCGGCCTCGTCGGCTTCGGCCGCGGCCTCGGCGTCGAGGGGAGGCCGGATGGCATTCGCGTCACCACCGTCATCCCCGGTGGCATGCGGACCCACTTCTTCGACCGCTTCGTCGAGCAGGGAATCCCCCTCCCCGACCCCGCCGGCCTCCAGGACCCGGCCGTCGTCGCCAACACGATCCTCTTTGCCGTCCGCATGCCCCCCGAGTCGGTGATGCAGGAGATCATCGTCACCCCCCTCACCGAGCCGAGCTGGCCGTAGGCCCCTGGCCCTCCCGAGTGCCGCGTCCGTCGCCACGACGCGTGCCGCCAGTGATTGTACGTACACAGCCATCGCTGCTATCCTTCCGTTCCCGCCCGTGCCGGTCCCCCGTGCTCGTGCCGCCGTCGGGAGGCTGTTGAACGGTGGATTGGCTCGTTGGCGCCGACTGGGACCGGATCTTGGTCCCCACCACGCCCCTGCTCGAGATCGTCCTGCGCGGCTCGCTGGTCTACCTGGCCCTCTTCGGGCTGCTCCGCCTCGTCCTGAAGCGGGAGGCGGGCGGCCTCGGCGTCGCCGACCTGCTCGTCGTCGTCCTCCTCGCCGACGCCGCCCAGAACGCGCTGGTCGACGACTACACCTCGATCCCGGACGGCCTCCTCCTCGTCGCCACCCTCGTCTTCTGGTGCCACGCCCTGAATTGGCTCGGCTACCGCTTCCCGGGCGCCGAGCGCGTCCTCCGGCCCGATCCCCTGCCCCTCGTCCGCGACGGTCGCCTGCTCCGCCGCAACCTGCGCCGGGAGTTGCTGACGGAGAACGAGCTGATGAGCCAGCTCCGCCTGCAGGGCGTCGACCGGCTCGCCGAGGTCAAGCAGGCCTGCATGGAGGCGGACGGCCGGATCAGTGTCGTCGTCGCCGGCCCGACCCCGGCGCTGCCCGAGCGGCGGGCGGGGTAGCGCCGCCGGATCGAACCCGGGCGCGACGGCCGGCGTCATCCTCGCCTGCCCCCTCCACCTGACCTGACCACGAACGGAGTTGCGGTCGCGCGGCGATTCGCGGGGACGCGGCAAAGGAGCATCGGGGGAGACCATGGGGTGCATGGGGTGCGCGGTCAGACCGCTCCTGGTCGTCGCGGCGCTTGCCGCCCTCGCGCTCGCCG
>CADCWL010000054.1 GCA_902806405.1 uncultured Thermomicrobiales bacterium | reverse complement strand
AACGTCCCGAGAATGCCCCTGCGCCGACTCCGATCACCGCGCGACGGGCCCACCATCTGGCCGCCGATCGCGCCCCGTGTCCCGCGCCCCGTGCCCCCCCGCCGCGCCAGCGCACGGAAAGCAGACTCGGGCACGATCCATCAAGCGTGCCCCAGGTCACAGGCGGAGCAGGCGATCGACGCGCCACCCGCAACCCGCGCGGCCGGTTCGGGTGGCGACAGGTCGCGCCCCTCCCGAACCCCCTCAAGGAGCACGGCCAGAGGGCCGAACGCGGCGGTGCTCGTGCCGAGCTCGGTCTCTGGCGCCATCGCCGACGGTACCAGCTTCGCCCAGCGGTCGCCCCGATCCCGCTCACCTACCGCGCCTCCGGGAACGCCGCCGGACCCGCCCGGCTCACGCGGACCGGGCTACGCCCCAGCTGTGCCGCGCCGTGCCGCCCCTCCCGACGGACGGGGCAAGGACCGCACGGAAGGAAGCGATCCCGACGGTGGAGGCGGCGTACCAGGCAAGGCGGACGACCGCGTCGCTCCCGTCGGAGAGCGGACCGCCCGGGGAGACCGGTCGTGCCGGGGTGGACCGAAGGCGGGCAAGCCGCGCCCCAAGGGTGGATCGGACAAGGCGCCGATCTCATGGACACCGGGCGCTGGTAGCCAGGTCGATCGGGTCGCCAACGTGGACGGGTCCCGGGGCACGGAGGTGATCCCGGACGGGCCGCGCGCGTGCTCGCATGGTGCGGGACCGACCCGCCGCGGGCGGCCGCTACCCGCTCCCTAAAGGAGGAGCGCCGGCATCGGCGATCCGCTCCATCCGAACGATTGACCGGTCTCGGGCGTGACCACGCCCGGAGCCACCCATCGGCGGGGCCGCCGACCACCTCCCCGGCGGCATACCACGCCCCCCGCCCTTCCCGGAGCACCGCCGTGGGTCGGCAGGCAACGCCCGCGATCGGAGCGCTGGACCGCGATGCGGTGGACCGGTGATGCCGCTTCGCCGGCGGCGCGGACAACGGGGCGGGGCAGAGCGATCGAGGCGCCGGCGGACGGCACGCGCCACGGCCGGGTCGAGCTCCGGTCGGCATCGCACAACCGCACGTTCGTGCCGGCGAGCGCAACCGGTGGCCTCCTGCCCCGGCCGATCACCTGCCGATCACCTGGGGAGGGAGGGATCGGGCGGTCCGGCTCCGGATCGGGTCGCAGCGGGAGCCGACACCGGCGTCACTCCACGAGAGGGATCGATTCCATGCTCGCCGACTGGCGGCAGCGGTCGAGGTCTCGAGGTCCCTCCACGGCGGGGACCCGAAACGGGCGAGGCGCTGGTCGCCGGCGGGGCCGAGGGCGCCGGAGGCACCGGGAGGTGAGACCACGAGGCACGCTCCCAGGCTCCGCGCACCGGACGCCGGTGATTCCGACCGACCGGCGCTTCGTCGCTTCGGTCCGCGCCCCAAATCGTACGTTCGGGGATGAGAACGGGGGCGACCCCGATGCCGCCCCCGTCTCCATCCAGGGGTCACCACGGCCGACGCACCGGCCGGGCTCCCCGCTTCCTAGTCGTCGCCGCCGTCGTCCCCGCCGCAGCACCGCTCGCGGCAGTCGTCGCCGTTGTTTCGACGGCAGCGGCGCAGGCAGCGACGGCGGCAGCGGCGACCGGCGATCATCACCGTCTCGTCTTCGGCCTCCTGCGCGGAGCCGGCCTTCGCCGTTCCCAGGACGCCGAGCGAGCCGAGCGCGAGTCCGCCGAGGCCCCGCAACAGGGTGCGGCGGTCCGTCCCCGCGCCCACTTTCCGTGCGATTGCGTCGAACCGGTCGACCGTCATGGAGTCTCCTTCCGAGATGCGGCGCGTGCAGCGCCGTTGCCGGTTGCGCGACGGCTCTCCCGTCATGGCCACGGTATCGCCTCACCGTGAGAAGCCAGTGAGACGCGGATGAGGACGATCTCATGCCGGCCCGGCTGAACCTGCGCGACCCGAGCCAGTACCCGGCGTCGGGGGCGCGAGGGGCACCGACCTTCCACCCCGCCACGGGCCCCGGCTCTCATCGTCCCTTCATTGAGGCGGTGCATGATGGCGCTAGGCGCGCGGATGACCGCGCCATGTTGCGGCCGGCCCGTACTCGGCGTTGGGCCGGGCGGGGGGTCCGGCCGCGCCGCGGGGATCAGGCAGTGGGCGTCGGATCGAATCGGTAGCCACTGCCGCGGAGCGTGGTAAAGAGGGATGGCTCGCCTGGGCGGTCCAGTTTCTGGCGGAGGTAACGGACGTAGACGTCGACGACGTTGGACTCGCCTTCGAAGTCGTACTCCCAGACGGCGGAGAGGATCTGTTGACGCGACAGGAGGCGGCTCGGGTTCCGCGCGAAGTGCTCCAGCAACGAGTATTCACGGCGCGAGAGATCCACCTGCCGCTCGCCGCGCCAGACTCGGTGGGCGAGCAGGTCGATCCGCAGGTCGCCGCACTCGATCACGGAGGAGTGTTTCTGGTCAGAGCGTCGGTTCAGCGCGCGGACTCGGGCGAGGAGCTCGTCGAAGGCGAAGGGTTTGGTGATGTAGTCGTCGGCGCCGCCGTCGAGTGCCGAGACCTTGCTGGCGAGATCATCGCGGGCGGTCAGCATGATCACCGGCAGTTCGCTGCGGCTGCGCCGGATCTCGGCCAGGACCTCATGGCCGTCTTGTCCCGGGAGCACGATGTCGAGCAGCACCAGTTCGACCGGCTCCGTTCGGACAAAGTGCAGTCCGTCCTCGCCCGTCTCGGCGTGGAGCGTTTGGTGCCCGTGGGCCGTCAGCCCACGCTCGATCATGCGGGCGACTGCCGGTTCGTCCTCGATCAGCAGGATCCTCATGGGCAGCAGGATACCGGAACTCCGGGGGCGGAGCGAGCCGGCGAGGTTCGCCCGTGAGCGGAAGCGCACGGAGGACGGACGGGATGGAGCGGCCGAACGGCGCCGGGGAGCGCCCGTGGTGGATCGTCGGCGCCGCCCTCGCCGGCCTGCTCGTGATGATCGCGGCGGTCGGCGTCGCTGGGATCGTGGTCAACGAGCAGGTGCGCGACGTCACCCGGCACGCGCTGCTCTTCGACGTCGAGCTGGAGGACGAGGGGGACGATCTCCGGGTGGCGGTGCTCGACCTGCGTCACTACCACCGCAACATCACCTTCAACGGCCCCGACGAGGGAACGCTGGCCGACCACGACCGCGCCTACGCCGGCTTCGTCGAGGAGGTCGGCGAGCTCGAGCAGCTCGACATCTCCGACCTGGAGGTGGTGCAGCCCGACGAGCTGCGGGCGTTGGCGAGCCGCTACCGCGAGGATTTCCGGGCCAACATCGGTCTGTTCGGCGGCGACCCGGAGGCCTTCATGCGCGCGAGCGACGAGGGGCTACGTCGACTCGGGGAGCTCGAGTTGGCCGCCGAGCAAATCGACGAGGAGGGCGAGCGGCAGACGGAGACGTCCCTGGCAAAGGTGGAGCGAGAGACCGAGCTGGCGTTCCTGATCCTGCTGACGCTGCTCGGTGGGTTGGCCCTGGTCGGCGCGGCCCTGGCCGTCACCGCGGCACGCGTCCTGACGCGCCTCCGCGCCTCCTACGCCCGGGAGCAGAGCGTATCGAGGGAGCTGACGCGGGCGCTGCAGTCCAAGAACGATTTCATCGCCGACGCCTCCCATGAGCTGCGGACGCCGCTGACGGTGATCCGCGGCAACGCCGACATCGGCCTTGCGGCGCCGGGCGCTTCCATCCACCCGGACGTGCTGACCGACATCTCCGCCGAAGCGACGCGGATGAGCCGGCTCGTGGACGATCTGCTCTTCCTCGCGCGGTCGGACGCCGGTGCCCCGCCGCTGGAGCGAGAGTACGTGCCGGCGCAGTGGCTCGTGGCCCGGCTGGCCAAGCCGGCCGAGGTGCTCGCCTTGCACCACGGGTCGTGCCTGTCCGCAACGATCGGCGGGGACGGCCACCTGGAGGTCGACCCGGCGCGGGTGGAGCAGGCGGTGCTGGTCCTGATCGACAACGCGGCCAAGCACAGCCCACCGGGGTCGTGCGTCTCGCTCTCGTCGCGGTCGGTTGCCGGCGCCTTGGCCATCGAGGTGGCAGATCACGGGCCGGGCATCCCGGAAGCGGAACTCCCGCTGATCTTCGACCGGTTCTACCAGGTCGGCAAACGGCGAACCCGGAAGAAGGGGGGCTCGGGCCTGGGCCTATCGATCGCCCGCTCGATCGTCCAGGCCCACGGCGGAAGCATCGCGGTCGAGAGCACGCTGGGGCGGGGGACGACGATGACCCTTCGCCTGCCGCTGGTGACCGCCCCCGAGCGGGGACCGAAGGGCGAGGTCGGGGATTACGCGACGCTTCGGGCCCCCGTCGCGGGCTGACGTCGGAGCCGCAGGTGCGCGCCTCCGTCCTCGGCGAGGGGCTTTCGCCGCCTGAGCCGCCCCGATGTGCCCCTCGCCCAGGAGCGGACAATCCGCACGGATGCCACGAGCGCGACAGTGGGGTCCACGGTGTTCCGCTTCGGCCGCCGCCCGCGGGAGCCCGGGGCGTATCCCCGAACATCCGCCGCCGCGCAACATCCGCCGCTAGCCCAGGACCCAAACGTCCTGGCCGTTGACCATCTGGCAGGCGCCGGTGGTGCAGCACGTCGCCGTCGACCCGGTCGGGCACGACGTGGTGCACGCGGTGCACCTCCCGTTGAAGCAGGTCAGGCACGAAAGGCACGTCGTTTCCGAGTTGCAGGTCGAGCCGGGGCCCGAGCCGGTGGGGTTCGTGCTGACCGGCTGCGGCTTGGTCGTGCCGCCGCCGCCGCGACCGCACCGACGCAGGCAGCGGCACCGGCGGGTCCGGCTCTTGATCCGCCGGCAGCGCGACCGGCACGTCGCCGCGGCCTCCACCTCCTGCGCGTCCGCCTCGCCGAGACCGATCGCCGCCAACGCCGCCGCCAGGCCGCCGCCGAGGAGGCCCTTGAGCAGCCCCCACCGCGTCGCTCCCCCAGCCGCGGTCCTCGTCAACCCGTCGAACCGCCGATCGTCCACCGTCCCACCTCCGGGGCTCATGGCCGGCCGGATCCGCGTCACTCGGCGCGGCAACCCGGCCCCATCGGTCCACCGTCGATGCAGGGCGGAATCCATCGTCGGACATAGTGGTGGAGCAGGCACCCGGTGGCCCGGCCTCGACCGTAGCGTGGCACCCCGGCATCGCCCACCCGGCTGCCGACGACCCACGCCGACCCGGGCGGACGCAGAAGCGATCGCTCCACGCGGCGCGGGAGTCGGCGACTTTCCGGCGGTCGCTCGGGCCCTCGAGGCAGGTTAACGCCGCCGAGAAGCGGATGGAGTCGGCGCCAAATGGGAATGAATCGAGCGTCCCTTGCACCGCAAGGGGTTGGCGCCGGATCACCGAAGCGTCGGCGGTCCGGTCGATGTGGTCCCCGCATCGCGCCATCCACGGCCCCGTGTAATCATGGCCGCGGCCTTGCCCGAGTTCCCGGCCAACAAGGGCGGGCTGACGCCGAGCGAACGCTCGGCCCCGGGGTGGCACGTCGAAGCCAATCCCCGCGGGTCCGACCGGCGACCGCTTCACCGTCGAGGAGGGCCCGACGGCGACGGCCAGCCAGGGCTCGGACGATTTCGGCACGTCCCCGGACCGTAGCCACCTTCCGCTACTGCACACCACATCGCCCGTGTGGCGGATGCCCCCCGAGCGTCGTAAATTAGACAGATACGGGCGTCCTGCCCTCGGCCGATCCGCCACCTGGCGCCATCCCCTCGAGCGCCGACCACCCGGGCCGTCCATGACCGACGCAGCGAACCCGCCCGACGCCCCGCTGGCGCGCCTCTCCGCCCTCGCCGCGCGGGGCTTCGCCGACCCGGACGAGGCCATCGCCGCCGTCCTCGTCCTCGTGCGCGACCTGCTCGGCGTGAGCACGGCCCTGGTCGTCCGCCGGGACGGCGACACCTGGAACGCCGCCCACGTCGCCGACGCCGCGTTCGGCCTGTTCCCGGGCGCGACCCTCCCCTGGCAGGACACCTTCTGAAGCCACGTCCTCGGCTCGGTCGAGCCGGTGCTGGTCGCCGACGCCCCCAACGACCCGCTCGGGGCCGTCACCCCCGCCGCGGCGCAGCTCGGCATCTGTGCGTACGTCGGGGTCCCGTTGGTGCTGCGCGACGGCACGCTCTACGGCACCCTCTGCGCGCTGGACCGCGCGCCGCGCGCCCTGGGCGGGGAGGCGGTCGCCGCCCTCCGGATCCTGGCCCGCCTCGTCGTCGACGAGCTGGAGCACGCCCGGCAGGTGGCCGCCGCCCGCGACGAGGAGGAGCAGCGCTTCCGGGCGCTGGTGCGGCACGCCGCGGACGGGATCACCGTGATCGGCGCCGACGGTGCGGTCCGCTACCAGAGCCCCGCCGTGGCGCGGATGCTCGGGTACGGACCGGGCGAGCTGGCCGGGGTCGACCCGTTCGCGCTCATCGAGCCGGAGGACGCATTGCGGGCGCGGGCCCTGGTCGCGGCGCTCGCGGATCAGCCCGGCGGCAGCCGCGCCGCCGACCTCCGCGTCCGGCACAAGGACGGCTCGTGGCGCGCGATGGAGGCGACCTTCACCAACCTGCTGGCCGACCCGGCCGTCGGCGGCGTCGTCGTCAACACCCGCGACGTCACCGACCGGCGGCGGGCGGAGGCGGCGCTGCGGCGGGCGGAGGGCGAGTACCGGACCCTCGTCGAGCGGCTGCCGGCCGTGGTCTACAGCGAGCGCCTCCTCCACGGCGACCCCGCCGCCGCCGCCCGCTACGTCTCCCCCCAGATCGCCGACCTGCTCGGCTACTCGCCGGCCGAGTGGCTCGCCGACCCGGGCCGCTGGGCCGCGTCGCTCCACCCCGACGACCGGGAGGCGGTCTACGTCGCCTACGCAGACGCCGAGGGGGCCGGCGCGCCCTTCCGGGGCGAGTACCGCCTGCTCGCCCGCGACGGCCGGGAGGTCTGGGTCCGGGACGAGGCGGCCCAGGTCCCCGATGAGACCGGCCGGCCCCACCGCTGGCAGGGCTTCATGCTCGACGTCACCGCCCGCAAGGCGGCCGAGGCGGCGCTGCAGGAGGGCGAGCGGCGGAACCGGGCCCTCCTCGACGCGATCCCCGATCTCATGTTTCGCCTGCGGCGCGACGGCACCTACCTGGACGTCAAGGCCGACCGCCAGGAGGATCTGGCGGCACCAGCGGACGCGCTGCGGGGCAAGCAGGTAGCCCAGATGTTGCCGCCGGACGTGGCGGACCTGGTGCTGGTTGCTATCGGGCGGGTGCTGGTAACCGGCGGCGTAGAGACGATCGAGTACGCCCTGGATCTCGGCGGCGAGCACCGCGACTTCGAGGCCCGGACGGTCGCCACCGGGGCCGACGAGGTCGTGATGATCGTGCGCAACGTCACCGAGCGTACGGCGGCGGAGGCGGCGCTGCGGGCCAGCGAGGAGCGCTCCCGCGAGTTGGCCGCGACCTCCCAGCGCCAGGCCAAGGAGCTCGCTCTGCTCGACCGGGTCCGCTCCGCCCTGGCCCGCGAGCTCGACCTGCCCGCCCTCTTCCGCACCGCCGTCGAGGCGACCGCCTCGACCTTCGACTACCCCCTCGTCAGCCTCTACCTGCGAGAGGACGACGCGCTGGTCCTGCAGCACCACGTGGGCTACGAACGGGTCATCGCGCGGATCCCGCTCGGGTCCGGGGTGATCGGCCGGGTCGTGCGTGTGGGCGAGGCCGAGCTGGTCGCCGACGGCTCGGCGGACCCCGACTTCCTCTTCGCCGTCGAGGGGATCACCTCCGAGGTCTGCGTCCCGTTGCGCGACCGGGGGCGCGTGGTCGGCGCCATGATCTTGGAGAGCCGGGACGGGGCCGTCCTCGGCGAAGCCGACCTCCGGCTGATGGAGGCGGTCGCTGAGCACGTCGACCTCGCGATCGGCCGGGCACGGCTCTACGCCGAGGTGCGCGCGCGCGAGGCCCGCTTCGGGGCCCTAGTCCGGAACGCCCCCGACCTGATCACCCTCCTCGCCGCCGACGGTACCATCCTCTACGAGAGCCCGCCGATCGAGCCGCTCCTTGGCTACGCCCCCGATGAGCTGATCGGCGCGAACGCCCTGGCGCTGGTCCACCCCGACGATCTGCCCCACGTCGGCGACCTCTTCGCGCAGGCCGTCGCCACGCCGGGGAGCACGGTGCCGGACGAGTTCCGCTTCCGGCACAAGGACGGTTCCTGGCGCTGGCTGGAGGCGATCGGGACCAACCTGCTCGCCGATCCGGCGGTGGGAGCCATCGTGGTCAACTCCCGCGACGTCAGTGAGCGCAAGCGGTTTGAGGAGCGACTGGCGCACCAGGCAACCCACGACCCGTTGACCGACCTCCCCAACCGAAGGCTGTTCGTCGACCGGCTTGCCCGTGCGATCCGCGCCGACCCGGGAGAGCGGAGGGCCGCGGACGCCGTCCTCTTCGTCGACCTGGACGGCTTCAAGCTGGTCAACGACAGCCTCGGCCACGTCGCCGGCGACGAACTGCTGGTCGCCGTCGGGCGGCGCCTCGAGGCCTGCCTGCCACCCGGTGCCCTCCTCGCCCGCTTCGGCGGCGACGAGTTCGCCGTCTTGCTCGAGGGCAACGGCTGCCCCGAGACCGCGGCCCGCGTGGCGCAGGAACTGGTCGAAGCCCTCGGTGCGCCGTTTCACATCGACGGGCGGGACACGTACGTCACCGCCAGCGTGGGCATCGGGCGCCGCTTGCCTCGTCGAGCCGACCCAAACGACCTCCTGCGCGACGCCGACACCGCGCTCTACCAAGC
>CADCWL010000053.1 GCA_902806405.1 uncultured Thermomicrobiales bacterium | reverse complement strand
GTAGCCGCCGATCGGGCCGCGCAGCTCCAGCGCGTCGCCCACGCGGACCTCGCCGGCCAGGTACGGTGAGACCTCTCCCGTCTCCAGCCGCTCCACGGCGAGCTCGAGGCGGGGGGACTCCGGCGGCGAGGCGATCGAGTAGGAGCGCTGCGCCTGGTAGCCGTCCTCGGCGGTGAGACGGACGTCCAGATGCTGGCCCGCGCGGTGGCCCGGCCAATCGGGCACCGTCAGGAAGAGGCTGCGGACGCGCGGCGTCTGGTCGACGATCGCGGCGACCTCGCCGTGGAGCCAGCGGAGACGGCCGGCTTGGACGGTCGCCGCCGGCGCCGTGGGCCCGGGCTGGACGTCCGGCCGGGCGGCCGATGGAGCCATCCGCTACCGCCGAACCGCGCGTCGAACGATCGCGGTCGTCCGAGACGCAGACGAAGCCCGGGGCATCGTTAGCGGTTCTCGAGATCGAGGGCGAGGCTGTTCATGCAGAAGCGCTGGCCGCCACGGTCGCGTGGGCCGTCCGGGAAGACGTGGCCGAGGTGGGAGTGGCAGCGGGCGCAGCGGACTTCGGTCCGGCGCATGCCGTGGGACCGGTCCTCGACCAGCTCGACCGCGTCCGGGGCAACGGCCTCGGTAAAGCTGGGCCAGCCGGAGCCGGAGTGGAACTTGGTGCCGCTGTCGAAGAGGGGGCTGTGGCAGGCGGCGCAGCGGTAGAGGCCATCGGCGTCGGTGTCGACGTACTCGCCGGAGAAGGGGGGCTCGGTGCCGGCGCGGCGCAGGACCTTGTACTGCTCGGGGCTGAGGCGGGCCCGCCACTCCTCGTCGGAGGTGGGGAGGGCGACGTCGGCGACGGTGTCGATCATGGTGGTCTCCTCGCTGGTGCCACGCCGTCGTCGCGCCGGGGAGCGGCGCGAGGGGTTCGGCGAGGACGGCTCTGCTCGCCGGTTTCAGTCGATGCGACCGACGGCCCGGCTCCTCGTACAGTCTAGCCGACCCCCGGTCCCGTTACAGCGGACGGGGCTACCGGCGGCGGTCGCCACCGGCCGTACCGGCGACGGCCGTCGCCAGCCGCTTGGGCGCGGCCATCGCCCAGGCGTCGGCGAGGAGGTCGGCCAATTCCGCGGCCTCCACGGCGGGGAGCCGGACCAGCACGTACGGGTGGTCCTGGTAGTGGGGAGTGACGAAGTAGGTTTCGGGACGGGAGGCGATCAAGGCCTCCCGGTGCCCGATCTCCGCCTTGACGGCGAGGACGTCCCCCTCCTCCCGCAGCCGGGCGAAGAGCTTGCCCCGGACCTTGAACGCCGGCGTCCCGTAGGAGGTGCCCGCCTCCGCCTCGGGCAGGGCAAGGGCAATGTCGCGGACGGTATCAAAATTTAACATCGGTATGCGCTCCTCGTGCCCCCGGTGCGGGGCGGGCCGGCGCTACGGGCGGCGGCCGTAGAACGCGGCGAGGCGGGCGCAGGCGGGGGCGTCCGGCGGGGCGGGGAGCTCGGGACCGAAGCCGGCCTCGGGGGTGCGGTACTCGGGGCGCATCGCGGTTCGGCCCCAGGCGACAACGGCCTCGCAGAGGTCGGGGTCGAGCGCGGCGAGCTGGCCGGTCGCCTTGGCCAGATCCCAGGCGTGGATCACGGTGTCGGCGAAGGAGATGCGGGCGAGATCCAGCCCGGCCATCTCGCCCCAGGGCAGATGGTAGGTCCGCTCCAGGGCGCCGGGGGCGTGCAGGGCGACGTGCGCCGCGCCGGCGGCGGTGGCGAAGGCGGCGCGCGGATCGTCGCCAACCAGGTCGTCGTCCGGGGCCGGCATCGGTCCGTTGCCGGCGCTGGCGGCGATGATCCGGTAGAGGCCGATGGAGTGGTTGAGGAGGGCGCGCACGTCCCATTCGGTGCAGGGGGTGGTCGCGTCGAGCTGATCGGGGCGGACGTTGTCGACGATCCGCTGAGCGACCGGGATCGCCCGGGCGTAGAGCGCCAGCACGGCGGTGTCGGTGGCTGCTTGCGTCTGCACGTTGTCCTCCCTTTTGGGCCCGGAACGGACTGGTCGACGGCCGCAGGAAAAGAACATGTGATCTATACGTACGGTATCACGCCCTGCCTCGTTGTCAACCCCCTTCCCGGCGCCGGACGAGCTGGCGAGCCGGCGCCGGCTCGCGCGGCGCGGCCGTGGCATTGGCAGGTGGCGTGCAGTGGCGTCGGTGGCCCGGCCGCGTCGGTGGCCGGGCAGTGGCGGCCGGCGCTCCCCTCGTGGCCGCCACGCCGCCCACGCGGACTATCGCGAACGCGAAGGAGAACCCGGTGAACCTCGGCGATTTCGACCCCGAAGCCCTGGCGCGGCTGCTGCGCGCCGACGCCTCCCGCCGGGTGGTCCTCCGTAGTCTCGGCGGTCTGACGGCCTTGGCGGTGGCGGGGACTCCCCGCGCCGGGCGCGCGGCGCAGGACGCGACCCCGAACGCATCGCCCGCTGCGTCCCCGGGCGCGACGCCCGGCGCGACGCCGGCGGCGACCGGGCCGTACCGGTTCATGGTCGGCGAGATCGCGGTCGTCGCCGTCCCCGACGGCACCCTCGCCTTCCCGAGCGCCGCCCTCCCACCAGCGCCGGCCCAGTTCCTCTTCGCCGACGCGCCGCCGGAGGAGTTGGCGGCGGCGCTGCGCGACGCGGGCCTCGGGGAGTGGATCGACTCGCCGGGGACCGCCAGCGCCCAGGTCTCGATCACCCCCCTGGTCATTGACACGGGGGACCACCGCGTCCTCGTCGACACCGGCCCCGGGACGGGCGCACCCCTCCCGGGAGGCGGCCAATTGGTCGCGAGCCTGGGGGCGGCCGGCTACCCGCCGGAGACGATCGACACGGTCGTCCTCTCCCACGCCCACGTCGACCACATCCTGGGCGCCGTCGACGCCGCCGGCGCCCCGGCGTTCCCCAACGCCCGCTACGTGATGGGGCAGACCGAGCACGCCTTCTGGACCGACGGGGCGCGGCTGGCCGAGGTCTTCCCCGACCCGGCGGCGCGGGAGGGCGCGGCCGGGTCGGCGCGGGCCATCCTGCCGTTGATCGAGGCCAAGCTGGGGCTGGTCGACGACGCGGCGGAGGCCGAGATCGTGCCGGGGGTGCGGGCCGTCGCCGCGCCGGGCCACACCCCCGGCCACATGGCGATCGCGGTCGAGTCCGGCGGCGAGCGGCTGCTGGCGACCTTCGATGCCCTGAGCCATCCGCTCCACGTGGAGCACCCGGAGGGGAACTCCGTGTTCGATACCCTGCCCGACCAAACCGACGCCACGCGTCGGGCGCTGCTCGACCGGGCGGCGGCCGATGGGACGCGGCTGATCGTCTACCACTTCCCCTTCCCAGGGTTGGGCCGGGTGGTACGCCAGGGCGACGCCCTGCGGTGGGAGCCGGCGACCTAGAGCGGGGGGCTCGGGCGGGGCCGGACACGCGGGTGCCCGCTGGCGGCGACGCGGCGGCAACACCGTGGCGCGTTGCCGGGGGAGGCTGCGTCCGCCCCCCGTTGAGGCCGGCTTCGCCACCCATCGTCGGGGTCCGATCGATGGCCGGGGATCCCCCGCGTGGCACCCGCCGTGCGGGGGTCCCCGGTGGGAGGAGTTGCATGCCCGTCGTCGCCGAGACCGATCGCGTCGTGGTGCGAACGTTCCGGTCGGAGGACGCCGCCGACGCCCACGCCTGGTACGCCGATCCGGAGGTCGCGCGCTACACCCTCTGGGAGCCGCACACCCGGGAGGAGACCGAGGCGCGGGTGCGGCGGCTAGCGGCGATCGTGCCGCCGGGCGTCGTCGGGGAGTGGGCCGAGTACGCCGTCGAGCTGACGGAGGAGGGGCGGGTCGTCGGCTCGGTCTCACTCAAGATCGATGACGACGTCAGCCGGCAGGCCGAGCTCGGCTGGTTCTTCGCCCCTCGGTACCAGGGCCGGGGACTCGCCACGGAGGCGACCGCGGCGCTGATGCGCTACGGCGTCGGGCTGGGGGTCCACCGCTTCTACGCCGTCGCTGACCCCCGCAACATCGCCTCGACCCGGCTGATGGAGCGGCTCGGGATGCGGCGGGAAGGGTATTTCCGGGAGCGCATGTTTTACAAGGGGGAGTGGAGCGACGACGTCGTCTACGGCGTGCTAGCGCGGGAGCTCGGCGGAGCCGCGGGAGGGGAAGGCGCGCCCGCCGTCCTGCCGGTGGCGGACGCCGGAGGCGACGGTTAACACGGTAGGACGCAGGCTGACCAGCGCGACCGCGAAGGCCAGACCGTGGTGGTTCGGGCCGACGCGAACCTGGACAACCGGGCGGCGCCGGGGTTGGCCATCCCCGTGCTGGCGGTGCTACCGGCTGGGACCAACACGACCATTGATGCCGGTCCCGTAGTCGCCGACGGCTTCGATTGGTCTCAGCTCGGTCTGCCCGGGTACGGGCCCGACGGGCGGCCCCCAGGGTGGACGGCGTCGACGTCCGTCCACCCCGGCGCCCTCCCGCCGCCGGGCGCAGGCATCGGGTGGCTGGTCCGGGAGGTCACCGCCGCGGCGACCTGCCGCGGCGCGGCGCCGCCGTGGCGGTCAGCCCGTCACCGGTGTGCCCGCGTCGTTGACGACGATCGCCGGCGGCTGGTCGGCGGCAAGCAGAGTCGCGGCTAGGATCACCACCGGTTCGGCGCCATCGTTGCGGCCGAAGTGGACCACGCCGGGGTTCTCGACGACGGCATCGCCCGGGCCGAGCACCGTCACCCCGCCGGCGGCGATCGACTCCGTCGGACCGGGCGTGCCGGCGCCGGTTGCGCGCGTCACCGGTACCTCGCCCAGGAGGACGGTGTAGGTGAGCCGTCCGGAGGCGATCGACGCGATCTGGACGCCGGGGTGGACGTGGGTCGCCAGCGTCGTGCCCGGCGGGATCACGTAGCGGACCAACGCGAGCGCTTGCCCCGGCGCGGCGGGCGGCAGCCCCTGCCCGAGCACCTCGCGCACGACGGCCGGGATGGCAGCGGGGAGGTCGGGGCTGGCCACCGGGGGCGCCTCGGCCGCGGCCTCCCGGGGGAGTGGGCCGGGGATACGGTCGAGGGCGGCGGGGCCTCTGGCTAGGCCGAGCGCGACCGCCAACGTCGCGAGCAGGAGCGGGAGGCGGCGCACGGCGACTCCTAGGCGACGGACCAGGAAGAGCGGCTTGGCACGGGGCCGCGCCGCCGGCCGCAGCCTACGGGGGACGGGGAAGAACCGCAAGCGGGGATCGCGAGCGCACATAGGCACGTAGAAGATCGGCGCGCCTGGCGGTCGGATCCCCTCGCGCTGCGGAAGGGGTGCGTCGTTCGGGACCATCGCGACCGGGGTTGGCGGCGGCGGCGGCGCGGCGGTTGGGCCGCCGCGCCGCCGCAAGGGGTGCCCCCCCGGCCCCCGACGACGGCGGCCGATCCGGTGAACGCGGCCGTTAGGCTGTCTGCTCGACCTGCGTGAGGATCTCCGGCCCGTCGTTGCGGGTGTTGTTGACCGCCGTGCTCACCGGGTCGGCGGCCATCGCCGCGGCCGGGTAGGGACCCAGCAGCGCGCGCGCCGCCGCGGCGTCGGTCAGGCCGCGGCTCAGCCAGTCGGCCTCGTCCTCGGGGTGGAGGATGGCCGGCATCCGGTCGTGGAGGGGGGCGACCAGTTCGTTCGGGGTCGTGGTGACGATGGTGAAGGAGGCGACGCCGTCCGGCGACTCGTCGTAGAGGCCGGCCAGGCCGAAGAGGGCGTCGTCGCGCAGGCGGATGCGGTAGGGCTGCTTGCGGCCGTCGTGGCGTTGCCACTCGTAGAAGCCGTTGGCGGGCACGAGGCACCGCTGTTTGCCGACGAGCGACCGGAACATCGGCTTTTCCAGCAGCGTCTCGGCGCGGGCGTTGATCGGGGCGATCGGGCGGCCCTGCCCCTGGCCTGGCTTCTGCCAGCGCGGGACGAGGCCCCAGCGCATCGGCCGCACGCTCCGCTCCCCGTCGTCGCCCTCGACGACGACGGGGAGCTCCTGCGACGGCGCAGCGTTAAAGAGGGCGAAGAGGGCGAACGGAATCTGCCGGAGCAGGAAGCGCTCGGAGATCTCCTGGTGCGCCGTGAGCATGTACCGTCCGCACATGGGGGTCCTCCTCTCGGTATCGGTCGCGCCATGTTAGAGAGCGAACGTATAGAACCTGCGTTCCGATTTTACCATGGGCGGGGGGCCGGCCCTTACCCCCGGGCCGACGTCCGGTCGCGCACATCGCCTGGGGCTGCGGTGGGCACCTCCTGCGTCGTCCGGTCGCCGGCCGGCGTGCCGATCGTACCGACCCCGAGTGATCGCCGTGGCGTCGACGTCACCCGAGGCCGAAGACTCCGGGTCGAACCCGCGAAGCCCCCGGGGGGCCGGGCACCGCCGGCATCCACCGACGATCATCGGGACCCCGGATTAGGCGCCTGTGGTGAACGGCGCCGACGATGCCCGCCCCCTGCAGCAGGCCGCGATCGGGAGAGTGCGCCGGTGCCGCGCGAGGGAGGCGCGTCGACGTCGCCGTGACGTCGGACGGGACGGCCGGGTAGTCGCGGACTGGCGTATCCGTCCGACGTCACGGCGACGATCGGGAGAGTCGTCGAAGCTCGCCTTGTCGACGTGGCCCGCGCCGCTCGGGCCGTGGTTGCCGAGGTCGTCGCCGTGGCCGGAGGCGAAGAGGGTGCGCGCGCTCCGCCACTCCGGTATCGCGGAACCCGTCGAGGGAGGCCTCGGCCTCGCCGTCGATCCGCTAGGCCGGCTTGGCGCCACGGAGGCGCCGGCGTCGCATCTGCGCCCGGGTGAGCCGGCGTCGTCCACGCCGCTCCAGGGCGGCCCGTTGCCCGCAGTGTCCTGCTCGCGCGGCCGGGGGATGTGGCCGGCGTCCGGCAAACTCCGGCATCGGGGCGACGCCCAACCCGTCCGGGGAAGCCGCCTCCGGAGCGTCGCGGCGTTCCGGCCTCGGGAAGCCGACGATCGGCGCGAAGGGGGGCTTCGCCGCCGGCGCACGGCGTTCCGCGTGCTACTGTCCCTCGGAAAGACCGGCGCCGCTCCCCGGTCCATCCGCGGGTCCCGCTCGGTGTTGCCGGAGGCCTTGCGGAAGCGGCTCGGATTGCCAAGCATCGGAGGCCCTACGTGATCGAACTTCGCGAGCCGGACTTCAAGGTGCCGATCAAGCTGTGGCTGCCCGCCGAGGAGGTGGAGTCGGGGGCGATGGAGCAGCTGAAGAACGCGGCCCGGCATCCCGAGGTGGCCGGCCACCTGGCGGTCATGCCCGACTGCCACGTGGGGTACGGGGTGACCATCGGCTGCGTCTTGCCCACCCTTGGAGCCGTCCTGCCGAACGCGGTCGGGGTGGACATCGGGTGCGGGATGTGCGCCCTCGACACCGGCGTCACGCTCGATCCCGACCGGATGGGCCAGAAGTTCTGGCGGAACTGGGCGGGGCGGGTGGTGCGCGACGTGCCGACCGGCTTTTCGGCCCACAAGCGGGCGCAGGACCTGGGCGAGCTGGAGCGGCCCCTCCGCGCCGGGAAGCTGCAATCGCTGGTACGGGAGAAGGCGGCCGTGCAGATCGGCACGCTGGGCGGAGGCAACCATTTCCTGGAGGCCCAGGTCGACGAGGCCGGCACCATCTGGCTGATGGTCCACTCGGGCTCGCGCCACACGGGGCTGCGCGTCGCCAACCACTACAACGAGCGGGCCATCGCCTCGTCGGAGCAACGGCACCTCGACGCCCCGTCCGACCTGGCGTCCCTCCCGCTCGACGACCGGATGGGTCAGGACTACCTCCACGACATGCGGTGGGCCACCGACTTCGCGCTCGAGAACCGGGCGCGGATGATCGGGGCGATGGTCAAGGCGCTGGAGGTGTACCTCAACGACGAGATCGTCGAAGGGGCGTTCATCAACATCCCCCACAATTTTGCCCGGCTCGAGACCGTGGACGGCCGGGAGCTGATGGTCCACCGGAAGGGGGCCACGAGCGCCGAGGCCGGGCAACTCGGCATCATCCCCGGCTCGATGGGCTCGCCCAGCTACATCGTGCGCGGTAAGGGGAACGGGGACGCCCTGAATTCCTGCTCGCACGGGGCCGGACGGAGGATGGGGCGCAACGTTGCCAAGAAGACGATCACCGAAGCCGCCTTCGCGGCCTCCCTCGAAGGCACGTACTCCAAGCCGTCCGTCCACTACATCGACGAAGCGCCGGCCGCGTACAAGGACATCGAGACGGTGATCGCCCGGCAGCGGGACCTGGTGGAGGTCGTCCACGCGCTCAAGCCGATCATCACCGTGAAGGGGGACAGCCGGGCCAAGGAGGATTAGCGAGGGGGATCGCGGAACGTCTTCTCCACGGTCGGGCGCGCTCCGTCGTCGTCGAGCGGACGGCCATACTCCCGCGACGACTCGGCACCCGGCGACCAGCCGGTCGGTCCGCCCGACCACCGACCGGGTCCCCCGGTTCCCGCGGCGGGAGGGGCGTGCGGACTGCGACGACCCCCGGAGGCGCCGGCTTGGGGCCTATGGGACGGACCCGGACGGATCGTCGCCAAATGCCGGCGTGATCGACGGCGCCCCAGCGGAGGTGGCGACCGAGCGACGCCCTACCGACGGTCGCGGCCTGATCCTCAACCCGTCGAACGCGAAGATGCCGCCCGGGAAGTGAGGATGGCGGAGCGACGCTTCCGATGGACGCGACACGGCCTCGGCGACGGTCTGAGGTCATTCGCTTGTTTGATGGCGGAGGGACTAGACGCATGGCGTCGGCTCGCGGTCCAGCCGGCGACGGCTGAGACGTTCGGTCGCCCCGCTCCGGCCGACGTCGACCGGTACGGGTGTAGACTGGCCGACGGTCCGTGCCCGACCGCCGCGGCGCCACGGCGGTCGCCCCCGTTCGCGACGGAGTGACCCATGCGACGCCGAGCCGCTTTCTCCCGGGCGCTCGCCCTCGTCGCCGCCGCGCTGCTCCCCGCCGGCCCCGCGGCGGTCGGCG
>CADCWL010000052.1 GCA_902806405.1 uncultured Thermomicrobiales bacterium | reverse complement strand
GACCGTCTCGGCGGCGGCGCGACCGCGGCCGGCGGTGGCGGCGTTCCGCGTCCGGACGGCGCGCGTCTCGGTAGCGGCCGGCGCCTGGTCCTCGGCGGTTGTGGCCCGCGCGACGCGGTCACGAGTCCGGGCGGGGACGTTGAGGACGATCTCCTGCTCGGTGGCCGTCACGACGACCGCCTGCTCGGGGACGACGGCGGCCGCCACCGGTGCGGCCGCCTGCGGCTGCTCGACGACCACGACCGCCTGCGGCTGCTCCACGGCGGGAGCGGCCGGTGCCATCTCCTCGACCACGACCGCCGGCGCCTCAGGCTTCGGGGCGTCGGCCGCCGGGACGACGGCCGCCGGCGCGGCCGGCTTCGGTTGCTCGACCACGACCACCGGGGCGGTCGGCTTGGGCTGCTCGACGACCGCAACGGGGGCCGGGGCCGCTTCCGGCGCCGCGCCGACATCGCCGACGGTGATCGTGGCGCCGGAGTTGCCGCCGGAGTTGATGTCGCCGACCTCGATCGTGCCGCCGTTCGCCTCGGCGGAGGCGGTGCCGCCGTTGCCGGAGGCCGCCGTGTCGCCGCCGACCACCACGACCTCGTCGCCGCCGGTCAGCTCCTCGAACAGGCCGAGCACGCCGCGCGGGCCTTCCTCTTCCTCTTCGGCCGCCGGGGCGACCTCGCCCAGGTCGCTGAAGGTAAAGTTCCCGTCGCCGCCGGAGGCGTCGGAGATCGCCGTGCCGCCATCGGCGGAAACATCGATGGTGGTGTCCGAAGTGACGTCGCCACCATCGATGGCGACCGCCGGACCGGCGTCCTGCTCCTCTTCCTTAACTTCGACTTCCTCGACCGGAACGGCCTTCTTCTCCTCGACCGGAGCCGGCTGCTCCTTCTTCTCCTCGACCACGACCGGCTCCGCCTCGCCCGCGTTCGCGGCCGCGTTCGGCGCGTAGGCGAGCGTGCCGCTGAGCAGGCTCAGCGCCAGCGCCAGTTGTGCGGACGACTTCGTCAACTTCACGTTCGTTTCCTCCCCTTGTCCGTTCCCGCGAAGACCCGAACCGATGGCGTTCGGCTCTTCTCCAGCCGCTGCGCCGGGCCCTTCTCCCCTACGTCGGGTACCCGTCGCCGTGTTCGTGACGGGCGTCGCCGCCCGCGGTCTCGGTGTTCGCCGCGCGTTTCCGATCAGGACGAAAAACGCGGTGGCACCGAGTCACCTCTGACACTCTACCGTCCCCGCAACCGTTCGTCAATACGTCGATTCCGGCAAACGGGGTGTCGCCCGTACTATCGGAAACGTCGGGGGCCCTCCTCCCCGCGAAAGAACCGTCCACACCCGGCCCTGGGCCTCCGTTGGCCCCGGTTGCCGCGTCGGCACCGCGGGGGCGAGGACGGCTATCTGCCGTGCCTGTGTATGGGAACGCGCGGGAGGGCGTTCCGTTTCGGTACCATCCGGCCCGCCTTGGGAGCGTTTCGGCTGACCGCGATGGGAGGCCGCGCCCGAGCCCGGACACCCAATCCGCCGCGGATGGGCGGTGGGAACGTGACGGGGCCGCCGCGGATCCGCCTTCTAGCAGACGGCTTCCAATATCTAACTAACCAGCGTCAATCTAATAGGAAGAGGGCAGCGACAAGCCGCGCTTGCGGCTGGTGTGCTGGTTCGGTCGATGACCGCAGTCCCGGGGTCGGGAGACGGCGGCGCAGGCGGCCCGCGCACTGGGGCGGCTCCACGGCGCCAATTGCAAACCCTGGCGCGCCTTGACAAGCGGTCCACGTCCGTATACAGTGTCCGTACAGTCCCGAGGGGCCAGGCGGAGACGAGGCTCCCCACCGGACGCGATCAAGGACGGCGGCGGGCTGCGGGGCACGCCGGCGAGACCGGATCGCGGCGGGACCGCAGATCGAACCACGTCCGTTGCGGGGCGTTGACGTGGTGAGATCGGCGGTCGCGGGGAACTTGTCCGATGCGTGGTCCGTCGGGGCTGATTTTGTTTCCCGCTCGTGGTGGCGGATGTCGAGTCGTGCGGCGCAACTTCAAAAGGTGGGTTTCGCACCGGGCCTCGGAGCTGGGGTTCCTATGCGATAGTAGCCTTCCCGACGCGTGGAAGGGAGGGACCGCACGGTGCCGCGCCCCCCATTGGGGCGCCCACCGAGGTCGCCTTTGCAGCCGATGCCCAGGAGTCCCCACGATGCCTACCCCCGTCACGGTCGTTGTCACCTCCGACCGCTACGGCAGCGAGACGAGCGGTCTGGAGATGGAGCGGGCGCTCGTCGCCGGGGTCGAGGATCTGGCGATCGACCTCCGGGGTGCCCCGGCGGCGACCGAGGACGAGTTGATCGCGGCCGGCGCCGAGGCGGACGCCCTGCTGGTCAGCACGCGCGAGGCGGTCACCCGCCGAGTCGTGGCCAACCTCCCCCGCTGCAAGGTGATCAGCCGCTACGGAGTCGGGCTCGACAACGTCGACCTCGACGCGGCCACCGACCACGGCATCGTCGTGACCCATTACCCCGGCTACTGCACGGCGGAGGTCGCCGACCACGCCCTCTCGCTCATCCTGGCGCTGAACCGCCGGGTCGTCGAGCTCGACCGCGACCTGCGGGACGGCGCCTGGGTCCGCCACGGCCCCGCCACGGCGACGATCCTGCGCGGCCCGGTGCCGCCGCTGCGGGAGTTGACGCTGGGGATCGTCGGTTTTGGCCGGATCGGGCAGCAGGTCGCGGCGCGGGCACGCCCGTTCGGCTTAACGCTCCTTGTCGCCGACCCGTACGCCGAGCCGGCCACCGTCGAGGCGGCAGGTGCGGAGCCGGTGCCGCTCGACGACCTGGTGGCGCGGGCCGACATCGTGACGATCCACTGCCCGCTGACGCCCGAGACACGGGGCCTCTTCGGGGCGGACCGGCTGCGCCGGATGAAGCCGACCGCAACCTTGGTCAACACCGCCCGTGGCCCTATCGTCGACCTCGACGCCCTCGCGACCGCGCTCCGGGACGGCCTTCTGGCCGGGGCCGGGCTCGACGTCGTCTCCCCGGAACCGCTGCCGCTGGCGTCGCCGCTCTACGGGTTGCCCAACGTGATCCTGACCCCGCACGCCGCCTACTACTCGGAGCGTTCGGTCGAGTTGGTCCGGCGCGAGACGCTCACCGAGGCGCTTGCCGTGCTCCGCGGCCACCGCCCCCGCACCGTCGCCAACCCGGCGGTGCTCGCGAAAGTGAGCCTGGCATAAGGAGCCGCGAGAGTTTCGCTAGGCTCATGGAGTGTCCGGGAACGAACGGCCACCGGGCGTGATGCTGGACCGGCCCCTTCCCCGCTGCGATCGCGGTGCGCCATACCGGTAGCCCTTAACCTATAGTCGGGAGCTTGTCATGCTTCGACGGGGACGCGATCGGCGGGAAGTGCCGCCGGTGCCGCCGTTGCCGCCGGTGGCGGGGATCGGAGGGGAACGGGAGGAGCCGGCGCGGGTGGACGCGCGCCTGGCCGCTTCGGCCCGCGCCGGGGACGTCGACGCCTTCAACCTGCTGGTGCTGCGCCACGAGCGCGCCGTCTTCGGCCTCTGCCTACGGCTGCTGCGCGACGTGCCGGCGGCGGAGGCGGCGGCCCGCGGCGCCTTCGCCGACGCGTGGGCAGGGGCTGGCGGGTTCCCGGGCGGTCCCGTTCGCGGGTGGCTTTTACGGGCCGCGGTCGAGCGCTGCCGGGACCCGCGGCCGGCGGGACCGCGCCGGCCTTCGTCCGCTCTCGACGCGGAGCCGCCGGCGATCGAGGTCCAGCCGGTCACGGCCGCGGCCGGAGACGAGGCGCCTGCGATCGCCGCGCTCCGCGCCGAGTTGGTGATCCTCTTGGAGCGGGCCCTGGCAACCCTGCCGGCCGAGCAGCGGCTGGTCGTCCTCCTCGCCGACGTCGAGGGGTGCGACGACGGGGAGATCGCGGCGGTCACCGGCGCGACGCCGGGCACCATCGCCTCCCGCCTCGGCCGGGGCCGCAACCGTATCCGCCACGTCCTAGGGGACGACCCGGTCGGCGCGGCACCGTTCGCCCGCTTTGCCCGCCTCTCACGGGTGCCTCCGGGGAACGACGCATCTGCTGACCCAGAAGAGGGAACCCGGCCCTTCCCGGCGCAGCACCTCGACCTCGACGCCCTGACGGCATACGTCGACGGTCGCCTCGACGGGGGCGAGCGCCGCGCCGTGGACGACCACCTGGCCGGGTGCGCCGACTGCCGCCACGAGTTGGCGGAGCTGCGCGCAACCGTCTCCCTGCTCCGGGGGCTGCCGCGGTATACGCCCCGGCGCTCCTTCCGGCTCGACGCCGAGGATGCCCTCGCACCGCGAGGCGGCCGCCTGATTCGCCTCCTACCCGCGCTTGCCGGGGCAACCCGGGGCGAGCGCCATGGTCGCGCCGTCCACCCGCCCCGCGACCGGGGGTGACGTTCGCCCCGGCGGGAGCGAGGTCCAACCTGCCCTCTTGCCGGAAGGCGGACGGGGTGGTGAAACCCCACCGCCGGGCGGGGCGTTGGGTAGGGTGAGCGCCACCGTGCCGATCGGTGAGGTCAATCGATGCACTCCGGACGTCGTCCGGGGGAGCCCGCCGGTTGTGGCGGAGCGCCACGTCGTCGAGGAGGAGATCATGGACGGGGACTGCCGATTCTACCGTGCACCGCGCCGCGGCGCGGTCGCCGTCGTCGCGCTGGCGATGCTCGGGGTGGTCGCCGGCGGCGCCCCGAGCCGGACGGCGGCGCAGGAGGGGGCGGACGCGACGCCGGCTGCGGCGACGGCGGCGACCCTCATCGTCGAGGGACGGGGGAGCGTGACCATCCCGCCGGACACTGCCTCGGTCACCGTCGGCGTCGACGTCCAGCGGGACCGCCTGGGCGACGCGCAGGACGAGGCCAGCAGCCAGGCGGCCGCGATCATCGCTGCGGCCGAGGCGGCTGGCATCGAGAGCGACGATATCCAGACCGCCAACTTCTCCGTCAGCGTCGTCCGCGACTACGACGACGATGGCAACCCCGGGCCGGTGGTCGGCTACCAGGTGTCAAATCAGGTCGCGCTGACGGTCCGCGACCCGGACGGGCTGGGAAACATCCTCGACGCAGTCGTCGCTGCCGGCGCCAACAATATCTACGGCATCGCCTTCTACGTCGAGGATCCGGCGGCGGCCGCCAGCCAGGCGCGGGCGCAGGCGGTCCGCGACGCCCGCGCTAAGGCGGAGGAGCTGGCCGACGCGGCCGGCGTCCGAATTGTGCGGGTCGTCACCATAACCGAGAGCTCCGCGCCCTCACCGGCGCCGGAGGTCTTCGCCCGCGGCGGCGCGGCCGACATGGAGTCGGCGGCGGCAGAGGCGCCGATCGAGGTGGGCACGAGCGAGGTTGCAGTCAATGTCCAGATGACGTTCGAGGTGGAATAACCGAAGGTCGGCCTGGCTGAAGGGGGGGCGTGGGACGCGGTGACGTGGGAGCCGCCGCGCTGCCCCGCGGGGCCGCGAACGCCGACAGCAGCGCCCCGCCCAGTGTCCGCGCCGGTCAATCGCCGGACACCCGTCCGAGTCCCGACACGGTGGCCCGCCGCCCTCTCGTCCTCGCCGCGACATCGCCGCGGCAAAGAAGGACCGTCGCCGCGGCAAATCAGTCATCGCAGCTTCCGCCCCTCATCCCGACCATGAAGGGGTGTCTCCCCTGCCCGTCTCGTGGCAGAGGGATCCCTCCTGCCCGGGGATGACCGCGGGACTCCGTGCCACCGGTGAAACGCGGGCGCAGGCGAAGGCCCGGCCGGGCCCCGAAATCGGCGGCTAGGCCGAGACGGCACGCGATGGGAGGCGCCGCCGCCGCGGCTCGCGAGTGAGCCGGCCGGGGTGCATCCCGGTCGCGCCGTGTCGTTCCGGGTTAGGTCCGCTGCTGCTCGAACGAGACGGGGCCGAGGGTCGACCCGTCCGGCAGCGTGACCGGCGTCTCGTTGAAGTTGAGCCAGGTCTCCATGCCGCCGCGGCGGGCGACGCGGACGCCGTCCAGGAGGGGCGTCGTCGGCACGCCCGCCTCGGCCAGGAGGCCGGTGAAGACCTCGGTGATCAGCGTCGGGCTCCAGGCGCCGATCGTCGTCGCGGCTCCGTGACGGACGACCGCCGGTTCGCCGACGAGGGGACCATTGTCGTAGGTGTGGGTCGCCTCGCCGCCGCGGAGCGCGTAACTTTCCGCCCAGGTGACGACCTCGTGGGCGCCGACGCGGACGGTGAGGCCGGGCCGCAGACCGTCGAAGTTCCGCATGGAGAGGCCCAGCAGCCCGCGCAGCGGGCCGGGCTGCCCGTCCTCGTGGACGCGGCCGGTCGGCGTCCGGTAGGCGGTGCGCGGACCGACGACGAGCGGCGTCGTCCGCGCCAGCTCCGTCAGGCGGTGAGCACGCTCCTCCCCCACCAGCTGGAGGGCGGGGGCGACGACGAGGCGATATCCGGTTATGTCGTGCTCCGGGTGTCGGACATCGACGTCGACGCCGAGGGCGCGCAGCACCGAATAGAAGAGCATGAGCTGACCCCAGTAGTCGGCGCCGGCGCTGTGGGGCTGTTCGTCGTAGGCCCAGAGGCTCTCGTAGTCGTGGAGGAGGGCGACCGGGGCGCGGACCGGCTCGTTTGGCAAGCCGACGATCTCCAGCGCCGCGACCTCCTCGCCGCCGCGGTCGAGCGTCTCGTCGTGGCGGAGCAGCCCGGAGTGCATCAGTTCCTGGGCGACCGTGGCGGCGCGCCACCGGAAGTAGGAGACGACGTCGGCGCCGTGGGCCCGGGCCTGGGCGGTCCAGAGGGCGACCGCGCCGCGGGCCGGCAGGGGATTGGAAGGCGCCCAGTTGACCTGTCCGGCGCCCTGCTCCATCACCCAGAAGCCACGGTTTCCCCCAGCGAAGAGGCCCCGGTAGAGGTCGTGGTTGAAGGAGATCAGGTCCGGCTGACCGGTTCGCGCCCAGCGCAGCTTCTCCACCTCGGACGTGGCGAATCGTTCGACCTGGCCCAGCGGGTAGGAGTCCCAGGTGGCGAAGTCGAGGCATTCGGCGGCACGGTAGTGGTCGAACTCTCCGAAGTGCATCATGAAGTTGTGGGTCACCCAGCGCCCCGGCGAGAGCCGCCGCAGGATCGCGACCTGCTCCTCCTGGAACGTGGCGACGGTGTCGCTGGCGAAGCGGGCGAAGTCGAGGACGTGGGAGGGGTTCGGATCGGTGACGGTCAGGTTGGGCGGGTCGATCTCGGAGAAGTCGCCGTACTCCTGGCTCCAGAAAGCGTTGCCCCAAGCTTCGTTCAACGCCTCCGTCGTCCCGTACCGCTCCGCCAGCCAAACGCGGAAGGCGTCGCGGGAGGCGGGACCGTAGGAGCGGGTCGTGGAGTGGCAGCCGAACTCGTTGTCCGTCTGCCAGCCGACGACGGCCGGGTGCTCGCCGTAGCGGGCCGCGATCGCCTCCGTGATCCGGCTGGAATGCGCCCGGTAAACGGGGCTGGCGTGGTCGTAGTGCTTGCGGGAGCCGAAGTTTCGGGTTCGCCCCTCGGCGTCGACCGGCAGGATCTCGGGGTGGGCGCGAATCAGCCAGGCCGGTGGCGTGGCGGTCGGGGTACAGAGGACGACCTTCAGGTTCTCCGCGGCGAGGGTTTCGATCGCGTCGTCGAGCCAGCCCCAGTCCCACTCCCCGTGACGCGGCTCCATCCGGCTCCAGGCGAACTCGGCGATCCGGACGTAGGTGAGGCCGAGCTCGCGCATGCGGCGGGCGTAACCGGGCCAGCGGTCGCGGGGCCAGTGTTCGGGGTAGTAGCAGACTCCGAGGGTAAAGGCGGCGCGGGGGTCTTGGGGGGTGGCCACGGGGCGGGAGGTCCTTTCGGTGACGGGACGGGGCGCGGCGAGCCCATCATAAAGCGGGCGGTCGGCGGTTGTTAGGGAGGCGGTCCTCCGTCGTGAAACGACTTACCGGCATCGCCCGGGGCACCACCCAGGCTAGACCGGTGAAGTCCGGCGAAGGGGGCTGGAGCTTGTTCTGGACATTGGAGAGGGCTTGTGGATCCCTGTCCCGCAGGCCCTCCTTGGACGACGTGACGCAAGACGGATGGCGCGTGGCCGCCCCGCCGCGGCGCCACTCGTCGCGGGAGTTCGTCAATTTCCCACGCCGACCGGTTCGGTCGCCCGACTCCATAAACGGTGGCGCACCCCGATCTGGCGGCGGCTCTGCGCCGTGACCAGCGCCGGCAAGTGCGCTTCCACAAGCGTCACGGTCTCGTCCACCGCGCGCTTCAGTCGACCCAATCGCGAAATGGTCCACCTGCTCTCGATGCCCCGGAGCGCCTACGCCCCGGACGCCTCGGTCCCCGGACCCATCGAGAAGCGTACATCGGTCGCCCCGGACGATGACCATCGGGGCTAACCGGTCCTCCATGGGCCGCCGGTCGTCCTAGGCGAGGAGGACGAAGTCGGGGAAGGCGTCGCTGACCCCCTCAGCCGCCGAGCAGGTGGGCAGGATGGCATGCGGACCCGTCTCGGAGACGTATCACGCCGCAGCCCGCGCGGCCAACTTGGCCGGGTGACGGCTCGCGTCGGTCACCGCCCCTTCCTGGCCCGCCCTGTTACGCCGACCCGTCGCTCGGCGTTCCCTCGAATGCACGCCGGCCCATCGCCCTTTGCCACCTACGACCGAGACCGGGTGTTGGACCCGGGAGCCTGTAAACGAACATCGGCGGTCCGCCCCACGGATGCCCTCGTCAGCGGCGTGCGACGCGCGGCCGAGACGCGGCGGCGGCCCTCTGAGTTGGGCCCTAGGAGGTGACGGCTGCGGCCAAGAACGGGATCGTCCTGCCGAACATCGGTTCCGTCACCGTCGAGCCCTCCTCGAAAACCAAGACATGCGGGGAGAGACGCCGTTCCGCAGCGTGGCGTTTTCACACGGCATCAGCCGGGTTTCGTGCCGCGGCCTAAGAGCGCCTATCAAAACCGCTCATGGGAGGGCAGTCCAGCAGATGAGCGCGCAGCCGAGGGAGAGGAACGCCCGGTGGATGTCGGCGCGGCGCTCGTAGCGCAC
>CADCWL010000051.1 GCA_902806405.1 uncultured Thermomicrobiales bacterium | reverse complement strand
CAGGCGCTACCCGATCGACGGCTTGAAGGTCGAGCGGGCGTTCGTGATGGGCCTGGGACGGGACGACGCCGACGCGGCGATCGTGCGGGCGGTTCTGGCGCTGGCGCGGGCGCTCGACCTG
Source organism: uncultured Thermomicrobiales bacterium (assembly GCA_902806405.1). Classification (GTDB taxonomy): domain Bacteria; phylum Chloroflexota; class Chloroflexia; order Thermomicrobiales; family UBA6265; genus CADCWL01. The sequence continues at coordinate 8,943 of CADCWL010000051.1, read as the reverse complement.
GGCACGACGGCCGAAGGGATCGAGACCGAGGAGCAGTCGGCCTTCCTGCGGGCGCTCGGCTGCGAGCGGGGGCAGGGCAACCACCTCGCGCCGCCCCTGCCGCGGGAGGAGGTGGACGCGCTCCTTGCCGGGAACGGGGCGCTGCCCGGCGCGGCTGGGGCCGACCACCTCATATCGGCGGCGGGTGCGCCGTGGCGCCTCCCGCGTCCGGCCGCCACCTAAGCGGACGCCCCCGAACGGGCCGGCTCCCGCCCGTTGCCACCGCTGGCCCCCTTGCTCGTCAGCGCCTCCCAGACGGCGGTCGGGCGGTCGACCATGAGGACGACGAAGTCGTTGCGGTCGGCGCGGGCGACGGTGGCGTGGGCGGCCTCGATCTCGTCGAGGACGACGGCGGTCCGCTCCTTGGGAAGACCGCCGGCCGCGACGGCGGCGGCGAGGCGGTTGGCGATCTCGCCGGAGGGACGGCCGCGGGTGTTGTCGTCCTCGCGGATGACGACCTCCTGGAAGACCGTGCCGGCGAGGCGGCCGAAGGCGTCCATGTCGGCGTCGGAGCGATCGCCCGGCATCGAGATCATCGCGATCGTGCGGTCGGCGTCCATCCGCTTCACGAAGTCGGCCATCGCCTCCAGGCCGGCCAGGTTGTGGCAGTAGTCGATGAGGACGCGGCGGCCGTCGACCTCGAGCAGGTTGAAGCGGCCGGGGGTCTGGAAGAAGTTCGAGGTGAAGGTGCGCAGGGCGTGGCGGATGTGCTCCAGGCCGACGTCGCCGGCGAAGGCGGCGGCGACGGCGGCGAGGGCGTTGGCGACGTTGACCCGGACGCGGCCGTTGAAGGTGGCCGGAATTTCCTCGACCAGGAGCAAGCTGGTGTCGCGGCGGTGCTCGATCAGGGTGATCATCTCGCCGTGGCGGGTCGGCCGCAGCACGACCGCCTTGCCCCGTTCCCGGAGGTGATCGCGGACGACCGGGTTCTCCTCTTCCATGCTGAAGAAGATGATCTCGCCGCGGGCGGAGCGCGCCATCTCGACGGTCCACTCGTTGTCGGCATTCAGCACGCTGGCGCCGCCGCGGAGGACCGACTGGGGAACGACCGCCTTGACCCGGGCCAGCTCGGCGAGGGTGTTGACGCCGCGCAAGCCGAGGTGGTCGGCGCTGACGTTGGTGACGACGGCGATGTTGCAGCGGTCGTAGCCGAGGCCGGAGCGGACGATGCCGCCGCGCGCGGTCTCGAGGACGGCGAAGTCGATCGCCGGGTTCTTGAGGACCATCTGGGCGCTCGTCGGCCCGCTCATATCGCCGGCCATGATCTGCGTCTCGTCGATGTAGATCCCGTCGGTGGTGGTCAGGCCGACCGTCTTGCCGGCCCGCTTCATGATGTGGGCGATCATCCGGCTGGTGGTCGTCTTGCCATTGGTGCCGGTGACGGCGACGATCGGGACGCGGGAGGGGCGGCCGGGCGGGAAGAGCATATCGACGACGGCGCGGCCGACGTGGCGGGGGTGCCCCTCGGTCGGGTGGGTGTGCATCCGGAAGCCGGGACCGGCGTTGACCTCGACGATGGCGCCGCCGCTGGTGCGAACCGACCGGGCGATGTCGGGGGCGACGAAGTCGATCCCGGCCACGTCGAGGCCGACGACCATCGCCGCCTGGCGGGCGATCTCGCCGTTGTCGGGGTGGATGTCGTCGGTGCGGTCGATCGAGGTGCCGCCGGTGCTCATGTTGCCGGTCAGCTTGAGCTGGACGAAGCGGTCCGCCGCCGGGACGTCGTCGAGGCCGATCCCCTCCCGCGCCAGGACCTCCAGCGTCTGCTCGTCGACGACGATCCGGGTCAGCTCCTTCTCGTGGCCGACGCCGCGGCGGGGATCGGCGTTGGTCCGCTCGATCAGCTCGCGGACGGTGTGGGCGCCGTCGCCGACGACGTGGGCGGGGACGCGCTCGGCGACGGCGACCAGCTCGTTGTTGACGACGAGGATCCGGTAGTCCTTGCCGGTGACGAAGGTCTCGACGACGATCGCGCCGGTGCGGCTCTCGCGGTCGGCGATCGGGTACGCCTCGCGCACCTCCGCCTCGTCGGCGAGGTTGATCATCACGCCCCGGCCGTGGTTGCCGTCGAGCGGCTTGATCACGACCGGGTAGCCGATCCGGCCGGCGGCGCGGACCGCCTCGTCGATGTTGCGGACGACGAGGCCGCGGGGGACGGGGATGCCGACGTCGTGCAGCATCCGGTTGGTCAGCTCCTTGTTGCCGGCGATCTCGACGGCGATGTTGGCCGACTCGCTGGAGACGGTCGCCCAGACGCGCTTCTGGTAGGCGCCGTGCCCGAGCTGGACGAGCGAGCGGCGGGGGTCGAGCCGCAGGACCGGGATGCCGCGGCGCTCCGCCTCGCCGACGATCGCCCCGGTCGAGGGCCCGTAGGCGAGCCGCTCGGCGACCTTGATGACACCGTCCTCCAGCTCCCGGACGAAGTCGAAACCCGGCTCGCTCTCGTAGACGAGGTGGTTGCAGAGGCGGACGGCGAGGCGGCCGGCGGCGAGGCCGACGTCCTCCTGCTGGTACTGGTAGACGACGTTGTAGACGCCGCGCTCCGGGGTCGAGCGGGTCTTTCCACGGACAACCTCGGCGCCGGCGAGATTCTGGAGCTCGAGGGCGATGTGCTCGACGACGTGCCCCATCCACGTCCCTTCCCGCATCCGCTTCAGGAAGCCGCCCGGCTTGCCGACCGAGCAGAAGTGGTCGTAGAGGGAGGGAAGAAGCTCGGAGAGTTTCTCGTAGAACTCGGGGATCTTGTTGGTTGGTCGATCCTCGAGCTCGCCGATGTCGAGCTGGAGGAGGATCGTCGGCATCCGGGCCCAAACGTTCGGTCCGCGGTAGACGGTGGTCTGGCGGATGTCGAGCATGGCGGCTTCTCCCTGGTCGGAGGTCGGAGGTCGAACGAACGGGGCTAGCGAAAGGGTTGGAGGAGTCCGCGCAACGGGCGCCGTACCTCGTTGATCTGGTCGATCACGCTCGTCAACGTCGAATCGTCGAGGGAGCGCAACCGCCCGGCGACCAAGAGGAGGGTCTCGGCTTCGGCGAGGGAGCCATCCGCGATCGACAGGTGGTGCGCGAACTCTCGCGGACCGCTCCGCCTTGGCCCTCCCCGATGTTGGCCACGACCGAGACGACGGCGCGGCGCACCTGGGACGCCATACCGAACGTCTCTTCCTTCGGCCAGGCCCCAGTTATCTCATAGGTCGGAACGACCACGTCCATCCCCCGTCGCCGGGCCACCAAACCGCGAAAGGACTGGTCGCTCACGGCTTCCCCTCCTAGGATCGCCCACCCTTCGACCTCCGACCTAATCGTCCAGCAGACGGCGCGTCGAGAGGTCGAAGCGGCGGCCGGGGGTGAGTACGTGGAGGAGGGCACCGCTGACGGTGATCGGGCCGTGACCCTTCACCCGAAAGACGTCGGAGACGGCCTGGGAGCCGTCGACGATGGTGACGCTGTTGCGGCCGAGGACCTCGAGGGCGCCGTCCGGGTCGAAGAGGGCGGCGGTGTCCTCGTCGACGCCGAGCCCGAGCAGACCCGGGCTGGCGGCGACGAGCGCGAGGAGGCGGCCGATCCGGTCGCGCTGGCGGAAGTGCTGGTCGACGATCACGTCGGGGACGAGGCCGAAGCCGGCCGAAACGTGCGCCATCCGCTGGCGGGGGGTGGGGCCGCTGGCGCCGAAGGCGACCATGTGGGAGGAGAGGATCGAGGCGCCCGCGCTCGTGCCGGCGACGACGGCGCCGGCGGCGTGGCGGCGGCGGATGGCGTGCATGGCGCGGGTGCCGCCGACGATGGCGGCGAGGCGCATCTGGTTGCCGCCGGTGAGGAAGACCCCGGTCGCCTCACCGATCTGGGCGGCGGCGGTGTCGGCGTCGGCGTCGCGGCGGTCGGCGAGGTAGACGACTTCGGCGTGGGCGGCGCCGAGGCCGAGGAAGAGCGCCTTGTAGCGCTCGCCGGCGGACTCGATCGAGGAGGCGGTGGGGAGGATCGCGATCCGGGCCGAGCGGCCGCCGGCGAGCTGGACGAAGGTGGCGAGGATCACCTTGTCGTCGAGCTTGTCCTCCGCGCCGCCGATCGCCATGATCCCGCCCGGCCGGTGGGGGGCGAGGACGCGACCCTCCCCGTCCGCCGCTGGGTCGGCTCGGCGCTCGCTGCGGGTACTCACCGGTCCCCCTCGTTCCCGTTTCCCTACGGCCCCCCCTCCCGGCATTGGGGCCGAGCGGAGCGCGACTCGCGATGCGTGGGCGGGGTCGCGCGGCGGGGCGCTGGGGGGCGACTCTAGCGCGGCGGGGACGGGGCGTCAATCGGGGGCGGGTGCGCTACCAGGACCGGTCCGCCCGAACACGATCGGGGCCGCGTCCGCCCTCCATCCGCCGGGGACCGAAGCCGCTTCCGGCGTTCGGGGGAGCCTCGGACTCACGTTCGACCACCCCGCGCCGAGGGCGATCCACCCTCGGCCCCGCCGTCCTCGTCCTCGAAGGTGAGTTCGACGGGCTCGACCTGGGAGAGGGCATAGCCGACGAAGCGGTCGTCCGCCTTCCCCATGGTCTCTGCCAGGCTCTCGGTGAGGTCGCGGGCCTCGTCGTCGGTCGCCACGTCAAGCAGGAGGTAGACCAGCACCCCGCGCCCCTCGCGCCCTTCCACCTTTTGGTCCTCCTTGTCCCCGCGACGGGCGGCGAGCCGATCTTGCCCGGTTCCCGGTCCACGGGTCCGCTCGCGGACCCGGGCCAGGTGAGCCGCCCCTCGCGGTCCGGCTCCCGAGGTCGGGCGCCACCCCGTGCGCCGGCACGGGGCTCACGGGGCGGCAGTGAGGTCGAGTCGCCCGAGGATCTCGTCGACGGTCTCCGCCACGCCGATTCGGCTGGTATCGACCACCAGCCACCCCGCCTCGGCCCAGGCCTGCTTCCCCATCGCCAGATGGAGGCCGCGGATCGTGTCGGCCAGGGTCGCGGGATCGAACCCCTTCGTGGTCCGTGCGGCGTTGCGCGCGAGCGCCACGTCGAGGCTGGGGCGGAGGAGCACGCGGTGGACGGGTACGTCCGCGAGCGGCGCCGCGAATACCTCCCTCGCCTCGTCGGGTAAGAGGACGTCGTCGAGGACCGCGGCGAAGCCGGCCTCGGCGTAGAGACGCGCGGTGTGGGCCGCCGCCCGGCGCGCCAGACGGAACTGGCGGCCCGTCTCGGCGGTCCAGATCGGGACGGGCGGGGCGAGGCCCGAGACGACCCACTCCCGCAGGTCGTCGACCGGGACGTGGAGGCCGAAGGGGAAGCGCGCGGCGAGGGCACGGGCGACGGTCGTCTTGCCCGCGCCGGGCGTCCCCGTGATCACGAAGACCGGTGCAACCCGGTTCATGGCGGTCCTCCGGGCACGAGCCCTCCGGTCGCTCGGCTTGCAGGCCCCCAAGGCGACCCGGGACGGACGCGCCTGGGCGATCCCCCCGCCGCGAGAGCCGGGACGGCGGCGTACAGGAGACAGACGCCGAGCCCGCCGAGCGAAGGGGGACTCCCGCCCGCGGCCTGGGAGGCGGCCCGTGGGCAAGCCAAAGAGCAGGAGCGGCAACTGGGCGGCGGCCACGCGGACGCCCGGGCTCGGGCCGGCCGAGGGTTGGACCGGACCCGCTACGGCAGCGGACGCTCGGTCAGGCCGCCGCCAACGATGGGCACGGAGCGCGCGAGCCGGTGGCGGCGGAATGTGCGGATCACGGGGCAACGACGGCCGCGACCCACGGTCGGTCATCGCCGGGCGATGGTAGCAGGCCGATCGCGGCGGACGGATCGGCGGACGCCTCTCTCGGACGGCCCCGTGCGGAGGGGTATCCTTAGCAGCGAGAAGCGCATCACCGGACGACGCATCACCAAAGCCGGCCGCCCGACGAGATGAGAGGACCATGGCCAATCCGCTCCTGACCCGACTCGCCGACGGCGTCGTCCTCGCCGACGGGGCGCTCGGCACGATGCTCTACGCCGGCGGGGCTCCGCTCGACGAGAGCTTCGACGCGCTGAACCTCTCCCGGCCGGAGCTGGTGGCGGCGACGCACCGCGCCTATCTGGAGGCGGGGGCGGACCTGATCGAGACGAACACCTTCGGCGCCAACCGCTACCGGCTGGAGGGTTTCGGGCTGGCCGAGAAGACCCTGGAAATCAACAAGCGGGCGGTCCGGCTGGCGCGGGAGGCGCGGGAGATCACCGGTCGGCCGGCGCTGGTGGCGGGCTCGGTGGGACCGACGGCGCGGACACTGGCGCCTTTCGGGACAGCGGACCCGGCGGCGGTGCGGGGCGTCTTCCGCGAGCAGATCGAGGCGCTGCTGGAGGGCGGGGTCGACCTCCTGATCGTGGAGACGATCGGCAACCTGGAGGAGATGGAGCAGGCGATCGGCGCCGCCCGCGAGGCGAGCGACCTGCCGGTCGTGGCGATGATGACCTTCGCCGAGGACGGGCGGACGATCGGCGGCAGCACGCCGGAGGACGTCGTCGACCGGCTGCGCGGGCTAGGGGTGACCGCGCTCGGGGCGAACTGCTCGGTCGGGCCGCAGCGGATGCTGCCGACGGTGGCGGCAATGGGGCGGCGCCTGGACGAGCTTGGGGCGGACGGCGACGCCCCGGCGCTGGCCTGCATGCCCAACGCGGGCTGGCCGACCCAGGTCGGCGGCCGGGTCATCTACCGCTCCTCGCCGGAGTACTTCGGCGACTTCGCGCGCCGCGCCGCGGAGGCGGGGGTCCGCCTGATCGGCGGCTGCTGCGGCACGACGCCGGCCCACGTCCGGGCGATGCGGGAGGCGCTGGACGCGGTTGCGAGCGAGCGCGTCGCCGCCGTGGACCGGCCGGAGGGCACGTCCGCGGCGGCCGTGGTGACGCCGGCGCGGCCCCGGGCGCGGCCGGAGGCGGACCTGATCCCGGCCGAGGGGCCGACCGAGATCTGCCAGAAGCTGGCCGGCGGCAAGTTCCTGGTCAGCGTCGAGATCGACCCGCCGAAGGGGCTGAACCCGGCCAAGGCGCTGGAGGGGGCGCGCCTCCTGAAGGAGGTCGGGGTCGACGCGATCAACGTCGCCGACTCGCCGATGGCACGGGTGCGGATGAGCGCGCTGACGCTGTGCTACCTGATCCAGCACCAGGTCGGGGTGGAGACGATCATCCACTTCACGACGCGGGACCGCTCCCTGATGGGCCTGCAATCCGAGCTGCTGGGGGCGCACGCGGTGGGCGTCCGCAACATCCTGGCGCTGACCGGCGACCCGCCGAGCCTGGGCGACTACCCCGACTCCTCGGCGGTCTACGACGTCGACTCGATCGGCCTGGTCCGCGTCCTCTCGCGGCTGAACGGGGGGGAGGACTCGGCCGGGGCCTCGATCGGGCGGCCGGCGAACTTCACGATCGCCTGCGCGATCGACCCGACGCGGGAGGACCTGGAGGAGGAGGCGCGGCGGCTGCGGGCGAAGCTGGAGGCGGGTGCGAACTTCGTGATGACCCAGCCGATCTTCGACGCCGCGGTCTGGCGCCGCTTCCTCGACGTCTACGGGGCGGAGCGGCTCGACGTGCCGGTCCTGATCGGCATCCTGCCGCTGCAGAGCTCCCGCCACGCCGAGTTCCTCCACAACGAGGTCCCCGGCATCACCCTCACCGACGACGCCCGCGACCGGATGCGCCGCGCCGGCGCCGACGGGCGCCGGGAGGGGGTCAAGATGGCGCAGGACCTGCTGCTGCAGCTGCGGCCGGAGGTGCAGGGGGTCTACCTGATGCCGTCGTTCGGACGGTACGAGGTGGCGGCGGAGGTGCTGCGGATCCTCGACTAACGAGGCCCTGGGCAAGCGGCGCGTGCTGCCCCGCCGGTCACGACGGCAAGCGCCCCTCAATGCGGTGGCGCCCCTGGGTTGCCGACCCACGGCCCAGCGGCCGCGCAGCCGGTGCCGACGGTGCGTCGGGGGCGCCGCGCCCCGCGGACGATGGCGCCGTTATTGTCGGGTCCCGTACGGCGTGCTAGACTCGCGTGCTGTACTTGAGGGTGGAGGTTGTCGCCTTTTTCGCAACGCAGCCGCTGGCCCCTGGCAAGCGTGCGTCCCCCAATCGATGACGCTTCGGCGGTTTCCCGCCACCAGCCACGAAGACGAGAGGATCGGCAAGACGATGGTCGCGCAGCTCATCCGGTCGATCGAGGCCGAGCAGTTCAAGGCGGAGGTCCCGACCTTCGGGCCGGGGGACACGGTCCGGGTTCACGCCCGGGTCGTCGAGGGGACGCGGGAGCGGGTCCAGGTCTTCGAGGGGGTCGTGATCCGGCGCCGCGACGGCGGCATCAACGAGAACTTCACCGTTCGCCGCATCGCCTCCCACGGGATCGGCGTCGAGCGGACCTTCCTGCTCCACTCGCCGCGCATCGACCGGATCGAGGTGCCGCGCCGGGGCCGCGTCCGCCGCGCCCGGCTCTACTACCTGCGGGGGCTGACCGGCCGCGCGGCGCGGATCAAGGAGCGCCGGACCTAGGACGCGGGGACCGGGGGATTGATGGTCGCGCGGCGCGTTGGCCGGGGAATGCGAAGAGGTCCGTTTGGGGCGCGCCCGGGGGCGCGCCCTTTTGGTTGGGCCGGTCGATGAAGGACGGCGCCGGTGGCGGGGTGCGGGGGAGGGGTCGGACGCGGGCGGCGGGGGCGGCGCCCGACCTCCGTGCCGAGCGGGCGTTCTGGGAGGCGGGGCTGCAGCGGGTCGCCGGCGTGGACGAGGTGGGGCGGGGTGCCCTGGCGGGGCCGCTGGTGGCGGCGGCGGTGGTGCTGCCGGCCTGCGAGGGGCCGGCGCTGCGGCGCCTGCGGACGGCACTGGCCGGGGTGCGGGACTCGAAGCTGGTGCCGCCGGAGCGGCGCCGGGCGCTGGTCGGACCGATCTGGGCGGCGTCCGCGTCGGCCGTCGGTGTCGGGATCGTCGAGGCGGC
>CADCWL010000050.1 GCA_902806405.1 uncultured Thermomicrobiales bacterium | reverse complement strand
GAACTTAAGCGCTCCATCGTGCTAGCTGCCCCGAACGACGCTGACGGTGAGGGGATCCCTGCCGGACCCGCCACCAACGACGGCTTCGTTCTAATTGTCCGGTGCTTGCCCGACGAGCCGGTCTGCTCCGCGAACCCCTGACATGGGGTCGGGGTGCCGTCGAGACCGACAGGCGAGCGGTCCAGGCGTTTGCCCTGCACGAGGACGTTCGGGAGCGTCCGCTTTACTCGGCGATAGACCGCGCCGGTGCCAGGAGCGCAGCCGCCGCCAGTGGGCACCCCGACGGATCGCCAGGCCGGCCCAGGTCCCGCCAGCAGCGGCCGGAACGCAGCACCCGGAGGATGGCGGGCCAGCGGTCCTGGTTGGAGTAGGCCGACCGACCGGTTCCGGCACGTGGCGGTTCCGGGAAACGCTCGGCGACGAAGGCGAGTTGTGGCGAGTTCAGGACGTCGCTTGCGGGGAAACGGGAGACGGCGGGCTCCCTGGCGAAAGGGGGACGCCGTCGAGCGTCGGCTCCGACGCGTTATGCGACGGGTTCGACGTTCCTGCCGGCTACGCCCGATCGCCCGGGTCAGGCACCGTCCTCCTGCCGCCGTGGTAGCATCCCCGCTTGATCGGCGCGGGCCTTCCGGACGGACGGCCCGGGCCCTTGACTGCTCGATGCATGAGGAGGAAGGTGCGATGGCGCACGACGCACGACGCGAACGGTTCATCGACGACGTCCTGGCCGGCCGCCTGAGCCGGCGCGAGGTCTTCCGCCGCGGCGCGGCGCTCGGGTTCGGTGCCTCGGCGCTGGCGGCCGCGTTGGCGGCGGGGCCGGGCCTGGCGCGGGCGGCGCAAGAGGCCGGGACGCTCAACGTCAGCTCCAACAACAGCGACCCGGAGCCGCGTCGCTTCATGGAGGAGGTCACGGTCCCCGGCTTCACGACCAAGACCGGCACCGAGGTCGAGCTCAACACCGTCAACCACGAGGACTTCAAGCAGGCGATCCGGACCTACCTCGCCTCCGGCGACCCGCCCGACGTCCTGACCTGGTTCGCCGGCAACCGGATGCGCTTCTTCGTCGAGCGCGAGCTGGTCGCCCCGGTTTCAGACGTCTTCCAGGCCGAGGGCTGGGAGACCGCCTACCCAGAGGGGATCCTCGCCGTCTCCAAGGGCGCCGACGATGAGTACTACTTCGTCCCCACGAACTACTACGGCTGGGCGGTCTTCTTCCGCCCGAGCATTCTCCAGCAGGCCGGCATCGAGACCCCGCCTCAGACCTTCGACGAACTGCTGACCGCGGTCGACACCCTGAGGCAGGCGGAGATCACCCCTTTCACCCTCGGTACCAAGGCGCCGTGGCCCGCCGCCGCGTGGTTCGACTACCTGAACATGCGGACCAACGGCCCCGAGTTCCACGTCAAGCTGACCGACGGCCAGGCCGCGTACAACTCGCCCGAGGTCAAGGAGACCTTCGCCAACTGGCGACGGCTCCTGGATGCCGGCGCCTTCATCGAGCAGCCCGAGGCGCTCGAGTGGCAGGACGCGCTGACCCCGATGCTCCAGGGCGAGGCGGCGATGTACCTGATGGGCGGGTTCATCACCGACAGCATGACGACCGAGCAGGAGCAGGACCTCGACTTCTTCAGCTTTCCGAAGATCAACGACGTCCCCGTCGGCCAAGAGGCCCCGACCGACGGCTTCTTCATGAGCGCCAAGGCGAAGAACGCCGAGCAGGCCAAGCAATTCCTCGCGTACGTGGGCGGTCGCGAGAGCCAGGAGGCCGCCGCCCGCGACCCGGAGCTGGCCCGGATCGCCGTCCACAAGGACGTCCCCCTCGACATCTACCCGCCCCTGGTCCAGAAGCAGGTCACGCTGCTCCAGGAAGCGGACTACATCACCCAGTTTTACGACCGCGACACTTCCCCCGAGATGGCCGACAAGGGGATGGCCGCCTTCGTCGAGTTTATGAACAACCCGGACGACGTCGACCAGATCCTCGACGGCCTCGACGAAGAGCGGAAGCGGATCTTCGAGAACGGGTAGCGTGAAGCCTCTCCGGGCCGAGAACGGGGTGCCGCTGGGCGGCGTCCGGTTCTCGACCTTGGAGGGGCTTCGTGGGTTCAGCCTGGGGTTTTAGCCCCGGGCTTCCCCCGCGATGGACCCGCGATTCCCACCGGTCCCCGGGCGGTGGTGGCACGGCAAGCGGTCGCCCCCCGTCCCATCCCCAGCCGGCAAAGGAGCCACGGCGATGGCACAGATCAGTGGCAGCGGCCCCCCGCCTGCGGTCGGCGTCGGCAGCGTCGCCGGCGCCCCGACGGTGGCGCCGCAGCGCCGCGCCACGGCCCTGCTCCGGGCAGGACAGAGGCGGGCCGACTGGACTCCCTACCTCTTCCTCGCCCTTCCCCTCGCGCTCTACGCGATGTGGGTGATCGGGCCGATGTTCTACTCGTTCTGGATGAGCCTGACCGACACCGACGGCTTGACCTACTCCGAGTTCGTCGGCCTCGCCAACTACCGCCGCCTCGTCAACGACGACATCTTCTGGGTCTCGTTCTGGAACAACGTCAAATGGCTGGTGATCTTCATCACCGTTCCTACCGTCGGCGGCCTCGGCCTGGCGCTGCTGCTGAACCAGGACCTGCCGGGGACGCGCCTCTTCAAGGCGGCGATCTTCTCGCCGATGGTTCTCTCCTCGGCCGTGGTCGCCGCCGTCTGGAGCTGGGTCTTCTTCCCCCAGGACGGCCTGATCAACTCGACGCTCGACCTCCTCGGCTACGGCGGCGAGCGAATCGGCTGGCTGGCCGACCCGGACCTGGCGATCTACTCGATCATCGGCGCCGCCACCTGGCGACAGATCGGCTACGTGATGCTGATCTACCTCGCCGGGCTGAAGAACGTTGACCCCTCGCTCGTCGACGCCGCCAAGACCGACGGCGCCTCCAGCTGGCGCTCGTTCCGCGACGTCGTCTTCCCGCTGCTGCAGCCGGTGACCGTCATCGTGGTCGTCATCTCGGTGATCGACGCCCTGCGCGCCTTCGATCTGGTCCAGTTGATGACCCGCGGTGGTCCCTACAACCGCTCCAACGTCCTTGGCTTCATGATGTACGAGGAGGCGTTCGAGAACTACAACATGGGGTACGGCGCCGCCCTCGCCGTCGTCTTGATGCTGATCTCGATGGTCTTCATCTTCACCTACCTGCGCCGGATGCTGAAGGACGAGCTGGAGTACTGACCTGGCGGGCAAGCGGTCCATCATCGTCGGGGAGGGCCCGAGGCCCGTTCGGGGCGAGCGACGCTAGCCGCCGGTCCCACACCAACTGCGGCGGTGTACCGTCAGGCGGCCCTTCGGGGCACGGGAGGGCACCGGTCCCTCCCCGACGATGATGGACCGCGTCGCACGGGTTCATCAGCGAACGACGACGGTTCGACGGCCGCTGGCCGTTTGCAACGGAGGCCGCGATGGCCACGACCACCCTCCCCCAGACGGGGTCCCTTCGCCCCGCGACGAAGCGCGCCGGCTTCCCGTGGAAGACTCTCCTCTTCTACGCCTTCATCATCCCCTTCATGTTGATCTGGCTGGTGCCGATCTTCACCTCGATCAACACGTCCCTCCGCTCCCTGGAGAGCATCGTCGCCGACGGCTACTGGACGCTGCCGACCTCGATCGAGTGGGGGAACTTCGGCGAGGCGTGGACGACCGGCGGACTCAGCCGCTACATGCTCAACTCCTTCATCGTCACGATCCCGGCGCTCCTCGGTTGCCTGCTGCTGTCGTCGATGGCCGCCTTCGCCCTCGCCCGTTTCAACTTTCGCGGCAATCTACTCATCTATTTCACCTTCGTCGGCGGCACGTTACTGCCGTTCCAGATCCTGATGCTCCCCGTCTTCAAGCTCGCCAACAATCTGAACCTTTACGACACCTATTGGGCACTGATCCTCTTCCACATGGCGTTCCAGCTTGGCTTCTGCACCTTCGTGCTGCGCAACTTCATGCGGACGATCCCCGGCGAGATCTTCGACGCCGCCCGCATCGACGGCGCGAATGAGCTCCGCATCTTCGGCCAGCACGTCCTGCCGCTGTCGCTGCCGAGCCTAGCGGCGCTGGCGACGCTGGAGTTCACCTGGATCTTCAACGACTACTTCTGGGCGCTGATCCTGGTTCAGCAGGACAAGCTGAAGCCGGTCACGACGGGCCTCGGCTCCCTGATGGGGGAGTACCAGCGGGCCTGGAACGTCCTCTTCGCCGGAACCCTGATCGCCGTCGTCCCGACAATCCTCCTCTTCGTCTTCCTCCAGCGCTACTTCATCCAGGGCCTCACGATGGGGTCCGGCAAGTAGGCGCACGCCGCGACAGCGGAGCGGGCGGAGCACGATCCGCTGCCGATGAGAGCCGGCCCCACGGAACCGGTGGCCGGAGGGACGATCGAAGGGTCCGTCGGATGAGAACGAAAACGCTCCTGCGGAGCATCGGCATCGTGGGCGACCCGGGCGACTGGGTGGAGGGGGAGCGGGTTCTGGCGTGCCGCTACCCCAGGCGGGTGTCCGAACTGGCCGCCTTGGCCCGGCTGGGCATCGTCCTCCTCGTCAACCTCCACGAGCGGGGACACGACCCGTCGCGCTTGGCCCGTTACGGCCTCGGCGAGATGCGCCTCCCCGTCAGAGACTTCTCGGCCCCCACGCTCGGGCAACTGGAGGAGGGCGTGGCGGCCATCGTCCAGGCTACCGCGGCCGGGAGGCGGGTGGCCGTTCACTGCGGAGCGGGGTTAGGCCGGACAGGGACGCTGCTCGCCTGCTACCTCGTCCACCGAGGGCGCAGCGCCGAGGCGGCCGTCGAGCGGATTCGGGACGTGCGACCGGGGTCGGTCGAGACCGCCGGCCAGGTCGCGGCCGTGGAGGCGTATGCGCGACGTCACCACCGTCCCTAAGCCGATCGAGCACCCGCCGAACCCGTTCGGGCGCGCCGGGCGATACCCGCCGGCGACGCCGCCGCCGGCGGGGCGGTTCGCGGCCCGTCCCGCTATGGGCCGGCGGTCTCCGCGATCGGTTGCCCAGCCGGAGTGCCACGGTCCGGACCCGGCGGCACCGGGGGAGGAAGCAGCGGCGTGACCGGCACCGACCTGCGGGCGACCCGCCTCCGCTGCGAGTACCTCGTCAACCCGCTCGGGATCGACGTCGTCCGGCCGCGCCTCGCATGGGCGCTGGCATCGGACCGCCGTGGGGAGCGCCAGATCGCCTACCGCCTCCTCGTCGCCAGCGACCTCGACCGGCTCTTGACCGGGGAGGGCGACCTCTGGGACAGCGGCAGGGTTGAGTCCAGCAGGTCCACCCACGTTGTCTACGAAGGCGCCGAGCCCGCCTCCGGCCAGCGCTGTTGGTGGACCGTCCAGGTTTGGAACCGGGACGGCCTGGCCTCCTTTCCCAGCGACCCCGCCTGGTGGGAGATGGGCCTGCTTCGGCCGGACGACTGGCGGGCGACGTGGATCGGCCTCGACGTGGGCGCCGAAGTTGCCGGGCGCCCCGCCGGCGATCGGACGAAACCCGGCGCCAAACGGCCCCTCGCCGAGCTGGATCTCCCGCCGAGCCCCTTCCTCCGCCGCGGATTCACCCTCGCTGGCCCGGTCCGACGGGCGCGCCTTTACGCCACGGCGCGCGGGCTCTACGAGCTGCGCCTCAACGGCGAGCGCGTCGGCGATGCCGTCCTCGCCCCCGGCTGGACCGACTACGCCCAGCGCGTTCAGTACCAGACCTACGATGTGGCGCCCCTCCTCCGGTCGGGGGAGAACACCCTCGGCGCAATCCTCGGCACCGGCTGGTACGCCGGCCACGTCGGCTGGTTCGGTCAGACCAGGCACTACGGGTCAAGCCCGCGCCTGCTCCTCCGGCTCGCCATCGACCACGAGGACGACACGACCACCACAATCGTGAGCGACGGCGCCTGGTGGGCGAGGACCGGACCGATCCTCGCCTCCGATCTCCTGATGGGGGAGACGTACGACGCCCGCCTGGATCTGCCCGGCTGGGATGCCCCCGGCTTCGATGACCGAGGATGGGCACCGGTCCGCGTCGACGCGCGCGACGGCGTCCGCCTCGTCGCCGACCGGGCCGAGCCGGTCCGGGTCGTCGAGGACCTCACGCCGACGGGGACCTCCCGGGTGGACCCCGACACCCAGATCGTCGACATCGGCCAGAACATGGTCGGTTGGGTCCGCCTGCGGGTCGCGGGCCCGGCCGGGACGACGGTCCGCCTCCGCTTCGGCGAGATGCTCAATCCCGACGGATCGCTCTACACGGAGAACCTGCGGAGCGCCCACCAGACCGACGCCTACGTCCTGCGCGGGGAGGGGACCGAGACCTACGAGCCGCGCTTCACCTTCCACGGCTTCCGTTACGTGGAGGTGACCGGGTACCCAGGCGAGCTCCTCCCGGAGGCGATCACGGGTCGCGTCGTCGAGTCGAACACCCCAGAGGCCGGCACCTTCGTATGCTCGAACGACCTCGTCAACCGGCTCCAGCGCAACATCCTTTGGGGCCAGCGCGGCAACTTCCTCTCGATCCCGACCGACTGCCCCCAGCGCGACGAGCGCCTCGGCTGGCTCGCCGACGCCCAAGTCTTCGCTCCCACCGCTTGCCTCAACCGCGACGTCGCCGCCTTCTTCACCAAGTGGCTGGGGGACATCGCCGACGCACGCTCCGCTGCGGGGGCCTTCCCCGACGTCGCCCCCCGCCTGATCGACGAGGCCGACGGAGCCCCGGCCTGGGGCGACGGCGGCGTCGTCCTCCCCTGGACCCTCTACCGGGCCTACGGCGATACCCGCCTGATCGAGCACCACTACGACGCCATGGCCGGCTGGCTCGCCTACATCGGGGAGGCGAACCCCGACCACCTCTGGCGCCACCGCCGCGGCAACGACTTCGGCGACTGGCTCGCGCACGACGCCGAGACGCCGAAAGAGTTGCTCGGCACCGCCTATTGGGCGCACAGCGCCCGCCTCCTAGCGCAGATGGGACGAGCAATCGGGCGCGGCGAGGACGCGGATCGGTTCGACGCCCTCTTCGGCGAGATCCGGCGCGCCTTCAACGTTGCCTACGTCGCCCCGGACGGTCGCGTCGCCGGCGAGACCCAGACCGGCTACGTCCTGGCACTGGCGATGGACCTCCTCCCCACCGGCCTCCGCCAAGCCGCCGGGCGCCGCCTCGTCGCCGATATCGAGCGCTGCGACGGCCACCTCTCGACCGGATTCGCCGGCGTCGCCTCCCTCCTCCCGGTCCTAACCGAGGCGGGCTACCCGGACGTCGCCTACCGCATCCTCCTCCAGGAGACCCTCCCCTCCTGGGGCCACATGATCCGCCACGGCGCGACGACGATCTGGGAGCGATGGGACGGCTGGACCCCCGAGCGTGGCTTCCAGGACCCTGGGATGAACTCCTTCAACCACTACTCCCTCGGCTCCGTCGGCGCCTTGCTTTACCAAATGGTCGCCGGGATTGCGGTCGACCCCGACCGCCCCGGCTACGAGCACGTCCTCGTCCGCCCCCGCCCTGGCGGCGGTCTCACCCACGCCCGAGCCACCTACCGGTCGATCCGTGGCCCGATTGCCGTCGCCTGGGAGATCGCGGACGGCGCCTTCCGCGTGGACGTGACGATCCCCGCCAACAGCACCGCGACCGTCTTCCTCGCGACCGCCAACCCGGACACCGTCACCGAGAGCGACCGGCCGGCGGGGGAGGCGGAGGGGGTGCGGTTCCTGCGCGAGGAGGAAGGGTGCGCGGTCTTCGCGGTCGGGTCGGGGGCCTATCGGTTCCGCTCGGTGACCGAGCCATCGGGCACGGAACGCGGCGCCACCGCCGTCCGGGGTTCAAGACTTTAGAGCGCCTATCAAAACCGGGGAGGTGCGTGGCACACCGGAGGCATGGCCACCCCGCTCGTGAGCGACGACCTGTGGGCCGTCGTCGCCCCGCTGCTGCCACCCGAGCCGCCGAAGCCCAAGGGCGGCCGACCGCGCGTGCCGGATCGCGCCGCGCTGACCGGGATCGTCGTCGTGCTCGAGTCCGGCATCCCCCGGGAGATGCTGCCCCGGGGGCTGGGGTGCGGGTCGGGGATGACCTGCTGGCGCCGCCTGCGCGACCGGCAGGCGGCCGGGGTGGGGGACCGCGTCCACCGGGAGCTGCTGGACCGCCTGGGCGGAGCGGGTCGCCTCGACTGGAGCCGGGCCTCGCTGGACGCGGCCAGCGTGCCGGCCAAAAGGGGGGCGCATGCACCGGCCCCAGCCCGACGGACCGGGGGAAACCGGGCGCGAAGCGCCGCCTGGTGGTCGACCGCGCCGGCATCCCGCTCGCCGCGCTCCCGACCGGCGCCAACCGCCACGAGTCGGTCGTCTTCGAGGAGCTGCTCGATGCGATCCCCCCGACCAAGCAGCCCAACGGGCGGCGGCGCAAACGCCCGAGCAAGCCGCACGCCGACAAGGCCTACGACATCCCCCGCTGCCGCGCCGCGCTGCGTCGCCGCCACATCCGGGTCCGCATCGCCCGCAAGGGCATCGACAGCAGCGCGCGGCCCGGTCGTCACCGCTGGGTGGTCGAGCGCACCCTGGCGTGGCTCAACCGCTTCCGGCGCCTGACGGTGCGCTACGAGCGCCGCGCCGACATCCACCGGGCGTTCCTCCCCCTCGGCTGCGCGCTCATCTGCTGGACTGCCCTCCCATGAGCGGTTTTGATAGGCGCTCTAAGTTCTCTCCGAGGTGATCGAGCAGCGGGGCCGCCCCGCCGAGAGGGTGTACTCGATCACCGAGCCGGGGCAGGAGGTCCTCAAGCGGTGGGCAACGGCACCGATTCGACCCCACTCGACGCGGGACGAGCTGATGCTGCGGGCCTACTCCGTCTGGATAGCCGAACCGGTCACGGCGGCGGCCTTCTTCCGGGAGCAGGAGCGGGGGCACCGGGAGCGACTGGCCCTCTACGAGCCGAAGTTGGACGGGATGGAGCGCGAGTGGGGCGATGACGTCCGCTGCGTCGCCTCGCCCCGCCTCGCCAGTTACGCCACCGTCCGCCGCGGGATCGGACACGAGCGCGAGGTTGCCGACGGGTGTTGCTGGGTCGCTGAGGGTCTGGAGCGCGGCACGGCGGGCGGGACGAGCGCCGGGGCCGCCCCGCCCGAGCCAACGAACGGTCCACCGGGCACGGCGTGAGCCGGCTCCGGCTTCGTGGGCTCGTTCGGGGAAGATCTCGGGGTCACCGACGACGACGGCGCCGGTGGTGGCATTGCCGGGACCGTAACGCGGTGGACCACAGCGTTCCATCCCCGCCGACCCCGCGTCGCCGGTCGTCCTTCTAGCTGGATGCGTGAGCCGGGGTCGGCCGCGGTCCGATTAAGCGACGGGGCCACCCTGGAGCCGGAGGAATGCCTTTACGCCGAGCCGTCGCACCGCCGGCCGAATCCAGCCCGGCATGGGGGGCACGCCCTCCGCCTCGCCGACGATCTGCGGTCGATGGAGAAGGAGTTTCCGGCCGGCCCGGATCAGGGTGCAGCCGTCCGCGGCGCGGACGTTCTTCACCCAATCCCGGTCCGGGCCGTAGGTGAGCGCGATCACGAAGCCGTCGCCATCCCGGAATGCCAGCACCGGGGTCCGGTATGCTCGGTCGGAGGTCCGCCCCCGGTGCACGACGACGGCGAGTGGTGGCAGGCGATCGGCGAGTCGCCCGAGCACGGGGTTGATCACGCGCCGGTTGAGCCGCGCCAGCCAATCCGGGAAGGGCATACCGCCGCCTCCTCGTTTCCCGCATGGGGCGGGTGCGGCGCCACGGGCGCCGCCTAGCCGCCCTACCGCTCGACCCGGTCCTCGACCGAGTCGGGGTCGAACTCGACCTCGGCCCCGATCACGTCGGCCGGCAGCCGGTAGTCGAATTGGACCTCGGCCCGCATTGCGTCGGTCGGGTGCGGGACGTTGAAGGCGACGTTGCTGACCTCCCCCCCTTGCCCTGGATCTCGGCGGTCTTGGCGTTCATCGTCCGCTCGACCGCATCCGGGTCGTCGCCGTCAAGGTAAAACGCGTCGGTTTCCATCGGCCGCTCCCCTTTCCGAATCCGCGCGCTGCCTGCGCGCCCTCGCGATACCGCTGGACGGATCTCCCGGTTGCGACCATCCCCGGTATCACCCGCGGGCGCGACGCTACCATGGGAGACCGGTTGGTGCGCGGGCGCAGACCGGGGAGAGAGACGGTCCCGACCTCGGAGGCGGGACGGTGATTCGCCCCCTGATTGGTCGGGTGGCCGAACGGGAAACCTGGATGACCGTGGTACCCGACGGAGGCGCCGCGGCAGTCGTCGTACCGATCGAGGCTCTCGAAGGGATCGACCGGCTCGGGGCTGGGCGCGTCGACGGGTTCGCCGCGCTCGAACGAACCGAGGCCGCGGAAGGAGCTCCCGAGGGAACGAGCGCGAAGGGTATCGGGCCGTCGCCAGGCCGAGGCCGGAGCATCGCGGCGCGGAGGCATGGCGTCGCGAGGCCCTCTCAATCGTCGCCGCAAAGCCGGAGCCGTTCGGAGACGTTCCGCCGCGGGCGATCGAGCGGGAGATCGCCCAACCGATCGATGAGAGGCGTCAGGAGCCGCCCCGGGAAACGGGGAAGGGCGCTCCGCACGCACGACCCTGCAGGTGTTTGATGCCGGCGCGATCACCCCGCGTATCCCCAGGGTCAGATCACCGACGTCGTAGATCGATCGCTGATTCAACGGCGCGGTGGGTCTCGTTCCGACCGAAAAAACGCTCGCTGCGCTGGCAAAGATGTGCCGGACGCCGTACTTTTGTGGCCGCTACGGTACGGGCCGTTCGAGACAGGCCATCGACGTCCTCGGGGCTTGATCGCCCCGGGTCGTTCGGGGTGCTTCGGCTCGTGGTATCGCCTCCCATCCGGCGGAGGATCTCGCCCTGCGGTTGGCAGTGGCGGGTGCTGCCCCGTTCCTCGCGATAGGAGACCGACCACTCCGCCGCGCCGGTTCATGCTGGAACGTTGTCATCCGCGGGCCGGACGCGTTTCTGACGCTCCTCGATGCCCTGGCCCGGGATTCCCCAATGGTAGAGGACCACCCGTGACCCGAGTCGACGATTACCCCCGTCCCCTCCTCCGCCGCGCCGAGTGGTGGAGCCTCGACGGCCCATGGGACTTCGCCCTCGATGCCGAGGCGGTTTGGACCCACCCCGACCAGGTCGGCTGGGACCGCCGGATCACCGTCCCCTTCGCCCCGGAGACGCCGGCCAGCGGAGTCGGCGAGACCGGCTTCTTCTGCGCCTGCTGGTACCGCCGCGCCTTCGACGCCCCGGCGCTGGCCGCAGGGGAGCGCCTCGTCCTCCACTTCGGCGCCGTCGACGACGCCGCCACCGTCTGGGTCGGGGGACGCTTCGCCGGCGGCCACGAGGGGGGCTACACGCCATTCGCCCTCGACGTCACCGATCATTTCGCCGGTCCCGGCCCGCACGAGATCGTCGTCCGCGCCTTCGACGACCCGGCGGACCTGACGAAACCCCGCGGCAAGCAGGACTGGCAGCTCCGGCCCCACTCGATCTGGTACCCGCGCACCACCGGTATCTGGCAGACCGTCTGGCTGGAGCGCGTCCCCCCCACCCGGATCGAGGCCCTCTCCTGGGGCTCCAGCCTCGAGAGCTGGGAAATCGGCCTTGAGGTCCTCGTCGCCGGTGCCCGGCGGGATGACCTCCGCCTCACTGTCCGCCTGAGCGTCGGCGAGGGGGAGGCTGCCCAGCTTCTGGCCGACGACTCCTACGCCATCGTCGCAGGCGAGGTTCACCGCCGGATCGCCCTCTCCGACCCCGGCATCGACGACTTTCGCAACGAGCTCCTCTGGAGCCCCGGCTCTCCCACCCTGATCCGCGCCAGCCTCCGCCTCGAAGGGCCGGGCGGCAAGATTGTTGACGAGGTCGAGAGCTATACCGCGCTCCGCTCCGCCGGCATCCAAGGCGACCGCTTCGTCCTCAACGGGCAGCCGTACCGGCTGCGGATGGTGCTCGACCAGGGCTACTGGCCCGAGTCGGGCTTGACCGCGCCGACCCCCGACGCGCTCCGCCGCGATGTCGAGTTGGCCAAGGCGATGGGCTTCAACGGGGTCCGCAAGCACCAGAAGCTGGAGGACCCGCGCTATCTCTACTGGGCGGACCGTCTCGGCCTCCTGGTCTGGGAGGAGATGCCGAGCGCCTACCGCTTCACCAAACGGAGCGTCGACCGGCTGACCCGGGAGTGGAAGGAGGCGCTGGCACGCGACGCCAGCCATCCCTGCATCGTGACCTGGGTCCCCTTCAACGAGTCATGGGGCGTCCCCGACCTTCCCAACAACCCGGCCCAGCGCGACTACGTCCAGGCGCTCTACCACCTGACCAAGACGATCGACCCCTCCCGTCCCGTGATCGGCAACGACGGCTGGGAGAGCGTGGCGACCGACATCGTCGGCATCCACGACTACGACGAGGACCCCGCCAAGCTGATCGCTCGCTACGGCGCCGTCGACAACATCCCCCACCTCTTCCGTCGGGAGCGGCCCGGCGGCCGGCTGCTCACCCTCGACGGACACCCCCACGCCGGCCAGCCCCTGATGCTGACCGAGTTCGGCGGCATCGCCTTCGCGCCCTCGGCGCGTCGGCCCGGGCAGGACGGGACGTGGGGGTACGACCGGGCCGAGACGCCGGACGAGTACGCCGCTCGGTACGCCGCGCTCCTGGAAGCGGTCCGCGGCCTCGCCCTGCTCGCCGGCTTCTGCTACACCCAGTTCGCGGACACCTACCAGGAGGCGAACGGCCTCCTCTATGCCGACCGCACCCCCAAGGTTCCCCTCGACCGCATCCGCGACGCAACCCGCGGCCCCCGCTCCGCCCTCGACCGCGAGCGCGAGCGCCGCCGAATCGATCAAGCGGCCGCGGCCGCCGAGCGGGCCGCAGTAGGTATCGCCACGCCGTAGATGAAACCCAGCGCGCGGCGCGTTGGTCCCCATCTTGCTTTTCAGTGTATGCGCCGCTACCGCGACGCCACACGGTCGTACCATCCTTTTGGTGAGGGCATGTTGCCGCCCGGCCGGCCTTCACCGCCTCGGCTGCCGTCGCGGGGGCCTTACCTGACGAGCGCCGCCGCCGAGACGCGGCCCGGCCGGCGCTCACCGATCTTTGGAGGAGTTGGGTTCCTTGTCCTTCGATCTCGATCGACGTCCGAGGTTGGAAATGTGGGGCGGTGTCGAGTGCACCGTTCACCGCGTCGGCGATCTCTACCGCGACCAGCTCCACCTGAGCGGGCACGAGGGGCGCGCGGAGGATCTCGACCGCTTCGCCGCGCTCGGCATCCGCGCCATCCGCTACCCGGTCCTCTGGGAGCGGACCGCACCCGACGGCCTCGACCGCGCCGACTGGCGCTGGCCGGACGAGCGCCTCGGTCGGCTCCGCGAGCTCGGGGTGCGGCCGATCGTCGGGCTGGTCCACCATGGCAGCGGCCCGCGCCACACCAGCCTGGTCGACCCCTCCTTCGGCGACGGCCTCGCCGCCTACGCCGGCGCCGTCGCCACCCGTTACCCCTGGGTCGAGGAGTGGACCCCCGTCAACGAGCCGTTGACCACCGCCCGCTTCAGCGGCCTCTACGGCCACTGGTACCCCCACGGCCGGGACAACCTCACGTTCGCGCGGGCCCTCCTCACCCAATGCCGCGCCGTTGGGCTCGCCATGCGGGCGATTCGGGCTGTCAACCCGGCGGCGCGCCTGGTGCAGACCGACGACCTGGGCAAGACGTTCGCCACCCCGGCGCTGGCCTACCAGGCCGAGTTCGAGAACGAGCGGCGCTGGGTCACCTGGGACCTGCTCTCCGGGCGGCTCACGCCCGACCGCCCGATGTGGCGGTGGTTCCGCCGCGTCGGCGTCCCCGAGAGCGACCTCGCCTGGTTCCTCCATCACCCGTGCCCACCCGACGTTGTCGGCGTCAACACGTACCTCAGCAGCGAGCGCTTCCTGGACGAGCGGGTGGACCGCTACCCAGGTGAGACGCCGGGAACCAACGGGCGGCACACGTATGTGGACGTGCTGGCGTCGCGGGTCCTGGCCGAGGGCGCCGCGGGACCGGAGTCGCTGCTCCGGGAGGCCGGGGAGCGCTACCGGCTCCCGCTCGCGGTCACCGAGGCGCACAACGGCTGCACCCGCGAGGAGCAGCTCCGTTGGCTCGATGAGGTCTGGCGGGCCGCGGCGGGGGCCAGGGCCGCGGGCGCGGATGTGCGTGCCGTTACGGTTTGGTCGCTCCTGGGTGCCTACGACTGGGACTCCCTGCTGACCCGGGCCGACGACCACTACGAGCCGGGCGTCTTCGACCTCCGCGCGCCTTCTCCGCGACCGACGGCGATCGCCCGCATGGTGCGCGACCTTGCCACCCGAGGCCGGCACGACCACCCGGTGCTCGCCGCGCCCGGTTGGTGGTTGCGGCCGGAGCGGCTCCTCTTCTACGCCGCGGTCGCCCCTTCCGAGGCGCGACAAACCCTCTCGGCCGGGTCCGCCGCACCTCCGCCACCGATCCTGGTCGTCGGCGACGGCGACGGCGTCGCGGCCGCCTTCGCCCGACATTGCGAAACGCGTGGCATCCCCTGCCACCTCCTGAAGCCGTCGGGCGCGGCCTCCGACCCCGCCGAGATCGTGGTCGCCGCATACGGCCCTTGGGCCGTGATCGACACGCGCGATCCCCTGCGGCAAACGGAGCAGAGCGATGCCCGCGATGCCGCTTCCTGGGCCGCGGCCTGCGCCCGCCGCGCCATCCCGTTCCTGGTCCTCTCGGCCGACCGCGTCTTCGCGGGCGACGCGACGGCGCCGTACGTGGAGGGCGATCTCGTTGTCCCACGAGACGATGCGGGAACGGCCCTGGTCGGGCGCGAGGTCGGCATCTGCGCCGCCCACCCCGGCGCCCTGATCGCCCGCACCGGCCCACTCTTTGGGGACGGCGACGCGCAGGACCCCCTCGCCGTCGCGCTCCGCGCCCTCGCCGCGGGCGAGCCGCCCCCGCCGACCGCCACCGCGGTCGTCTCCCCCACCTACGTCCCCGACCTCGTCGAAGCCGCCCTCGACCTCCTGATCGACGGCGAGCAGGGCCTCTGGCACCTCGCCAACGCCGGCGCCTGCCGTTGGTCGGATCTCCTGCGCGATGTCGCCGCTCTGGTCGGCCTCGTTCCCTCCCTCGTCCCCACCGTGGTTGCCGGTTCGCCGGCTGCAATGGTGAACCGTGCGCTCGGCAGCGAGCGCGGCTGGCCGATGCCACCGTTGGCCGACGCCCTCGCCCGCTACGCCCGCTCCGAGGGCCGGGACGTCGTCGCGGCAGCAATGGCGGTGCAAGCAGCGGCTTCTTCCTCGGACGCGCCGTTCGATATCGCTTGCTGGACGGACGACGGGGGGGTGCGGGAAGCGTCGTAGAAGACGAGCGCAGCAGCCGGGACGCCCCGCGCCGGTGTGGCGTCTTGACGACGACCGACAGGAGGGTGTCCCCCAGTCGTCGACGAAGTGAAAGTCGCCTGGTCGGACCTGGTACCGCTCCACGTGCCCCGTAGGCTTCTGGAGGTCCTCTGGAAGCGGACCGTGGTGCATCCCGCACCGCTGCTCCGGCACGGTTTCGCGCGTAAGTTGGGGGTCGTCTCCAACCGGTACGCCCCAGCGTTCCGCTTACCGGACGGCACTTTGTTCAGTCAACTGCTGTCTCCGCGGGATTATGCCTGTGTTAGTCGCCTGGTTCGATGCCTCCTCCGCTCGAGTTCCGGGTTGGCCCCGGCAACGGACCTCTGCCCGATCGTCTCCGGTCGACGCTGGGTTTCTCCGTCGCTCCGGCCGGCCGTCGCCCCTGCTTTTAATCAAGCGCCAGTGTCTCCCGGAGCCGTGTCCATCCGGTCACCGAACTCCGGTGATCCGTCGCCCCTCATCCCGTCCCGCGTTTATCCTCGTGGGCGGCACGACGGGATGGGACGGGGGAGCGTCAACGTGGACGATGCCTGGGCCGCGCCCCGGACCCCGAATGTCACCGACGACTCCGACGCCGCTGCCGTTGTGGCTCGCGCCAGGGAGGATCGCCGCGCCTTCGCACCTTTCGAGGCCCGCCACCTCGACCCCGTCTACCGCTCCTGCCACCACCGCCTCTGATCCCCCAGGGCCGCCGAAGGCGCGACTATCGTCGTCTTCACCACCGACCTCGCCGCCCTCCCAGGCCACCGCGACGGCTCCTTCGCCGCCTGGCGCTTCACCTTCGCCCGCCACGTCGTCGCGGACCGCTGCCGCTGTCACGCCCGATCAGAGGGGCCACCCGAGACCGCAGAAAACCACACTACCCCGTGCCGACGCCGGAAGGCGCCGTTCTCGACGCCGACCAGCGCCGCTCCGTCCGCGCGCGCCTCGCTCCGCTCCCCGCCGACCAGCGCCGCGTCCACGAGCTGCGCGTTGTGGGCCGCACCGGTGCGACAGTTGCCGCCGCGCCCGTTCACAGAGTCGACGTTAAGAACGCCTCAGCGCCGTGCCGCGACCCGCCCCGGGCTGAGCTGGTCGACCGCCCCAACCCCCACCCGATGGAGGGGACCGCCGATGACCGCCCCCCGACCCGCGCAGCGCCGCCAACTTGGTCGCCCCCGACCGCTTTGAGGACCGCTGGGACGCCCGGGTCCTTGGAGTGGTCCACCCGGGTGGTTGCGACGCCGCCCGGTACCGAGACCGGCCTCGCGTCCGCCGTCGCCCGCATTCGCGCCCGCGACGACCCGACGGCTCCCGACCCTGCCTTCGCCGTCCAGCTTCGGCGCGAACCCGCCGCCCTTCCGGCCGTCGCGGTTCCGCTGGACCCCACGGCGCTCCCATCGGCCCCGGTCGCCCGCTCGCTCGGTCTCCTCCGCTTCGCTGCGGGCCGGCCCCTCTCGGAGTTCGTCGCGGCGGCCGTCCTCCCCGCTCTTCTCGGTGGTCGTTAGGACTGCGATGGCCTCTTCCCCGGTTTCGCCGTCGGCTCCCCGACCGTCACCGCCCGCTCCGAACCCTCAGCTGCTCGCGCCTCCCCAGCGCGGCGTCCGGATCGCTGGAGCCCCCCCGCTACCCGGCGTTCGTCGAGACCCCGATCCTGTTGCCCGCCATCGCACAGCTGGGCGGGGCGGGCGGGGTTGCGCCTGCCCCGCGCTCTGATGGGCCGAAAACTAGATTGTGTCAATCAACGTTGTGCCTGGGGTTCGTCCTCCCTTGCCGTCCGTGGCTACGCCATTGTCAAGTCGAGCTTGACGTTGTTCCCGGGGTCCGCTGCCTGACCTGTCGCCATCGCCTTCACGAACCCCGCTAGCTGCACCATCTTGCTCGACGCCGTGTCCCAGTACTCTGCCTGGTCCACCTCCACCGTTAGTAGCGCGATGTCCGGCTCGTCCAGCCCCTTGGGGAACCACGCCTTCAAGATCGGGTTCCAGAGCTCTACCATCTTCGCCCGGTCCCGCACGATCGCCGCCGTGACCGAGACCGACCCCCACTTCTGCGCGTCGTTGTCAGCGAAGCTGATGTTCACCCGGTCGTCGTGCCGGACCTCATCCGCCTTCGGCGCCCCGCCTTAGGTGAAGAACCAGAGGTCGGCATCCCCATCGGCCGCGATCGCAGCATCCCGCCGGGCGCGATCGTCGTCAGCATAGCGAACCGGATGTCCTTGATCAGCTCCCGCAGCTTGTCGATCTCGCTCTGTTGGCTCATGCGTACCTTCCCATTTTGGTGATAGGAAGCGAGCAGTGGGCGGGGATTGAGCCACCGGTCTGGCGATCAGGGGGCGTGGGTTCAGAGTCTCCATCCAGACGGTCACTGCGACCGCCCGCCTGCTCCCATCGGCCGTCACAACCCGCAGTCAGGCTGACGGACGAGGGATTGCTCCATCGTCACGTCGCCCGAGAGCGTACCTTCTTCCCTCGGAATGACGGGGATCGTAGCGGGGACGCCGGGACGCCGGTGCCATCGTGCCCCCTCCCTCTGCCCTCTCAAACGCGCGTCAGGGACCCCGGCTTGTGCGCCGCCTCGGCGCCCGTCTCGTCGCTCTCGACCAGGTACTGCGGCTCCTCCTCGGACGCCGCCACGGTGTGCCCCTTGATCACCGTCTTCTCGGTCAGCTTCCGCACGACCTTGCCCCTGGTGCAACCCTGCGGCGTGTTCCAGGAGACGGCGTCGCCGGCGCGGAAAATCTCCTCCGGCGTCGTCAACATCCCTCCCCTGCCGTGGTGGTCGTCACCGCCGCCACCCGGCCCTTGTCACCCATCTGGCGGCCGAGGTGGACCGAGTCGAAAAAGGCGCGGAAGCGGGTGATCGCCTCCGCCTCCCCCTCGCCCGCCATCTCCAGGATGCTGACCCCGTCGTAGCGGAACGGCTCTCCCTGCGGGTCGGTCCCCTCGGTCGTCCACTCCAGTGCCGCCCGCCCGCCGGCCACGATCTCGTTTCGAAACGAGGAGTGGGCTTCCCCGAAGGCGCCCCGATACCGCCTCCAGAAATCCCGGGCCCCGTCCGGGCCGGCGAAGATCCGGTCGGCCACCACGTTGCTCGTCTCCGACTCCCGCGCGTAGAGGGCGACGAGCGGCTCCGGGTCCTTGGTCTCCTCCAGGAGGTGGAGACCGTCGATGAATCGCTGAACCAGGCTCTCGGACATCGGTGCCGACCTCCCGGCGGCGGTGGGGGGATGGTGCGGAAAGGCGGCGGGCCATCGCCGCGGCGGCGTTTCGGTCCCTGCCGGCCAAGCAAAGCGTGTACCAGACCGCCCGTCTGGCCGGCGGCCCCGTCGTTGAGCCGTGACGGAGGCTACGACAGGTATCCCGGCCCGCTCGGCCTGGATGGGATCCAGCGTGGATCCGACCATGTCGACGGTCAGGGTCGGCGTCCGCCGCGAGCAGGACTGCTCAAACGGCGCCATAGAGGGCCCCTCCTCCACCGCCACGCCCACCGAGATCGTTGCCCTCCTCGGCCACCTCGCCGTCGGCAGGAGGACCACCGGGCGCGGTTGGTCAGGACGTGCCCGCGCCCCACCGTCGGTCGTGCCCGCTTCACGGGCTTCGACCCCGTTGCCTTGCGCGGCCGTGTCACGTCGCTGATCGACCTCGTCTTCGAGGATCAGAGACTTTACGAGCGCCTCGCCGCCCCTCCCTCCGCCTCGTTGCAGACCTCCATCGGGCGCCCCGCGCCCGCGTCGACCAGCCACCCTTCTGGGTACCGTCCTGCTCAAACCCGGTCCGGCCACTTCCTTCGGTCTGGTCCGCCGTTGCCCCCGTCTACGCCGTCCGCTCCTCCTCCTCCTGCGCCAGCCGGCTCCGCAGAAAGGCGAGCACCGCCGCCTCCTCCGGCTCCAGGTCCTCTAACCCCTCCGACAGCTCCTGCTCCACACGCTGCCGCAGCGTCGACAGCAGAGACCCGTCCAGGTAGGCGTCGATGATCGCCGGATGGACGTACGACTTTCGCGAGACCGCCCGCGTGTTTCCCAGCCGCTGCGCCACCGTCTCGATCGCCCGCACCACGTTCTGCTTGGCCTGCACCTGGGAGTCGAACTCCGCGAACTCCTGCAGCGCCCGCGCGGCCATCACCGTCCCCGCCCAGGTCCGGAAGTCCTTGGCGGTGAAGTGGTGGCCGGTGATCTGCTGCAGGTAGGCGTTGACGTCGCCGGAGTCGATCGTCTGGCGCGAGCCGTCCGCGTCGACGTACTGGAAAAGCTCCTGGCCGGGAAGGTCCTGGCTCCGCTTCACGACCGTCGCCAAACGCCGGTCACGGATGTCGATGTGGTGCTCCTTGCCGCTCTTGCCCCGGAAGGCGAAGCGGACGGTCGACCCGGTTACGGCGACGTGCTCGTCCCGCATCGTCGTCAACCCGTACGACTCGTTCGTCCGCGCGTACTCCTCGTTGCCAACCCGGATCAGCGTCGTCTCC
Organism: uncultured Thermomicrobiales bacterium; assembly: GCA_902806405.1. Taxonomy (GTDB): domain Bacteria; phylum Chloroflexota; class Chloroflexia; order Thermomicrobiales; family UBA6265; genus CADCWL01. The sequence goes on along the minus strand of CADCWL010000050.1, from coordinate 18,075 downwards.
AGGAGGCGGACGACCGTGGCCAGTACCTTCTCCCGCGGCAGTCCGTGCTTGGCCATGTCCTGGTTGACCTGCGCCCGGATGGCGGGCAGCGCTTCGCCAAAGGCGACCATCCTGCCGTACTTGGTTTCGTCCCGGATCTCGCGCCAGCGGGGGTGGTAGCGGTACTGCTTGCGCCCCTTGGCGTCGCGCCCGGTCGCCTGGAGGTGGCCGAGCGGGTCGGGGCTGATCCAGACATCGCCGTAGGCGGGGGGGATGCCGAGCGCCTTGAAGCGGGCCAGTTCGGCCCGGTCCTTGATCGGCTTCCCGTCCGGCCCGGCGTAGCTCCAGCCCTTACCGGCCCGCTTGCGGCGGATGCCCGGCCCCCCATCGTGGACGTACCGCAGCCCGGCCGCGGCCGCCGCCGCTTCGGGATCGGTAACGAGTTCCGCCCCGAGCGCCAGCGCCTCGTCCGCCCCATCGCCGTTCACCCCGACGGCAGCCCCGTCCACGATCCCGGCTCCCGCCATCGGCGCCACCGCGGCTATCCCCACCGGTTCCTCCCGCCCGAAGCCCCCGTCCAGAACTGGGGCTGCCCCGAGGCGCCACCCGCCCCTGCCAACGGTGCTCGTACAGGCAAGACGGGGGCCTCAACCTGCGTCCTGCCCTCCCCCTGTCCTCTGGCCCGGATGTCCCCGCTGCGGCCTCGACGACACCGTCGCTGCCGCCGCTGCGCCCGCTTGCCCACTCCGCGGCCCTGATGCGGCCGCATCCGCCACGGACGGCCACACCTATGCCCGGTTTGTGAAGCACGGGACCGGAGGCCATCGCCGGGAGGAAGCCAACCCCCGACGCTGGGGACGACGACCGGCGCCACGCCGCTCGGGGCGCTGCTCGCCACGTTTGCCTGTGATTCGCCCCACGGTCCGGCGACGGGCAGGTCCTACGGACGGGGCCCGGCGCCGTCGTGCCCCGTCGTGACCTCGATATGCCCTTCGCCCGAGTTTGAGGAGCGCGGCCGACCGTCCACCCTGGTAGACTCCCGGCCCTTCTCCCGACCGTCCCGTCCCCAGGAGGTGCGGTCCATGACGGAAGACCCCGTCGTCTTCCTCGCCACCGCCGCGAACGAACCGCTGGCCCTGATGTGGGCCGATGTCCTAAACGAGGCCGGCATCCGCGCGGTGGTCAAACCGGAGGGGCCCGGCGTTGGCGCATGGGGCTCCGCCTTTGCCCTGGAGCACGCCCTCTTCGTCCTCCGCTCACGCCACGCCGAGGCGGCGGCGATCGTCGCCGCCCTCGACCGCGAGGGGTAGCGAAGTCGCCGGATCGGGTGCGGCCGGGTGCCGCCCGTTTCTCGTTTCCCCCATTGGGCCTCACTGGGGCAGCCCGGAGCCTGTCGCCTCCCGTCCCGACGGCGCGTTGGTCAGGCCCGGCGCAGGGTGCAGGTCAGACGGAGGACGGTCCCCTCGACGGCGACGATCGGGTCGCCGTCGAGGGTGATCCCGACCGGCGGCGGGTCGACGGCGGGCAGCCCCATCGCGTAACCCCAGGCGGTGTAGCCGCCATCGTCGGTCGCCAGCACGCCGTCGAGGCGGACCCGGTCGAGGCCGGGTCCGTTGGCATCGACCTGGGCGAGGAGGTCGGCTGCCAGCTCGGCGAAGACGGCGCCAACGTCCGTCCCCTGACCCCGGATTGGCGCCGCGGCGCTGGCTTCCTCCTCGGAGACGGTCGTCGGCTCGCCGCCGTCACGGACGGCCGCAAGCACCCCCTGGAGACCCGCCAGGAGGAGCCCCTCCGGCTCCTGGGCGGACGCGGAGAGCGCGGCGGCGCCGTTGACGTTCCACGGCGCGAGGCGGTAACCGCCCCCGACTGTGCCCTGCTCGGTCGTCTCGCTCGCCTCGCCCATCGCCGCCCGCCCCTCCCCGATCCCACGCTCCGCCGGCCCGCGTCCGCCCCGGTGTCCGTGGCGAACGATAGCATCGAGGGGGCAGGCCCGGCCTCGTCCCGGCCGTGCCCACCGCTCGCCGGCCCCTGGTACGCCCTTTGCATAGCTCGAACCATCGAGACCCGAACCCGAACGAGACGCCGGGCGCCCCGGCGGCGATGGAGGTGCGCGGTGAAGATCGGCCCGGTCGACGTCGTCCCCACGGCCAAGGCGACCTTCAAGGACTTTCGGGAGGACGACATCCAGGGCCTCGCCGCCGAGGTCACCTACCACCTCCTCTTCTCAATCGTCCCCCTCCTGATCTTCCTGACGGCGCTCTCCGGTTTCATCGGCCAGTGGGTCGGCCCGCGGGACGTGGTCGGCGACGTCACGGATTGGCTGCTGAACGATAGCGGTCTTCCGGCGGACGTGGCGAGGGCCGCGATCACGCCAATCCGGGACATTCTGCAGAACGAATCCGGTGGCTTCCTCTCCTTCGGGGCCCTCCTCGCCCTGTGGGGCGGCAAGAACGCGCTGGCGGCGATGATGAAGGCCCTGAACGTCGCCTTCGACGTCAAAGAGACGCGCCCCTGGTGGAAGAAGACCGCGATCGCGATGGGGCTGACGATCGCCCTCGGCGTCGCCCTAATCGCCTCCTCGCTCTTCTTCCTTGCGGGCTCGATGATCGGCGAGACAGTGGCCGGCTGGATCGGCCTCGGCTCGGCCTGGACGACGGTCTGGGGCATCCTGCGCTGGCCCCTGATCGTCGCCCTGCTGGCGACGTCCCTGGCGTTCTTCTACTGGGCGGGACCGAACGTCAACGCCCCCTTCAAATGGCTGACCCCCGGCTCGATCGTCGCCGTCGTCCTCTGGGGCGTGGCCACCTTCGCCCTGAGCATCTACTTCCGCTTCTTCGCTGGCTACGTTGAGACGTACGGGGCGCTCGGCGCGGTCCTCGCCGCCGTTTTCTGGCTCTACGTGATGAGCCTGATCCTCCTCTTGGGGGGGGAGCTCAACTCGGTCCTGGCGGTCGGCCTCGATCCGGCGACCCAGGCCCAGGTCGCGGACCCGGCCAGGGCAATGAGCGCGGTTGGCGCGAAGCGCGGTGGTGCCTCCGGAAAGTCGTCCTCCGCGGCAGCGGAGGATGGGGCGCTGTTCCCCGAGATCCCCGCCCCGGCTCCGCTGCCCGCTTTCTCGGATCTTGCGGCGGCGCTCCCCTCCGCCGAGCGGCAGGCGCTGAGCGCGCTCACGGCAGAGGGGAGCGCCGGCCGGGAGCGGCGGGCGCGGTCGGCGCTTGCCGCGCTCGCCGCGGCGGCCGTTGCAGCCATCTCCGGGGCACTCCTCGGCGCCGGCCGACGCTAGACGGTGGTGGCGTCCTCGTCCCCCATTCCCGTCCCGGTTGCTAGGGCGTCTCCCCACCCCCTCGGCGTTCCATGTGGAACGCGGGCCCGCGGATTCCCGGTCCCAGTTGCTGTCCAATCCATTTTCTTATGTCAATTATCACGATGCCCGCGATGGGTGCTCGCCCCTCGTCCGCTCTCCTCCCCCCCTGTTCGTCCGGTCCGCTGCCGTTCCCGGTGCCTCTCCTCCCCCCGTACCCCCCGAAACGGCTACCGACCACGGCGCGTTAGAGTGGTCGAAGGGAGCACGGAACCGGCGACATGGACCAAGCACTGCCGTGGGCTGCAGCGAGAACGGGCGTCCTGTCGGCTCCGTCTCGCGGGAGCGGGATCGTGACGGCGGACGACGGGAACCTCGTCGGGCGCGCCCGCGCGGGCGACCAGGTCGCGTTCGCACGCCTTTTCGAGCAATACCACGCGCCGATCCTCAACTACCTCCACCGAATGGTCGGCGATCGCGCCCTCGCCGAGGATCTGACGCAGGACGCCTTCGTGAAAGCCTGGAACGCGCTGGCGGGGACGCGGCCGGACCTCGCGTTCAAGCCGTGGCTCTACCGGATCGCCACCAACACAGCGATCAGCCAACTCCGGCGCCGCAAGATCGTTCAGTGGGTCCCGTTCCTTGCCGGTCATGATCACGCCTCCGGCGAGTCGGTAGAGCGGACCGTCGGCAGGCGCCAGGACATCCAGCAGTCGCTCGAGAAGTTGCCCAAGCACTACGCTGCCGTCCTCCTCCTCCGGCACTATCAGGGGCTTTCCCTGGCCGAGACGGCGGAGGCGTTGGGGATCACGGAGAACGCCGCGAAGCTTCGCCTTTTCCGCGCCCGCAAGGCGTTCGCCGAGGTCTACCAAACGGCCGATCCGATCAGCGCCGGAGGTGGCGCCGAGCCCGACGGGCAGGGGGGGCGGCCGTGATCTCCCATGCCCGTGTCCAGGCGTTGATCTCGGCCCGTCTCGATGGGCCCCTCGCCGCAGCGGACGCGCGCGACGTGGAACTCCATCTCGCAACGTGCGACGGCTGCCGCCGCTTTGCCGACCGGACCCGCGCTCTGGGCCGCGAACTGCGCGTCTTGCCGCACCTGCCGGCCAGCCCCAACGTGAGCCGGGGGGTGATGGAGGCGGTCAACGCCGGTCGCTCGCCCTGGAGCCGCTTCTTCGTCGCGCCGCGGTTCCTGTCCGGTCCCGCCTTGGCGACGGCCGGCGGCCTCGTTCTCGTGGCCGTCCTGGCTGTCACGATTCTCCTCGCCCTGAACCCTTGGGGCCTCGGCCGGGAGGAGGCGCCGACGGAGTTCGGTGGTACGCTCGCGCGGCAGCCCGTCTCCGAGGGGAGCGCCGCCCCACCGAGCGCGCCGGTCGCGACCGCGGCGAGGGCGACCGCTACCCCCGGGACCGCCCTCGCTGAAGCGGACGGCCCCGCTGCGGCCGTTGCGACGGGAGGACCGGGCGCTGCGACGGCCGCGGCGAGTCTCCCCCCTTCCCCAACCGCCGTTACCCGGGTGCCGACGCCCACCCCAACGCCGCGGGTCAACGTCAGGGTCACCGCGACGCCGACCGTGCCGGGTGGTGCCGCTTCCCAGGGCGCAGCCGCGCCCGCGGCACCGGCGACGACGGCTACCCTGGTTCCGATCTCCACGCCGACGAGGACTCCCGTGCCGCCGCCGAGCCCGCCGTCCGTGGCAAGCTCGGCCTTGGAGACGCCCGACGCCATCGTCGTGGTGGTGTCCCCCACCCCGATGGAGCCGATCCGACCGGAGGCGCCGTCCGATGCCGCACCGACGCAGGGCATCGCGTCGTCGCCGAGTCGGCCCCCAAGCGTCACGCCGGCGGTCATTCCAGAGTCGGCCCCGGTGGTGATCCAACCGAGGGTCGAGCCGACTCCGTCCCCGCCGATCGTGCAGAGCGCCGGAGACAGCGTTGCCGGTGCCGCCGAACCGGACCAGTCCCCACCGCCTTCGGTCGTCGAAGGAACGAACGGGAACCCGTCCGGGGATGGGCCCGCGGCGACCCCGGTTGCGCCGATCACTGCGGTCGCGGAGGCCCCGCAGCCGACCGCCACCGAGACCATGACGGGGACGGTTGTGCCACAGTCGGCAGAGCGACGCATACGGCGGATTGAGCGCGTAGTTGCTGACGAGGTGACCATGACACCGCCGGCGGCGATCGCTGCTGCGACGGAAGCCGCCGTCGGTGGCGCGCGAGCCGCATCGAGTGTCAGCGGGGAGACGGTTAAGGCGGCCATCCAGCCGACCGGGACGGTCCCTACCGAGATGGAGCCAGGCGATCGTCCGCGCGACCGAGAGGCAACACGGAAGGCGGAGCCGGTGTCCGAGGCGCCCCGCCGTGCCGGGCGGGAGGCAGCGCCAACGCCGACGGCGGAGCGATTGCCCCGTCGGGAACGGGAGGCCGGAGTCGAGCCGACGGCGGAGCCTGGACGCCGGGAGGAGCAGGGGACAGAAGCGCCGGCAGCGACGGACCTCTCGCGCCGCGACGAGCAGGCGACGGCGGAGGCCGAACCGGTGACCGTTCTGCGGATTCCAGCGCCCGGAGGGAAATCGCTCAAACCCCAGTGAGCCGTGGTGATCGAAGCCCAGCGCCGGTGTGAGCAGTGTGATGAGGGAGGCGGATCGATCCCCTCCCGCGGTGCACTCTCGCCCCACCCACCAGAGCCGCTCGTCCCGCCATGGACATCCTGATCGACCTGCGCACGACACCCTGGAGCGCTTAGGATCGGCACGTCCGGCCGGCCTTGTGGCGTGCCATCACGATCGGGGTCAGGGGAGTAGCTCGCGTTGATCACCAGCGCCTGGCATCACGTGTCCGGGAACGCCGCTGCCATGGCCTCGACGGTGGTCGGCGGTGGAGACGAGTTGGACGCCCCTGGCGACCGAATCTACTCGGCAGTGTGAGACCACCGGCACGCCACCATGCGAACGTGACTTGCCGAAAACGGTGACGGCGGCTCGGGTCCCTATCGACACGGCGTTCCCTCCCCCCGGGGGCGCTCGCACTTCAATTGGTTGTGGATCGGGAGCGCTCCCCCACGTTGGCACGGAGCCGTCACCAGAAACGTGCCCCGGCCCCCGAGGGTAATCCGCCTAGGCGTCCCACCCCGCGTTCCACAGTTCACCACAGGCCCATCATCTGCGGTGCCTCCGGCATCTCAAAGTTGCCGAATCCTTTCTGTATTATGTCAACAAGATCCACCCGGGTGGATACTTCCCTCCCTCCGCTGCTAGAGTGCTAGGCAAGACGCGATCGATCATCCTTGAAGGACTGTGCCTTTGCTTGCCGGAGGAACACTTGGCATTGTCCCCATTCGCAGGATGACAGCGGCGGCCGTCGCCGACTTCCTTGTCCACAGGGTGGAGGCGGTCGCGTCTGCCGTAATCATTCGGATTGCGATGGCGACCGGCGCTGCGGCGGGTCCGTGGGCGCAAGCCTTCAGGGGGACCGATCACCTGGCGACGGCGGCCGCACCGCTTGGGCTCAAGGCCATGCTGGAACTGGCAGCGCCCGGGCTCGGGGCCAGCGACGTCCTCGCGATCGGCCAGACGGTGGTTGGGCGGGCGTCGGGGGGGCGTGCCGACCCGCAGGACACACGTCCGGCGCTGGTCGCTAACTTCGCTGCGACAAAGACCCATCGTTGGCGTTCTGGTGCGACGCCATTGCTCGGCCTCGAGGCCGACGAGGTCGTCCTGGTGGGCGCCGAGGGGGCGATCGAGGCGGTCGTTGACGGGGTTGTCGGCAATCGCCGGCGCGCGGCGTCGAGCCCCAACCGGGTGATGCTCGCGGCCCGATCGCGCGGCAACGCGGCGATCGGGGAGCGGACGCCCCACCGCCCTCCCGGTGGCCTCGGCCCTGTTTCGCAATGACGGATGCCCGCCTCCCGGTCTCCGCTCCGCGTCCCTCCCCGCTCTCGGCCCGCGCCTGGCGCGTTGGTCATCGGTTGACCCGATCGAGGCTCGATCTGCTGCTGCGGGCCCGACCCGCCGCGTCTTATCCCGTCGAGCGAGGCCGATTCCGGGCGATGGGGCTGCCGGACGACGCGGTGGAGTCTGCGCTCCGCCATGTCCGGTCCATCGCCGGCTGGGACGCGGCCTGGACGCGGGTGGCCCAGGGTTTCCTGGCCGAGGCACGGCGACTCGGGTCGGAGGAGCGCCCCTTGGCGGTGGCGACCGCGCGGCGGCACGCTGCGCTCCTCTACCACGTTGCCCAACTTCTGGCATTCGACGATCCGAAGAAGGTTCGGGCACTGCGCGCGTCGGCTACCACGCTGTTCGCGAAGTCGCTACCGGCGCTGATGCCGGCAGCGACCCGGGTTGACCCGGCCTGGCGCGCTTCCTCCCTCCCCGGTTACCTGATCAGGTCGGAGCGTGGTCCCCGTCCGACGCCACTCGCGGTGATCCTTAACGGGAGCAGCACGGCAAAAGAAGAGACGCTCCTGTGGTCGGCCGCCTTCCTCGACCATGGGATCGCTGTCCTCGCACTCGACTGGCCGGGGACGGGGGAGACGACGCCGACGATGCGGGCGAGCGCGGACTGTGAGGACCTGACCGACGGTGTGCTGGCGTTCGCCAAGGAGGACCCGGGCCTCGACGAGCGACGGGTCGCCCTCCTCGGATGCGGCCTTGGCGGGGCGCTGGCCGTGCGGTGCGCGGCGTTCGACCGGCGGATCGCCGCCGCTGTCGCCGTGACGGCCCCGTACGACGCGACCCCATGGCTGGCGTCAGCGAACCCTCTCGCAGTGGAGCAATTGGCGGCTCTTGCCGGCGGCGCCGACGCGCTCGTGGATCTGGCGTCCGGATTCGCCCTGCCGGAGATCGGACGACGGTTGCGCTGCCCCTTGCTGGTCGTGGGAGCCGCAGGGGACCTCCTCGTACCGCCCTCCGAGTCGGTGCGCTTGGCGCGCGCGGTCGGGGAGTTGGGGACGCTGGTCTGGTTCCCGGAGGGCGGTCACGGGCTCTACGGGGCGGTCGACGAGTGGACGGAGGACGCCGCTCGCTGGCTTGGCGCGGTCCTCGATCACCCTGCGCACGGGAAGTCCACCGGGGTGGACACGCACGGCCATCAGACGCTACCGGCACCTGCCGCGGCGCGGGAGGGCAAGACAGCTGACGCTACTTTCGACATGACATAACATAAACGATAGGAAGACCGCGGCGGTGATCGGGAGCCCCAGCGTGCGCTCCGCTCTGCCCCTCTAGAGGTGCCGGTTCTCAATACCGCAGCGGGGTGGAGGGCATTCCGGCGGCTGCACTTGACCGAGGGGAGGGCGGGCCCCTACACTCAGCCGCCGCGCCGCCGGAGTGGTCCCCGTTGTGGTGCGCCCGGCAAGCGACGTTGCCCCCGTGCCCCCGGGGGCATTTCCGTGTCGCCAGGCTCCCAAGGCCCACCGCCGCCGCCCGGGATGGGCGGACGGCGGGTCGGCGTTACCGGTCGCTCGATCACCCGGAGTCCGCGATGGCGACCGAAGATCTCCTCTCCGAGGTCCGCGACCTGATTGCCGAGCGGCGCGACCGGGGTATCCACGGACTCGCCAATCGCCTCGGTCCGTCGGAGTGGGCGGATGTCGTTCCCCGGCTCGACCCGAGCGAGGTCGCGGTTCTGCTCGAGTGGTTGCCGGAGGCGGAGATCGCCGAGCTCCTCGAGGAGCTCGACCCGGCGGCGGCGGCGGCAATCCTCCGCTTGCTGAGCCGGGACGAGGCGGCCGACCTCCTCGAGGCAATGGACCCCGACGACGCCACCGACGTCATGGAGGAGTTCGCCTCGGGCGAAGCCGAGCAGCTGCTGATCGAGATGGAGCCGGCCGAGGCGGCCGAGATCCGCGAGTTGCTCGCCTACCCGGCCGACACCGCGGGGGGCAGAATGACGCCGGCCTTTGTCGCCGTCGCCCCCGATCTGCGCGCCGACCAGGCCATCGCCGCCCTCCGTCGCGTCGCCGAGGAGGCGGAGACCCTCTACTACGTCTACGTCATCGACCCTGCCGAGCGGCTGCTCGGCGTCCTCTCGCTCCACAACCTGGTCCTGACACGACCGGAGACGCCGGTCCGCTCCCTGATGATCGCGGATGCGGTCCGTGTCCGAGCCGACGCCGATCAGGAGACGGCGGCCCGCCTCCTGACCGACCACAACCTGTTGGCGGTGCCCGTCGTCGACGAGGCAGACCGTCTGCTCGGGATCATCACCCAGGACGACGTCGCCGACGTCCTCGAGGAGGAGGCAACGGAGGACATCGAGCGGCTCGGCGGCTCCCAGCCGTTGGAAACCCCGTATCGCCTCGCGGGCGTCGCGCTGCTGGTGCGGCGCCGCATCGGCTGGCTGCTCTTCCTGTTCGTGGCCGGACTGCTGACGAGTCAGGTCCTGGAGGCGTTCGAGGAGACCCTCGATACGGTGGACGCGCTGACCCTCTTCCTGCCGTTGATCATTGGCATCGGCGGCAACGTCGGTAGCCAGACGGTCACCACGCTGGTGCGGGCGATCGCGCTGGGGGAGGTCCAGCTCCGGGACGTCGGCTGGGTTCTGGGGAAGGAGATGGCGGTCGGGCTGGCGGTGGGCCTGATCATGGGGCTGGGCGCCCTCCTCCGCGTCGGGTTCGCTCAGGGAAGCGCGATCGGCATCGTCGTCGGAGCCACGATCGTCTGCGTCACGCTTTGGTCGACTACCGTCGCAGCGGTGCTGCCTCTCGTCCTGCGCCGACTTCGGATCGACCCAGCGGTCGTTTCCGCGCCGTTGATCACCACCCTGGTCGACGCGACCGGTCTGCTCATCTACATGGTCATCGCGGGGCTGGTGCTGGAGCAGATCTAGCAACGCTACGGCTGCCACGCGCCCTGGCCGACTCCCCGTGCCGCACCGCGCGAACTCCATTACAAACTGGTTACACCAAGGAAGGCCGATTTACGGTATCACCATAGACACGGGGTCCAGATGGCTAAAGCCAGTGGATTCGCCGAAAGAGGACGACCAGGGCGCCCGCCACCGCCGTCATCAATCCCAGGGCGAACGGGTAACCGAAGGTCCAGGAGAGCTCCGGCATGTGCTCGAAGTTCATGCCGTAGATACCCGCGATCAGAGTGATCGACATCAGGATGATCGACGACGCGGTCAGGCGCCTGACGACCTCGTTCAGGCGGAAGGAGGTCATCGAGAGGTGCGCGTCGAGGGCGCTTGAGAGGAGGTCGCGGTAGGTGTCGACGGCATCGGTAACGCGAAGGATGTGGTCGTAGACGTCCTGGAAATAGACGACGACGCTCGCGCCGTCCACCCCGAAGACGGGGGCATCGCGGCGAACCAGGACGTTCATCACGTCCCGCTCCGGGCCGAGGACCCGCCGGATGGCGAGGAGATCCTTTTTGAGCGCGAAGATCGCGGCCTGTTCGCCGGCTTCGCCCGGCTTGAAGATCGCGGTTTCGAGCTCCTCCACGCGGTCGGCCAACTCGTCGATGCAGGGAAAGTAGCCGTCGACGAGGGCGTCGAGGAGGGAGTAGACGAGGAGGCCGACGCCGCGGTTGCCCAGGTTGGCGACGTTCTGGCACCAGCGGTCCGCCGTCTCCGGGATCTCCGGCAAGGACCCATCGTGGACGGTGACGAGGTAGTTCTTGCCGGCAAAGAGGGTCACCTCGCGGGTGCGAGGCCGGCCGTTCTCCGTCTGCAGGCCATAGAAGACGAGGAGGAGGAAGCCGTCGTAATGGTCCAGCTTGGGGCGCTGGTGTCGGCGCGCGGCGTCCTCCATGGCCAGGGGGTGGAAGGCGAACTCCTGGCCGACGAGGCGGAGCTCGTCCGGGGTGGGGGCGATCAGGTCGACCCAGAGCAGGCTGTCGGAGCGGTGCAGCGTGTCGCTGATCCGGTTGAGGGGCAGATCGTTCTGGAGTCCGGTGGCGTCAGTGTGGACGTTAACCTTGATCATCGGATGCGCTGGGAGTCGGAGGCCCGCGCCCTCGAGAGGGCTCGCAAATCGCGAGGGCGACCGTGCAGAAGCGTAGAGGAGCGGTCGCCCAGCCGGACCGGTCCCATCACTCGTGGCCCACGGTGAGTGACGGGCGTATCACGCGTCGCTCCACGGTCATGCCATCGTAGCCCGCTCGCCGGGCGACGCCGGAGGACGACTTCTCGATCATGTGGAGGCGAAGTGTCTCCGAGGTTGCTACGCCGGCGACCGGGACCGCGTCTCCGCACGCCAGGCCCACGCCGATCGAGGCGCTTTCCGCGCCCTTGATCGCCGGTGATAGATCGTCCGCCCAGTCGGTCAGCGTCGTACAACTGCAGGGGTTCCCCAATCACAAAGCAACCGGCCTCGTTCTGGATTACCCCCACTACGTACGGAAGGGCGAGGGAGTCCTCGATCGTCCTGCGCCTCATTGATGCCGTCCTCTATGCCAAGCTCGACGGGCACCCCCTCGACCGATGCCCGGTCCACCGCGTTCTCGGCGCCGTGAGGCCGTCCCACCGTCAACAGAGGCCTGCCCTGCCGCTGGGGGGAACACGAGGGAGTCGCACCGGCAGCGAGCACCGACCCCTTGACGGCGATCCAACCGCTCAGGCTCCCCATAGCGATGTCTCCGGCGCTCGCTGCATCGTCGCAGCGGTCTGGTCCAATCGGGGATCATACTGCAGCGCCGTGGAGAACCCGCCCGGCTGCACCCTCGCCCTCGCTTGGCGCCTCCTCAGCGGGTGAGCAGACTATCTCCTCGAGAGTCGTGGCAACGATCCGAGCGCGCCCATCCGCACCGCCAATTCGATCAGCAGCAGCGCGAGCGACGCCGCCAGGGGAAAGGCCCAGAGCGGTCGATAGTCGCGCAGCGGCGTGCCGCGCAGGGCGTCGTCGGCAAAGGCGGTGCTTGGGTCGTCGAGGGAGAGGACGCGGCCCCCGGTGCGGTCGGCAAGGGCGCGCAGCAGGGCGGGGGCACCGGGGGCGGGCTGCAGCTCGGGGGAGGGGGGGACGGCGAAGCCGGCGAGCTCGGTCACGGTCCGGTCGCCGCGGCGTTGGGTCAGCTCCACGCGGTAGGCGCCCGTCTCCGGCGCGGCAACGCGCAGCTGCGACTGACCGGGACCGGTCCGGGAGAGCGGACGGTCGGCGACGACGGCGCCGGAAGGGGACGTGATCGTCGCCGTGGTGTCACCGAGGCTCGCGGCGTTTCCGGTCCCGTCGACGGTCTCGACGGTAACGACCGCTTCCGGCCCGTCGCGGGCGACGCCGACGCGGAGGGGACGGTTCTCCGGATCGGGGAGGGTCCAGCGGACCAGGGCGGCCCAGAACTCGTCATAACGGGGCCACATCGGCCAGGGCGCGGCGAAGTCGGCACCGTTGTCGGCGGTCCAGGCAACGACCCGGCCGAGACCGTACTGCCACTTGGCGAGGACCGGATCGTCCCGGTCGCTGGTCAGCACCACCTGGGCGTCGGGCTTGGCCTCGGCGAAGTCGTAGCCGTCGAGGGTGGGTAGCTCGGCCGGATCGAAGCCGGCCAGGATCGGGCTGGGCTGGGTCTGGATCGGGCGGAAGTCACCGCGGATCACGGCCTGGCTGCCGGCGCTCTGGGCCTCCGCCAGCGTCACCTGCGGGATTTCCTCGGCCCGGTCGGTGAAGTGGTAGTTGCCGCCCCCCTCGTCGGCGAGGAAGTTGAGGAGGTCGCTGTCCGCGTCGCCGCCGATCGCGATCGTGGAGAGGGTGATCCGGTCGCCGATGGCATCGTCGATCAGGCGCTGGTAGCCCTCTCGGGTGCCGGTCCGGGACTTGCCGTCGGAAAGAAGGACGACGTGGCGGGCGTCGGCCTCGACGTTCCGGATGGCGTCGAGGCCGACCGAGACGGCCGGCAGGATCTCCGTCCCGCCGTCGGGGGTAATCGCGGCGATCTGGTCGTCGATCCGCTGCCGGTCGGCCTCCCCACCGACCGTCGTCATCGTCGTCACCCACTCCTGCTTGTCGTTGAAGACGAGGACGCCGACCTGGTCCCCCTCCTGCAGGGAGCGGGCGGCGAGCCTTACCGCCTCCTTCGCCATCTCGATCTTGCCGGTACCGCCGAGCGGGTCGTAGCTCATCGAGCCCGACTTATCCATGATCAAGAGGAGGGCCACCCGCTGCCGCTGTCGGCCGTCGGTGACGCGGACCGTCACCGGTAGCGCCTCCTCCAGCGGCGTCCCGGCGTATGCTCCGGGGCCGTAGGCGCTCGTGCCACCGACCACGATCAACCCCCGGCCGAGGGTGCGGGCGGCGAGCTGCAACCCGGCGACCTGGTCGAGGGTGAGCGCATCGGCCGGCACGTTGTCGAGCACGATCGCGTCGTACGCCTCGAGCTCCGAGAGGCGGGACGGCACCTCCAGCGGCGGAACCACCGTCACCGAGGCGCCGCCCCGCTCCAGCGCGCCGCGCAGGAGGCCGGGGTCGGCGTCGGGCGGGGCGACGAGGAGGAGCCGCGGTTGGTCGCGGACGGTGAGGGCAAGCGGCAGGAGGTTGTTTTGCGGGAAGCGGTCCGCGCTCTGGGGGCCGGCAACGCGGACCTCGAGGGCATGGAAGCCGGCCGCCAGGGCGCTCAGCTCGAACTCGTGCGAGCTGAGGCCCTGCGGTAACTCTGCCTCTCGCGTCGCGGTGAGGGCGCCGTCTACCCACAGTTCGACACGGCCGGCGCCGGCAACGCCGGTGTTCACGCTCGCCAGCACCGTCACCGGCTCGCCGAGCCAGGTGGAGGTGGGGGCCGTCGCGCCTTCCACCCGGAGGTCCCGCTCGCCGACCCCTTCCAGCGGGACGACGTCGATCGGCGTGCCGTCCGACGCCGCCTGGGCCGCTTGGTTCAACGCCGCGCCGTCGGTCTCGGCGCCGTCGGAGAGGAGGACGACCCGTCGCTGGCCGCCGAGCGGCAGCGACCGCGCCAGCGCCAGCGCCGACTCGATGTCCGTGTGCTCCCGCTCCGGCTCGGCGGCGGTGGTGGGGTCGGTCCACCCCGGGTCCAGGTCGCCGGCGGGGACGGGCGGGGCGGCGAGGGTGGGGGAGGCGCCGAAGGTGACGACGGCGGCGCGGTCGGCGACGCCGGCTTCGGCCAGGGCGTCCCCGACCCAGGCGTTGGCGGCCGAGTTCGCGTCGTCGGCAAGACTGCGGGAGCGGTCGACGACGAAGACGGTGCTGGCGGCGTTAGCGCCGGAGGCGAGGAGCGGCTCGGCGATGGCGAGCGCGAGGAGCGCCACAACCGCCAAGCGTAGCGCCAGCGCGGCCCGCGGCAGCCGCCGCCGCCGCACCCCGAGCCAGACGCCGACCGCCGCGAAGAGGGGCAGGGCGAGCAGCAGCCAGAGCGCCTCCGGTCGGGCGAACGTGAGGGTGGAGTCGGTCATGAGCGATCAGCCTTCAACGATCAGCCGGCTTCTAACGGCTACCGGCGCGGGACCGACGGACGGAAGCATGATCGATGTCACCGCGGCACGTCCTTCCGGGTCGCGACATCAACGAGGGCCGGGGGCGGAGGTCCGGTGGTTGGGCGTCGGGAAGCCGCCAGCCGACGGCCGAAACCCGGTCGCCCGTCGCCGCGGCCACAGGGCAACCAGCCATTCCATGGCGAGGAACACAAGGCCGAGCGCGGCGAGCAGAGGCCAAAAATCGGTCAGGCCGCTGCGGTCGGCGTTCGTGCCGCCCTCTCCGCGTGCCGTTGCCAGGATCCCGGCCAGATCCCCGTTCGGGCGCAGTTCGGACTCGTGGGGATGGCCGGCGTTGACGACGAAGCGGCCGCCGCCGAGGATCTCGCCGTCCGCGCCGATCTCGTCGACGGCGTAGACACCGGGGCGCCCGGTATCGGCGAAGGCGATCTCGCGGAGACGGCCTTCCAGCGGGAGCGCCGCGGCGTCCGGGCCGTCGGGGGCGGCGGCGAGCGGCAGATCGACCGCGTCGCTCCCCGGGGGCGTCACGCGGACGGTCGCGGCGGTGGCTCGCGGCCGGTAGCGGAGCGGGTCGCCGAGGGGCACGGCGGCGGGGAGAGGGCTGGGGGCGAGGGCCTCGACGACGTTGGCGATCAGGATCGGGAAGGCGACGCGTCGCGGCAGGTTCGAGGCGGCCGGATCGAAGGCGAGGGTCACCGATCGCTGCCCACCCACCTCAGCCCGGAAGACGAGCGGCCCGTCGGTGGCAGAGACGACCACCGTCTGGACGCCGCCGGCGGCGTAGATCGGCGTCTCCCCAAAGGTGACCCCGCCAAGGTCGACCCCGGCCAGCAGCGGGTCCTGGGTGCGCAGGTTGGCGACGGTCGGTTGCGGCATCGTGCCTTCGGTCGGGAAGGGGCCGTCGGGCGGCGGGTTGACGAACAGAAGCGGGGTCGCGAGCGCGGCCAACTGCTCGGGCGAGGGGGACGTCTTCTCGAAGACGATGAGGTCATAGGCGCCACCCGTCGTCGCGGCTTGGAGATTGACGAGCGGCTCGGTCGTGATCTCGGCGCCCTCGAGCGAGAGGAGAACGCGATGCAGATCGCCCGGCGCGTCGGAGACGAGCAGGACGCGCAGCGCGAGGTCGTCCGCGCTCGCCTGCCGCAGGACGAGGGAGGCAACGTTGTCGGCGGCCAACGGGTCGGCGGCATCGGCGCGGACCGTCACCTCGGCCGTCCCTGGGGGAAGCGGCCAGGTCAGCTCGACGGCGCCGCCGTTCGCCGGCAGCGTCACCTGCCGCCGACCGATCTCCAGCGTGTCGCCGATGAGAACGACCGGCGCCGCCACCTCGGACGCCCCGAAGTTGACGACCCGGGCGTAGAGCTCAAGCAGGTCGGGGTTGCTCGGGGTGGCGCGCGCCGAGAGGTCGACGACCGCGACGTTGTCGGCGGCCTGGCCCGTCACTGCCCCCCCGACCAGCGCCAGGTCGACCGGGGCGCCGAGGTCGGCGACCGTGCCCGGATCCGCGGCCACCGCGCCGTCGGAGAGGACGACGACGCGGTCCTCGAGGTCTGGTAACCGCAGGTCGCGGGCGAGCGCGATCGCCGCGTCGAGGTCGGCCCGACCGCCCGGGGGATCGAGTCGGCCCATCCGATCCCGGAGGGCACGCAATGAGGCGGCGTCGGTCGCGCCGAAGGTCGCGGTCCGGGTGCCGAGCAGCATGAGGGTCGCGACGTCCCCTTCGCGCAGCGTCGCGAGGCGCTCCCCCGCCGCGGCCCGCGCCTCCTCATAGCGGCTCCTCCCCGACGGGGTGTCGGTGGCGACCATGCTGGTCGAGCCGTCGAGGAGGAGGATCAGGTGCTGGGGCTCGGTGCGGAGGGCACCGAGCGCCGCCCAGGCGCCGGTGGCGACCGGCCGGACGAGGGCGGCGGCGAGGAGGGCGGCGATCGCGAGGTGGAGCAGCAGGAGCAGGCTCAGCGGTGGACGCATGAAGCGAGTCCGCTCGGTCCGCTCCGGCTCGGCCGCCAGCCAGAAGCGGAGCGTCGGCACCGGCCGCACCAGCGGCGTGGTGTGGCGCATGTGGAGCAGGACGACGATCGGGAGGGCAACGAGGGCCGCCAGACCGAGGGGGACGAGCACGCTCACGCGACCATCCCCCGCCGGTGAAGCAGGCCGAGGACGACCTCCTCGAACTCCCAGCTGGTCAGCAGCCGGGCGTAGAGCGCGTCCTCCTCTCGGCAGATCGTCTCCATCTCCGCCAGCCACCCCTCGACCAGGGCGACGTAGCGGTCGACGACGCCGTCGGTTGGCGAGAGACGGAGGCGCTCGCCGCCCTCCACGTCGACCAGTTCGGCGGGGGGGCGGGCCGCCCCCCCGGGTCCGTCGGCCGAGAGATAGCGGACGGCGGCGTCCGGCGCCACCTCGGCGGCGTCGAGGACGTGGAGGATGACCGTCCGCCACCCCCGGCCCCGCAGGCCGCGGAGGAGATCGCGCAGCTCCGCCGGCTCGCCGGAGAGGAGGTCGGAGACGACGACAAGATAGCCGGGACGGCGGCGGGCGCGGGCGTAGCGGTCGATCGTCCCGGTCAGCGCGGTCCGGCCGAGCGGCTCCAACCGCTCCAGGTATCGCAGCATCGGCACCAGGTGGGACCGGCCTTGCGCGGGGCCGAAGGGGACGCCCACCGCGTCGCCGAAAGGGGCGATCACGACCCGGTCGAAGTGCCAGAGCGCGACATAACCGATCGCACCCGCGAGGCGCCGGGCGTAGGTCAGCTTGGTCGGCAGGCTCCGGTCGCCCCGCCAGTCCATCGAGGCGCTGGCGTCGAGCAGAACGTGGACGTTGAGCTCGGTCGTCACCTCGCTGAGGCGGACGAAGAGGCCGTCGAGGCGGGCATACGTGTTCCAATCGATCCGGCGGAAGTCGTCCCCCTGGCTGTAGCTCTTGAAGTCGGCGAACTCCGGGGAGGCGCCGCGGCGGCGGGAGCGGTGCTCCCCGGCGATCCCCTCCGGCCGGGCGTTGCCGGCGAGGAGGGTCAGGCGGCGCAGCCGCCCCAGCAGGGCCTCGTCGAAGAGCGCCCCGTCCGCGGCGACCGCTGCACCGCCGGCCGGGCCCTCACCGGGCCGCCCAAAGCGGCCGCGGGATGGGCGCGGGATGGAGGAGGGGAGGAAGGAGGGGAGGCGCATCAGCGGGGGCTCCATCGGAACCGATCCGTCCGGGAGGGCAGGATGCCCTGCTCCACGTCCACGCGGCCCCGGCGTCCTGAGGAAGCGTCCCGTGCCGCCGCGGAGCCACGGGGCCGAAGGCCGCGCGCCGAGCACGCGAAGCCCCTCCGCGGCCGGGCGCGGGCTGACGGACGCCACCATCCCGCCGGGCTTCGTCGCCGGTTGGGGCGCGGCGAACGGCCGTCTCCGCTTCTCGTCGACCAAGAGCGTGCCGTCA